>NZ_ASHX02000001.1:4724987-5064981 GCF_000478605.2 Streptomyces thermolilacinus SPC6 | reverse complement strand
GAAGACGTACCGCGTGGCCGGTTTCCGCTCCGGCTGGCTCGTCGTCAGCGGCCCCAGGCAGCACGCCCGCGACTACCTGGAGGGCCTGACGATGCTCGCCTCCATGCGGCTGTGCCCCAACGCCCCGGCGCAGTACGCGATCCAGGCGGCGCTCGGCGGACGG
The DNA here is from genome assembly GCF_000478605.2 of Streptomyces thermolilacinus SPC6. Classification (GTDB taxonomy): domain Bacteria; phylum Actinomycetota; class Actinomycetes; order Streptomycetales; family Streptomycetaceae; genus Streptomyces; species Streptomyces thermolilacinus. The sequence continues at coordinate 5,064,818 of NZ_ASHX02000001.1, read as the reverse complement.
CAGTCCATCAAGGAGCTGACCGCGCCGGGCGGCAGGCTGTACGAGCAGCGCGACCGGGCGTGGGAGAAACTGAACGAGATCCCGGGCGTGTCCTGTGTGAAGCCGCGCGGCGCGCTGTACGCGTTCCCCCGCCTCGACCCGAAGGTGCACCCGATCCACGACGACGAGAAGTTCGTCCTGGACCTGCTGCTGCGGGAGAAGATCCAGGTCGTGCAGGGCACGGGCTTCAACTGGCCGCGCCCCGACCACTTCCGCATCCTCACGCTGCCGTACGCCGACGACCTCGACGCGGCGATCAGCCGGATCGGGCGCTTCCTCAGCGGCTACCGGCAGTAGGCCGCCCGGCCCTCCCTCCGGCCCGGTGCGCGCAGGCTCCGGCCGGGGCCGGGGCAGGCCAGGGCAGGGCCGGGGTCGGGGCAAGGGCAGGGGCGGGCGGGGGCGGTGCGGCGCTCCCGCCACAGGCGGCCGTCCACCGGGTCCGGGCGCCGAGACTCGGGAGGACGGCCCGTCGCGGTGGGACGGTTCCGCGTGGTGCGGTGGCCGCGCGGCGGCCGCGTGGTGCGGTGGCCGCGTTCCGGGTGAACGCGGCGGGCGCCGGGGCGGTTTCGGGGTGGGGGCGGCGCGGGGATGACCTCAGCGTCGTACGGCTTCCCCGGGGGAGGTGTGCCGTGCCGCGAGACCCGGTCGTGGTGGTCGAGCCACGCCGCCCGCGCGCCCGCTGCTCGCGGTGCCGCCGGGGCCCGCTGCGGCGGATGGTGGTGGAGGAGTCCGCGCCGCTCTGCCTGTACTGCGCCGAGCTGGCGCACCTGGTCTACCTGCCGCGCGGCGACGCGGCGCTCACCCGGCGCGCCCGGGAGGCGAGCGGCCGCTGGGCGGTGGTCGTACGGCACGACCGGCGCCGCACCCGGTACGAGCGGCAGGGCATCCTCGTGGAGGAGGCGGCCCTGGCCCGGGCTGAGGCGGCGTGCCGGGCCGACGCCGGGGCGCGGGCGCGGCGCAGGGCCAGGGACGCGGAGCGGCGCGCGGCCCAGGACGCGGCGTTCACGGCGGCGCTGGAGGCGGAGATACGGCGCCTGTTCCCCGGGTGCCCGGCCGACCGGGCCGCCGAGATCGCCGCGCACGCCTCGGTGCGCGGCAGCGGACGGGTGGGCCGTACGGCTGCCGGGCGCGCCCTGGACGAGGGCGCGGTCACGGCGGCCGTACGGGCGTCGGTGCGGCACCGGGACACCCCGTACGACGCGCTGCTCCTGAGCGGGGTGCCGCGGTACCAGGCCCGGGTCCGGGTGGCCCCGGCCATCGAGGCCGTACTGGTGTCCTGGCGTCCCGGCCCCGGTGACGGACTCCCCGAGGGGCCGCCCGGGGCCGGTCAGGCGCGGGCGGACGACCGGCGGGAGCGGCCGTAGATCATCGCCCCGGCAATGAGCAGCCCCGCGGCGGGCAGGCCGATGCCGACGAGGTCGCCGGTGCCCGTGACCGCGAGGGTCGGGGCGTGTGCGGGTGCCTCCGCGGCGGGCTTGGGCGCGGCGGGCTTCGCGGGCTCGTCGCTCTTCGGCGGCGTGGTCGGCTCGGCGGGCTTCGCGGGCTCTGCGGGCTCGGCGGGCTTCGGCGGGGTGACCTGCGTGGGCGGCTCGGCGCCGCCGTTGTCGGAGGTGTTGCCGAAGACCGGGTTGCCGATGCCGACGACGTTGACCGAGTTCCCCGAGACGTTGACCGGCAGGTCCACGGGGAGCTGCACTCCGTTGCCGGAGATCACGCCGGGTGAGCCCACGGCGGCGCCGTCGGCGGTCGCTCCGCCCCCGTTGCCGCTGCCGCGCCCGCCCTGGCCCTTGCCGCCGTGGCCGGAGCCGTGGGACGTGCCGGGCTTGTCCTGGTGGGAGCCGTGCGCGCCGCCACCCTTGTTCGCGCAGCCGTTGCCGAACGCGGGGTTCAGCACGCCCACCACGTTCACGGTGTTCCCGCAGACGTTGACCGGGACGTGCACCGGCAGCTGCACCCCATTGCCCGAGATCAGTCCGGGCGAGCCGACCGCCGCGCCCGACGCGCCGGCGTCGGCCTGCGCCGAGCCGGCGGCCAGCGCGAGCGCGCCGCTCGTGGCCATCAGAATGACCAGACCATTTCGGCGACTGTGCCTCATGGCTTCCTGCCTTCCGGAGTTCGTCACGGGCACTCGCCCGCACTCCGGTTAACGCGCCCGGCGTCCGGACGGGTTACGGCGCACCCCGCATTCACCCTATCGAGGGACGTTTGAAGCGGACTGTCACGCCACCTCCACGGTCCCCGCCCTTGGGGGTGAAGGTCACCCGGCCCGTTCACCGCCGGAGTTGATGCTGCCGACCGTGCCGGCCTGGATCACCGTGCCGCCGTGCACGGTGCTGTGGGTCATCGTGTTGTGGGTCTCCACGACCTGCCGGGGCGCGGCCTCCGTTCCCTTCAACTCGTCCAGCAGGGCGCGCAGTTCCCCGGCCGCCTCCGGGTCGTTGCGCAGGGCGCGGCGCATGCGGCTGCGCCACTCGGTGAGCGCCTCGTCCCTGGCCTGCTCGTCACCGGACCGCTCGGCGTCCACCAGCTCGGCCCTGGCCTCCTCCAGCTCCCCGTCGATCACCGCCACGTCCTGGCCCGAGCGGCGGGCGAAGAACGCGGCGACCCGCCCCCGGGTCTGTTCCCACGCCTCGCCGACCATCTGCTGCACGAGGGCAGCCGCCCCCGTCGACGCCAGCGCCACCAACTCCGCTTCCACCGCTCCCCCTTGGGGTCGACCGATCGTCAGCACGAACAGGCTTGCAGCGTAACGCTCAGGTGCCGAGCAGTCCGGCGAGCGCTCCGACCGGGTCGGGGTCCGGGGTGCCGCGCGGCCACCAGTCCTCGCGGCCCGCGTCCGACTCGTAGCCGTACCAGAGCCCGTCGCGGCCGTAGCGGAGCTGGAGCGTGGCGGTGGAAAGCCTGTTGCGCCACGGCCGGAAGTGCGGGAAGTCGGCGGCGGTGAGGGCGGGTCTGGCCCGGTCGAAGGGCCCGGCGGGCGGGTCCCAGGCCTCTTCCAGCACGGCGAGTCCGGCTGGTCCGCCCTGGCGCCAGGCGGCGACGGCGCGCGCCAGGTCGGCCGGTGTGCGGTCCACGGCGGCGGCGATGTCCCGGTACAGGGCGCGGGTGCCGGCGGTGAGGCCGGAGCCGGGGTGGGCGGCGGCGAGCCGGACAGCGTCCTGCCACGGGGTGAGGCCCGCGACCGGGTCGTGCCCTGTGGTCAGGTGGGTGTGCGCGCGGGCGGCCGCCTCGGTGGCGAGGAGCTCCAGGGCGAGCGGGTCGGGCGCGCCGGGCGCCTCCGGGTAGACGGGCGGGCGGCCGGGGTGGGCCGGGGGCGGCAGCGGCGGAGGCAGTGCGGCCGTCCGTACCGCCGTGACGGCTTCGCGGGCGGGCACGGTGGCCACGGGCGGGGGCGGCGCGGCCCCGGCCTCGGCGGCGGAGGCGGCGGCGCTGCGGTGGCCGAGCGCGGCGAGGATCTCCTGCTCGCCGCGCCCGCGCATGAGGAACAGCGTGAACGGGTCCTCGTCCAGGAGGCGGGCCGCCTGGTAGCAGAGGGCGGCGGCGTGCTTGCAGGGGTATCCGTCGTCGGGGCAGGAGCAGTCGGGGATCAGGTCCCCGGCGTGCGGGAGGAGGTCGGTGAGGTCGGCCAGCGCCTGGGGGACGTCCTTGTCGAGCAGGGCCGCCATGTGGTCGGGGCGGGCCGCCGCGGCGTCGAGGAACGTCTCCCAGTCGTCGTCGCCGAGGACCTGGAGCCGGATCTGCGTGCGGTACGGGCGGGCGCGGCTGCCGTGGACGTACGCCGTGACGCGGCCGGGTGTGACGGTGACGGCGTCCACGAGGCCCCGGCCCGCGTAGGCGCGGCCGCGGGCGAGGCGGGCCGGGTCGAGGGCGGTCTCCTCCAGGGCGGCGACCCAGGCGTTGCCCCACCAGGTGGTGGCGAACCCGCCGTTCCCGCCGGGGACGGACGGCAGTGCCGGGAAGGTGCGGCGCCGGTCGTCGTGGGCGGGCAGCGCGGCGCGGAGGCCGCCGCTTCCGGGGCGGCGCGGGGCGGGCCGGTTCGCGGCGGCGGGTCGGGGGGTCATGACGGCCTCCTCAGGGTCACGACGGCCTCCTCAGCGACACGAGGTCCGCCAGCTCGCGGTCGGTCAGCTCGGTGAGGGCGGCCTCGCCGGAGCCGAGGACGGCGTCGGCCAGCGCCCGCTTGGAGGCGAGGAGTTCGGCGATGCGGTCCTCGACGGTGCCCTCCGCGATCAGCCGGTGGACCTGGACGGGCTGGGTCTGCCCGATGCGGTAGGCGCGGTCGGTGGCCTGTTCCTCGACGGCCGGGTTCCACCAGCGGTCGTAGTGGACGACGTGCCCGGCGCGGGTGAGGTTGAGGCCGGTGCCCGCTGCCTTCAGCGACAGGACGAAGACGGGGACGTCGCCGGCCTGGAAGCGGTCGACCATCCGCTCCCGCTCCGCGATCGGGGTGCCGCCGTGCAGCAGCTGGGAGGGGATGGCGCGGGCCGTCAGGTGGGAGGTGAGGAGCCGGGCCATGGACACGTACTGGGTGAAGACGAGGACCGAGCCGTCCTCGCTGAGGATCGTGTCGAGCAGCTCGTCGAGGAGGGCCAGCTTCCCGGAGCGGCCCGCGAGCCGGTGCGTGTCCTCCTTCAGGTACTGCGCCGGGTGGTTGCAGATCTGCTTGAGCGAGGTGAGCAGCTTCATGATCAGGCCCCGGCGGGCCATGCCCCGGGACTCCTCGATGGCGGTCATCGTCTCGCGGACGACCGCCTCGTAGAGGGACGCCTGCTCGCGGGTGAGGGCCACGGGGTGGTCGGACTCGGTCTTGGGCGGCAGCTCGGGGACGATGCCCGGGTCGGACTTGCGGCGGCGCAGCAGGAAGGGGCGGACGAGCCGGGCTAGCCGCTCGACGGCCTCCTCGTTCTCGATCTCCTCGCTGTTCTCGACGGCGCGGGCGTGCCGGGCGCGGAACGCCTTCAGCGGGCCGAGGAGGCCGGGGGTGGTCCAGTCGAGCAGGGCCCACAGCTCGGAGAGGTTGTTCTCGACGGGCGTGCCGGTGAGGGCGACGCGGGCGGGGGCGGGAATCGTGCGCAGCGCCTTGGCCGTGGCGGAGAACGGGTTCTTCACGTGCTGCGCCTCGTCCGCGACGACCAGGCCCCACGGCTGTGCGGCGAGCTGCGCGGCGCTGGTGCGCATCGTGCCGTACGTGGTGAGGACGAACCCGCCGTCGGTGCCGTCGAGGGTGCGGGCGGCGCCGTGGAAGCGGCGGACGGGCACGCCGGGCGCGAAGCGGCGGATCTCGCGCTGCCAGTTGCCGAGGAGTGAGGCGGGGCAGACGACGAGGGTCGGTTCCGGGCGGGCGCGGCGCAGGTGGAGGGCGATGAGCGTGACGGTCTTGCCGAGGCCCATGTCGTCGGCGAGGCAGCCGCCGAGGCCGAGGGAGGCCATCAGGTCGAGCCAGGCCAGGCCGCGCAGCTGGTAGTCGCGCAGGGTCGCGTCGAGGCCGGGCGGCGGGGCAGCGGGGACGGGTCCCGCGGTGAGCCGGTCGCGCAGGTCGGCGAGCGCGCCGACGGGGACGGCGGGCACGGTCTCGCCGTCGACCTCGGCGGTGCCGGTGAGGGCGGCGGCGAGCGCGTCCACCGGCTCCAGCAGGCCGAGCTGCCGCTTGCGTGCCTTGCGGACGAGGGCGGGATCGACGACGACCCAGCGGTCGCGGAGCCGTACGACGGGCCGGTGGGCCTCAGCGAGGGCGTCCATCTCCCGCTCGGTCAGGGGGTCGCCGTCCAGGGCGAGCTGCCAGTCGAAACGGAGCAGGGAGGCGCTGTCGAAGAACGCCGTGCCGTCCGTGGCGGAACCGGGCGCGGGCCGGACCACGGCGGCGGCGGTGAGCGTCCGGGCCAGCTCGCGGGGCCAGTGCACGGTGACGCCCGCCGCGTCGAGGCGGGCGGCGGCGGGGCCCAGCAGCTCGTACAGCTCGTCCTCGGTGAGAGCGAGGACGTCGGGGACGGGGCGCTCCAGGAGCCGGCCGAGCGGGGCCCAGACGCGGGCGGCGCGGCGCAGGGCGAGCAGGGCGTCCACGCGCGCGCGGGGCCCCAGGTGGTCGTCCTCACCGGCCCACAGGGCGTCGGCGTCGAGGACGAGGGCGGGGTCGGCGAGGCTGTGCACCTGGACGACCGCCGCCGCGGCCCGCCGCTCGTCGCCGCCGTCCGGGGCCGTGTCGAACAGCTCGTACGAGGAGAGGTCGAGGCGCAGCGAGACGCGGACGCCCGCGTCCATCCCGGCGGCCGCCTCGGCGGCCCACGCGCGCGCGTGGGGCAGCCGCTGCGGCTCCCGCGCGGCGAACGGCGCCCCCGCGGCGTACGCGGCGGCGGGCGTGCGCGGCAGGCTGTCGGCCACGGCGTCGAGGAACGCCCGGACGAGCGCCTCGGGCTCGGGCAGCTGCAGCGGTTTGCGGCCCGGTACGGGCACGGCGTGCGCCTCGTACGGCATGGCGGCGGCGACGGCGCGCAGGTGGGCGATGTCGTCGGCGTCCAGCGGGCCGGCCCGCCAGGCGTCCAGGTCGTCGGCGGTGAGGCCGGGCAGGAGGCGGCCCCGGGCGGCGAGGTGCAGCCCGTGCAGGGTGGCGGCGCCCCAGCAGGCGGTGGCGGGGTGGGCGCGCGGGTCGTGGCGGGCGGCGGCGAGCAGGGGCAGGGCGTCGGCGACGGGCAGCAGCAGGGCGGGCACGCGGCGGCTGCGGGCCCCGTCGCCGTGGCGCCGTACGACCGTGAGCGTGCCGGTCTGCCACGGCGGGGCGATGGTCTCTGCCGGTCGGGGTGTCCCCGGTGGGCCGGTCACGCCCGCCGGGCCGGTGGCGTGCGGCGGGGCGGTGCCGTACGGCAGGTCGGTGGCGTACGGCGGGGTGGTGCCGTACGGCGGGGCGGAGGGGAGGGGGGCGCCGTCGGGGGACCAGAAGGCGACGCGGCCGTCGCGGGGCAGGGCGGCGGGCAGGAACACGGCGGCGCAGCCGTGCGGGGCGCGCGCACGTGGCGTGTCGTCGCTCATGAGCCGGTCACCTCCCCTGACGTGTCCCCCGGCGGTCGGGTCCTGTCCATCACCGACCTTACGGCGGGGGTCTGACAACGGGCCCCGCCGTCGGTCGGGAGCGGGACCGGAGGGCGGGGTCAAGGCGCGGTTCGTGGGTACCCGCCGGGGCGGGAGATCGATGATCATGCGCAGTGGAAACGAACCGGTCACCGCGCGCAGTCCGCTGCGGCTGCGCCTCGGGCTCGGGATGTGGGGCCTGCTGTGGGCCCTCGCCGGCACCGTCGCGTTCGCGTGGACGGGCCGGACGGGCTGGGCGATCGCCTGCGGGGTGCTGCTGCTGGTGGTGGCCACCGACGTGGTGATGATCGTGCGCCACATGAGGCAGGGCGCCCGTTACCAGCCGGGCCCGGACGTTCCCCCGTACGAGCCGTACCGGCCCGGCCGCACGGGCCGACGGCGCGGCGGGCCGCCCACGGGACCCTAGAGGGGTGTCCCGCAGGGGTCACAGGCGCCCCGCGGGAAGCCCGCCCCGCCTGCACCGCCTGCCCGGCGCGCCCATGCGTGCCGGTGCCGGTCGGAGGTTCCCCGCGCCGGGCGGTCAGGGTTAACGGCGTCGGGCCGTCAGGGTTCACGGCGTCGGGCCGTCGCCGTCCGTCGGGGTGTCGAAGCGGGCCGCTTCCAGGTACTCGGGCTTCGGGTCGAGGGCGGCGGCCAGGCGGAAGTGGCGCCGGGCGTGCTGGGGGCGGCCGGCCCGTTGCAGGGTGCGGGCCAGCCCGAAGTGGGCGTAGGCGTTGTCCGGCTCGCGCTCGAGGACGAGCTCGAACTCGAGCTCGGCGGGGCGCAGCTGGGCCGCCGCGAAGAACGCGCGGGCGCGCAGGAGGCGTGCGGCGGTGTTCTCCGGATGGGCGGCGATCACCGAGTCCAGCAGCTTGACGGCGCCGCGCGGGTCCCGTGCGGCCAGCAGCTGCTCGGCCGCCCGGTAGTCGATGACATGGGTTTCCGGGTTGCTGTCGGGCACGGTCGGATCCTTCCCCTCGCTGGGGCCGTTCAACATCCCCGGCGGGCCGCCTATTCCGGCGCGGTGCGGGCGGCGCGTGCCGTCAGCTCCTCCCACACCTTCCGGACCCGCGGTTCCAGCGCTTCGAGCGGGCCGTCGTTGTCGATGACGTAGTCGGCGACGGCGCGGCGCTGCTCGGGGGTGGCCTGGGCGGCCATGCGGGCGCGGGCCTCGGACTCGGTCATGCCCCGGAGCCGTACGAGCCGTTCGAGCCGGGTCCCGGTGGACGCCTCCACGACCACGACGACGTCGTAGAGCGGGGCGAGGCCGTTCTCGGTGAGCAGCGGCACGTCGTGGACGACGACGGCGTCCGGCGCGGCGGCGGCCTGGAGCTCGGCGGAGCGGGCGCCGACGAGGGGGTGGACGATGCCGTTGAGGGTGGCGAGGCGTTCGGCGTCGCCGAAGACGATGGACCCGAGCCTGGGCCGGTCCAGGGTGCCCTCGTCGGTCAGGATGTCCGGGCCGAACGCCTCCACGACGGCGGCGAGGCCCGGCGTGCCGGGCTCGACCACCTCGCGGGCGATCCTGTCGGCGTCGATGAGGACGGCGCCGTACGAGACGAGGAGGCGGGAGACCTCGCTTTTGCCGGCGCCGATTCCGCCGGTGAGACCTACGGTCAGCATGAGCGGAAGCTTAGGGGCTCCCCCGAGGCGCCCGTCGGCCGCCCCGGACACGGCCGCCCGGCCGTTGACAGGGACGGCTGGTCAGGGCGGCGGACGCGACGGGGCCGACAGCCGTCCCGGTGGACGCTCCCTCCGTGACGGCCGCCGCCCGTGCGTTACGGCGTGTCGCCCTCGCGCTCGGCGAGGAACCGCTCGAACTCGCGGCCGATCTCGTCGGCGGACGGCAGGTCCACGGGCTCCGCGACGAGGCTGCCCCGGGTCTCGGCGCCCGCCATCGCGTCGTACTGGTGCTCAAGCCCCTTGACCAGGGCGACCAGCTCCTCGTCGCCCTCGCCGATCTGACGCTCGATCTCGGTCTGCGTACGCTGCGCCGCCGTGCGCAGGTTGTGCGCGACGGCCGGCAGGACCAGGCCCGTCGCGGCCGTGATCGCCTCGACGGCGGTGAGCGCCGCGTCGGGGTAGGTGGAGCGGGCCACGTAGTGCGGGACGTGCGCGGCGACGCCCAGCACGTCGTGCCCCGCCTCGATCAGCCTGTACTCGATGAGCGCGACGGCGCTGCCGGGGACCTGCGCCTCGTCGAACGAGGGGCGGTGCCCCGGGACGAGGTCGGTGCGGCTGCCGTGCGGGGTGAGGCCGACGGGGCGGGTGTGCGGGACGCCCATCGGAATGCCGTGGAAGTTGACCGAGAGGCGCACGCCGAGCCGCTCCACGATCTGCCGCACGGCGGCGGCGAAGCGCTCCCACTCCACGTCGGGCTCGGGCCCGGACAGCAGCAGGAACGGCGCGCCGGTGGCGTCCTGGACGATCCGCAGCTCGATGGCCGGGGTGTCGTAGGCGGTCCAGCGGTCGCGGCGGAAGGTGAGCAGCGGGCGGCGGGCCCGGTAGTCGACCAGGCGGTCGTGGTCGAAGCGGGCCACGACCTGGTGCGGAAGGGAGTCCAGCAGGCTGTCGACGATCTGCTCGCCGGTCTCTCCCGCGTCGATGTATCCGTCGAAGTGATAGAGCATGATCAGGCCGGCCGATTCCTGGGCGAGCGCCATGTCGGCGACTGCCAGGCCCTTCGGCTCCCATGCGTACAAATCCTGCGGATCAAGCACGATTACCGCTCCTCCTCGTGTTCCCACGGAACAACGTCCCACGGGCCACTGACATTCCCGCCGACGCGCCGAGGGCCTGGTACGAGCCACGCGCCGACGCCCTCTCGCGGGCCCGCCGAGGCCGGTGCCCATCCCGCACAGTGCGCCGGTGCCCATCTCGCACGGTGCGCCGGTGCCCATCTCGCACGGTGCGATGTCCATCTCGCGCGCGGCCTGTGCCGACGCGCCGGGCGGGGGCCGGCGACCGGGCGCGGAAACGCACCGAGGCCCGCCCCACAGTGGGGGCGGGCCTCGGTGTTACCGGCTAGGAACTAGCAGTTCGGTGCAGAGCCGTTCAGCTCTGGCCGCCGGCCAGCTTCTCGCGGAGGGCGGCGAGCGCCTCGTCCGACGCCAGGGCGCCGGAGTTGTCGTCCGACTCCGAGGAGTAGGAGCCACCGGTCGGGGCGCCGGCACCGGCGGGGGCGGCGGAGCCACCCTCGGCAGCGGCGGCCTCGTCGGCCTCGCGGGACTTGATGACCTGGGCCTGGTGCTGCTCGAAGCGCTGCTGCGCCTCGGCGTACTGGGTCTCCCACGCCTCGCGCTGGGCCTCGTAGCCCGGCAGCCAGTCGTTGGTCTCCGGGTCGAAGCCCTCGGGGTAGATGTAGTTGCCCTGGTCGTCGTAGGACGCGGCCATGCCGTACAGGGTCGGGTCGAACTCGACCGACGCCGGGTCGGCACCGAAGGACTCGTTGGCCTGCTTCAGCGAGAGGCTGATGCGGCGGCGCTCGAGGTCGATGTCGATGACCTTGACGAAGATCTCGTCGTTGACCTGGACGACCTGCTCCGGGATCTCCACGTGGCGCTCGGCCAGCTCGGAGATGTGGACCAGACCCTCGATGCCCTCGTCCACGCGGACGAACGCGCCGAACGGAACCAGCTTCGTGACCTTACCCGGGACGACCTGGCCGATCTGGTGCGTACGGGCGAACTGCTGCCACGGGTCCTCCTGCGTCGCCTTCAGCGACAGGGAGACGCGCTCGCGGTCCATGTCGACGTCCAGGACCTCGACCGTGACCTCCTGGCCGACCTCGACGACCTCGGACGGGTGGTCGATGTGCTTCCAGGACAGCTCGGAGACGTGGACCAGACCGTCGACGCCACCCAGGTCCACGAAGGCACCGAAGTTGACGATCGAGGACACGACGCCGGAGCGGACCTGACCCTTCTGGAGGGTCGTGAGGAACGTCTGGCGGACCTCGGACTGGGTCTGCTCCAGCCAGGCGCGGCGGGACAGGACCACGTTGTTGCGGTTCTTGTCCAGCTCGATGATCTTGGCCTCGAGCTCCTTGCCCACGTAGGGCTGGAGGTCGCGGACACGGCGCATCTCGACGAGGGAGGCCGGCAGGAAGCCACGGAGGCCGATGTCGAGGATGAGACCACCCTTGACGACCTCGATGACGGTGCCGGTGACGATGCCGTCCTCTTCCTTGATCTTCTCGATGGTGCCCCAGGCACGCTCGTACTGGGCGCGCTTCTTCGAGAGGATCAGGCGGCCTTCCTTGTCCTCCTTCTGAAGGACAAGGGCCTCGATCTCGTCGCCGACCTTGACGACCTCGTTCGGGTCGACGTCGTGCTTGATCGAGAGCTCGCGGCTCGGAATGACACCTTCGGTCTTGTAACCGATGTCGAGCAGGACCTCGTCCCGGTCGACCTTCACGATGACGCCGTCGACGATGTCGCCGTCGTTGAAGTACTTGATCGTCTCGTCGATCGCGGCGAGGAAAGCTTCCTCGTTACCGATGTCGTTGACCGCAACCTGCGGGGTGGTGGCGGTGGTCTCGGTGCTGCTCGTCATGTGGGAAAGGGCTCCGGTACGGACATTGAAGTCGTAGGTACTGCTACGCCGAGAGCCCGTATCGCAGCTGCAGAAGCCGGACAGCCAAGGAAGCGCCGAACCGGGAGAACCGGTGGCGCCTCGACAACCGAGGGGACATACAACAGATGCGAGCGCGGCCTGCTCCGTCTGAGGCGCGCAGGCCCGCAGCGCAACCTTTAGCATACGGGCGCCGCGGGGCATGGTCAATGCGCGAAGGCGCCCACCCGGGGCGGAATTCCGCATACCCGGCACAACTAAGCTTGGCCGAGGCCGTCCTGGCCGTAAAGCGCCGGTGACACGCCGGGGCGCACGCCGTGCGCGGCGCGGTCCCCGGGCAGTCGCCCCGCGGCGCCCGGAACGCGCGCAGTGCGCAAACTACAACGACGGACGAGATGATCCAAGAATACGAACCCGAGGCCACCCGCCGTGACGCCGGGGACGCGGAGAGCAGCCGGGCCAGCCGCGGCTGGTGGGACCGGAACGCCGACGAGTACCAGAGCGAGCACGGCGGCTTCCTCGGTGACGACCGGTTCGTGTGGGGCCCCGAGGGGCTGGACGAGGCGGAGGCGCGGCTGCTGGGTCCTGCCGGGTCGCTGAGCGGCCTGGACGTGCTGGAGATCGGCGCGGGCGCGGCGCAGTGCTCGCGCTGGCTGGCGGCCGAGGGCGCCCGCCCGGTGGCGCTGGACCTGTCGCACCGGCAGCTCCAGCACGCGCTGCGCATCGGCGCGGACGGGCTGGCGCTGGTGCAGGCGGACGCGGGGACGCTGCCGTTCCGGGACGGCTCCTTCGACGTGGCGTGCTCGGCGTACGGGGCGGTGCCGTTCGTCGCCGATCCGGTGCGGGTGTTCCGGGAGGTGCGGCGGGTGCTGCGGCCGGGCGGCCGGTGGGTGTTCTCGGTGACGCACCCGATCCGCTGGGCGTTCCCCGACGAGCCGGGGCCCGAGGGGCTGACGGTGGCCGCCTCCTACTTCGACCGCACGCCGTACGTGGAGCAGGACGAGCGGGGCCGGGCGGTCTACGTGGAGCACCACCGGACGATCGGCGACCGGGTGCGGGACGTGGTGGCCGGCGGGTTCCGGCTGGTGGACCTGGTGGAGCCGGAGTGGCCTGCCTGGAACAGCCAGGAGTGGGGCGGCTGGTCGCCGCTGCGCGGCAGCCTCGTCCCCGGTACGGCGGTCTTCGTGTGCGAGCGGGACGAGCGCGAGGACGTCGGCCGGGGCGGGCGGGGCGAGGGCTCCGGACGGGGCGCGTGAGCCGGTGATCCGCGAGGAGGAGCGGGAGCGGCTTCCCGTACGGCACGCCCTGCCCGCGCTGGAGCGGGCGCTGGACGGGCACGGGGCGGCGGTGCTGTGCGCGCCGCCCGGGACCGGCAAGACGACGCTGGTGCCGCTGGCGCTGGCGGAGCGGGGCGCGCGGGTCGTCGTGGCCGAGCCCCGGCGGATCGCCGCGCGGGGCGCGGCGCGGCGGATGGCGTGGCTGCTGGGCCAGGAGGTCGGCGGCCGGGTCGGGTTCACCGTGCGCGGCGAGCGGGTCGTGTCGCGGGAGACGGTCGTCGAGGTGGTGACGACCGGGGTGCTGCTCCAGCGGCTCCAGCGGGACCAGGAGCTGCCCGGGGTGGACGTGGTGATGCTGGACGAGTGCCACGAGCGGCATCTGGACGCGGACACGGTCGCGGCGTTCCTGCTGGACGTACGGGAGGCGCTGCGGCCGGAGCTGCGGCTGCTGGCGGCGTCGGCGACGACGGACGCCGAGGGGTGGGCGCGGCTGCTGGGCGGCGCGCCCGTCGTGGAGGCGGCGGGTACGGCGTACCCGGTGGAGGTCGTGTGGGCCCCGCCGGGCAAGCCGGTGCGGCCGGCGCACGGGATGTTCGTGGACCCGGCGCTGCTGGCGCACGTGGCGGGGGTGGTGCGGCGGGCGCTGGCCGAGCGCGACGGTGACGTGCTGTGTTTCCTGCCGGGTGTGGGCGAGATCGCCCGGGTGGCCGGGCTGCTGTCGGACCTGCGCGGGGTGGAGGTGCTCCAGGTGCACGGCCGGGCGCCCGCCCCGGTGCAGGAGGCGGTGCTGTCGCCGGGGCGCGGGCGGCGGGTGGTGCTGGCGACGGCGGTGGCGGAGTCGTCGCTGACGGTGCCGGGCGTGCGGGTCGTCGTGGACTCCGGGCTGGCGCGGGAGCCGCGCGTGGACCACGCCCGGGGGCTGAGCGCGCTGGCGACGGTACGGGCGTCGCGGGCCTCGGCGCGGCAGCGGGCCGGGCGTGCGGGGCGTGAGGCTCCCGGTGCGGTGTACCGCTGCTGGCCGGAGGCGGAGGACGGGCGGCTTCCGGCGTTCCCCGCGCCGGAGATCCAGGTGGCGGACCTGACGGGGTTCGCGTTGCAGGTGGCGGCGTGGGGCGACCCGGACGCGTCCGGCCTGGCGCTGCTGGACGCTCCCCCGGCGGGCGCGATGGCGGCGGCGCGGTCGGTGCTGGAGGCGGTCGGCGCGGTGGAGGCGCGGGGTGCGGGGGGCGCCGGTGGTGTGGGCGGTGCCGGTGGCGCTGGGGCGGTTGGTGGTGCCGGTGGCGCTGAGGTGGTTGGTGGTGCTGTTGGTGCTGGGGTGGCTGGTGGTGCGGAGGTGGCCGGTGACGCTGGTGGTGCCCCGGTGGCTGGTGGCCGGGTGACGGAGCGGGGCGTCCGGATGGCGCGGCTGGGGCTGCACCCCCGGCTGGCGCGGGCGCTCCTGGACGGTGCGCCGCTGGTGGGTGCGCGGCGGGCGGCGGAGCTGGTGGCGCTGCTGGGCGAGGAGCCGCCGCGCGAGTACGGCGACGACGTGGCCGTGGCGTGGCGGGCCGCGCGGCGGGGCGGTGACGCGTACGGGGCGCGGTGGCGCCGGGAGGCGGGGCGGCTGGAGCGGCAGCTGGCGGGGGTTTCCGGTGGGGCCGGGGCTGCGGCTGGTGGTGCCGGTGGTGCCGGGCACGCTGGTGCTCGGGGTGGGGTCCGGTCCTCGGGTGCCGGGTTCGGTGGGGGCCTGTCGGACGACATGGCCGCCGGGGTCGTGGTCGCGTTGGCGTTTCCGGAGCGGGTGGCTCGGGCGCGGGGCGGCGGGTCCTTTCTGATGGTGGCCGGGACCGGGGCCGAGGTGGGGCGGGAGTCCGGGCTGCGGTCGGCCGGGTGGCTGGCGGTGGCCGTGGCCGACCGGCCCGCGCACTCCGCGTCGGCCCGGGTGCGGCTCGCCGCCGTGTGCGACGAGGACACCGCGCGGCTCGCCGCGGGGCACCTGCTGGTGGCGGGTGACGAGGTGCGGTGGCAGGACGGTGACGTCGTGGCGCGGTCGGTGGAGCGGCTGGGCGCCGTCGATCTGGCCGTACGGCCGCTCGGGGACGCCGCGCCCGGGCTCGTACGGGAGGCTCTGCTGGAGGGGCTGCGGCGGGAGGGCCTTGGGCTGCTGCGCTGGTCGCCGGACGCGGTGCGGCTGCGGGAGCGGCTGGCGTTCCTGCACCGGGTGGTGGGGGCGCCGTGGCCGGACGTGTCGGACGGGGCGCTGGTTGAGCGGGCCGGGGAGTGGCTGGAGCCCGAGCTGTCGGCGGCGCGGCGGCGGGCCGGGCTGGCGCGGATCGACGCCGGGGAGTCCCTGCGGCGGCTCCTGCCGTGGGCGAGCGGTGACGCGGCGCGGCTGGACGAGCTGGCGCCGGAGCGGATCGAGGTGCCGAGCGGTTCGCGGATACGCGTGGAGTACGGGGGCGAGCAGCCGGTCCTCGCGGTGAAGCTCCAGGAGATGTTCGGGCTGGCGCGGACGCCGCGGGTCGCGGGAGTGCCCGTGCTGGTGCACCTGCTGTCGCCCGCGGGGCGGCCCGCGGCGGTGACGGCGGACCTGGAGTCGTTCTGGCGGGACGGCTACCGGGCGGTGCGGGCGGAGTTGCGCGGCCGGTACCCGAAGCACCCGTGGCCGGAGGACCCCGCGGCGGCCCCGGCGACGCGGCGGACGAATCCGCGGCGCTGAAGGACGCGCCCGTGCGGGGCGGGCCGCGGTGCTCGTACGGCGACGGCCCGCCTTCCTCGTCCTGTGCGAGGGGGCGGGCCGTCGGCGTGGGCGGGTCAGGCGGCGGCGGTGACCTTCAGTTCGACGGTCAGGCTCGCGCCGCCCTTGGCGGTGAGGCGCAGCAGGAACGTGCCGGTCTGGCCGTCCGCGTACATCGCCGGGAGCTGGAGGACGCCGCTCGCGTCGGTGGTCAGCCCGGTGAGCGTGCGGAGCGGGTTGCCCTGGGCGTCCTTGAAGTAGGGGCCCTTGTCGCTGGGCGCCTGGGTGCCGTCGGCGGCCGTGGTGACCATGGTGGCGGTCAGGGTGGTGCCGGGGACGGCGGCGCCCTTGCGGGTGGCCTTGACCGTGAGGCGCTGGGCGAACTCGCCTTCGGCGGCGGCCGTCAGGCCGGTCTCGCCGGTCCGGGTGAGCGTGTCGGCCGCGCCGATGGTGACGGTCGCCGTGAAGGCGACGGGGGCGAGGGCCGGGCGCTCGGCCACGGCGGCGCGGACGGTGAACTGACCGGTCTTCTCACCGGCCCGCAGGGCGGGGGCGGTGGCCGTGCCGTCGCTGCCGGTGGTGACGGTGACGGCGGTGGTGCCGTCGGCGAAGCGGGCGTCGGTGTCACCGGTGATCTCGAACCGGACCGGTGCGTCGGCGACCGCGTTGCCCCAGGCGTCGCGGGCGACGACGGACGGACGCTCGGCGAACTCGGTGCCCGCGGGGGCGGTGAGGGTGCCGGTGCCGGCGTCCGCGAGGCGGTTGACGCGCTCGGCGGGTGTCGCGGGCGTGGGGGTCGGCGTCGGGGTCGGCGTCGGCTTGGGGGTCGGGGTGGTCGGCGGCGGGGTGGGGCTGGGCCTCGACGGGATCGTCTCCACGGGAGCCGGCTTGGGCGGCGGGGTGGTCGTGCCGGGTGCCGGGGAGGGCGTGGTGCCCGTGCCCGGCTTGCCGCCGGTGGACGGCGTGGTGCCCGAGGGCGACGGCACGGTCGTCGGGAGCGGGGTGTACCCGGGACGGCCCGGGGTGCGGGAGTCGCTGCGGTCGACGGGCTGCACGCCGGAGCCGTCGGGGACCTGGTGGGTGCCGCGCTTGTAGAACTCGAACCAGGACAGGACCGTGCGCAGGTACTCGCGGGACTGGTTGTAGCTGAGGATGGCCCGGTCGAGGTCGGCCTTGACCGCGAGGTCGCGGTTGTTGGCGCACAGGTACATCCCGGCGGCCTGGGCGGCGTCGTAGATGTTGTTGGGGTCCTTGCGGCCGTCGCCGTTGGCGTCCTGGCCCCAGTCGGCCCAGGTGGACGGGATGAACTGCATGGGGCCGACGGCGCGGTCGTAGCGGCTGTCGCCGTCGTGGGCGCCGTCGTCGGTGTCGCTGATGTTGGCGAAGCCGTTGCCGTTGAGGACGGGGCCCAGGATGGGCGACAAGGTGGTGCCATTGGCGTCCACACGGCCGCCGCGGGCCTGGCCGGACTCCACTTTGCCGATGCCCGCGAGGAGTTGCCAGGGCAGGTTGCAGCCGGGCCTGGTGTTCTTGACGTGCTGTTCGGCCTTCTTGTAGGCGGCGAGCACGGTCGCCGGGATGCCCGCTTCGGCGGGGCCGGTCACGACGGGTCCTTCGCCGGGCCCCACGGGGTTGGGGGTGTTCAGCGGCGGCAGGTCGGTGTAGTAGGGCGAGTCGCCGGTGGCGGTGGACCCCGACGAGGTGGGCGGTGTCGCGTCACCGGTCGGCTGACCGCCGATGGTGGCGGGGGTGGCGCCCGGTGCCTGTGATGCCGAGAGCGCTGCCACGGCCGCCGCGGCGACCGCGGTGGTGGTGGCGCCCTTGCGCAGTCGATGGCGGATATGCGCTGCCATGCGTATGTCCCTCCCCGGTGGCGCCCGTCGGCGCCGATGACCTCTGCCGCGCGCCCCGGTGCGCGGCTCAGGCGACCCTACGTCAACTCGGGGCCTCAGGACACCGAGGAGTGACCGCTTTTCACGCTTTCGTCACCGGTCGTCCTTGCGGCCCTCTCTGATCTGACGATGCCGCATATCGATCACGTGATGATTGATACTGACCGAATTGCTGGGGGAGTACCGATTACGGGGGCCGTCACTCATGCCGTTCACGCTCAGCCATGCCGCCGCAGTGCTGCCGGGGATACGCCGGTCCGGCGCCGCGCGCGGCCCTCTGGCCGCCTCGGCGCTCGTCATGGGGTCGTTGTCGCCCGATATGACGTACTTCGCGGACAGTTTCGTGCCGGGCGCCATGACGTTCGGCGATGTGACGCACAGCGCGCTCGGGGTGCTGGCCGTGGACCCTTGGGTTGCCGCTGTGCTGACGGCGTTGTGGCTGATGGTCCGTGAGCCGCTGATGGCGCTGCTTCCGGGGCGGTGGCGGGGCCGGGTGTACGTGGTGCTGCGCGGCAGGCCGTGGCGGGAGCGCCGTCCGGTGGCACTGGCGGTGTGGTTCTACGTGTCGGCGGTCATCGGGGCCGCCACGCATGTCGTGTGGGACCTGTTCACGCACCCGGGCCGGTGGGGCACGCGGGTGCTGCCCGTGCTCGGTGAGCCCCTCGCGGGCTTCCCGGTGTACACGTACGTCCAGTACGGCAGCTCGGCGGCGGCGCTGGGCGTCCTGGCCTGGTTCGGGTACGGGGCGCTGCGCCGGGTGCCCGCCGGCCGGGCCGAGGAGGCGGGCGAGGCGGGCGCGGTGCGGCCGGGGCTGACGCGGCGGGGCCGGTGGCTGGCGGGCGGGCTGCTCGCGGGGTGCGTGGCGGCCGGGATCGTGCACCGGTGCGCCCGCTGGTACGCGTACTGGGGCCGGATCGAGACGCCCCTGGACATCATCCCGACCGCGTGCTTCGGCGCCGGGGCGGGGCTGGCCGTTGGGATCGTCCTGTACGGGGCGGGGATGCGGCTGCGGTCCGGCGCGGCCACCCGCCGCTGACCCGGGGCGGTACGGGCGAGGGCGGCACGACCTCCGTACGGCCCCACCGCCCTCCCCCGTGCCCTCCGGCCGTCAGTGCGCGGCGGACTCCCAGTCGGGGCCGACGCCCACGGACACGTCCAGCGGCGCCCGCAGCTCGACCGCCGACGCCATCTCGCGGCGCACGATCTCCTCGACCCGCTCCCGCTCCCCCGGCGCGAGCTCCAGCACGATCTCGTCGTGCACCTGGAGCAGCATCCGCGACGACAGCCCGGCCTCGGTCAGCGCCCGGTCCACGTTGAGCATGGCGACCTTCACGATGTCGGCGGCCGTGCCCTGGATCGGGGCGTTGAGCGCCATCCGCTCGGCCATCTCGCGGCGCTGCCGGTTGTCGCTGTTCAGGTCGGGCAGGTAGCGACGGCGGCCGAGCATCGTCTCCGTGTACCCGGTGGCGCGGGCCTCGTCCACGACCCGGCGCAGATAGTCCCGCACACCGCCGAACCGCTCGAAGTACGTGTCCATCAGGGCGCGCGCCTCGGCCGCCTCGATGTTCAGCTGCTGCGACAGGCCGAACGCGGACAGCCCGTACGCCAGCCCGTACGACATCGCCTTGATCTTGCGGCGCATCTCGGCGTCCACCGCAGACTTGTCCACGCCGAACACCTGGGACGCGACCGTCGTGTGCAGGTCCTCGCCGGAGGTGAACGCCTCGATGAGACCCTCGTCCTCCGACAGGTGCGCCATGACGCGCAGCTCGATCTGGCTGTAGTCGGCGGTCATCAGGGCGTCGAAGCCCTCACCGACGACGAAGCCCCGGCGGATGGCGCGGCCCTCGTCCGTGCGGACCGGGATGTTCTGGAGGTTCGGGTCCGTGGACGACAGGCGGCCCGTCGCGGCGACCGTCTGGTTGAACGTCGTGTGGATCCGGCCGTCTCCGGCGACCGTCTTGATCAGGCCCTCCACCGTGACACGGAGCTTGGCCTGCTCCCGGTGGCGCAGCATGATCACGGGCAGCTCGTGCTCGGTCTGCGCGGCCAGCCACGCCAGCGCGTCCGCGTCCGTCGTGTACCCGGTCTTCGTCTTCTTCGTCTTCGGCAGGTTCAGCTCACCGAACAGCACCTCCTGGAGCTGCTTGGGCGACCCGAGGTTGAACTCGTGGCCGACCGAGGCGTGCGCCTCCTTCACGGCCTGCTGCACCGCCCCGGCGAACTGCTGCTCCATCGCCTCCAGGTGCGGCCGGTCCGCGGCGATGCCGTGCCGCTCCATCCGGGCGAGCAGCTCGGACGTCGGCAGCTCCACCTCGTGCAGCAGCCGTGTCGCGCCGACCTCCTCCAGGCGCGCCGTGAACGCCTCGCCCAGGTCGAGGACCGCGCGGGCCTGCGTCATCAGCGCGTCGGCCTCCGCCGTGTCGTCCGCGCCGAACGCCAGCTGCCCGTCGGCGGCGGACGGCGGGGCCAGCTCCCGGCCCAGGTACTCGACGGCCAGGGCGTCCAGCGCGAAGGAGCGGCGGCCCGGCTTCACCAGGTACGCGGCGAGCGCCGTGTCCATGGTGACCCCGGCGACACTCCAGCCGTGCTCGGGGAGGACCCGCATGGCGGCCTTCGCGTTGTGCAGGACCTTCGGCCGGGCCGGGTCCGCGATCCACGCGGCGAACGCCCGCTCGTCGGCCTCGTCCAGCTGCGACGGGTCGAACCAGCACGCCGCGCCGTCCGCCGCCGCCAGAGCCACCTCGGCGACGCTGCCGACACCCAGCGCCCAGCTGTCCACCGTCGCCATGCCCAGCGGCCCCGCCCCGTGCCGCTCGAGCCAAGGCGCCAGCTCACCCGCGCCCAGCACCGCGCCGTCCAGCTCCACCCCGGCAGCCGGGGCGGGCGCCTCCTCCTCGACCGCGCCCGGGTCCACGGCCAGCAGCCGCTCGCGCAGGCTCGGGTTACGGATCTCCAGGACCTCCAGGAAGCCCTTCAGCGCCGCCCGGTCGTACGGGGCGCGCTCCAGCTCCGCGACCGCCTTCGGCAGCTCCACGTCCCGCACCAGCTCCGTCAGGTGCCGGTTCAGCTTCACCGACTCCAGGTGGTCGCGCAGCGCCTGCCCGACCTTGCCCTTCACCTCGTCGGCCCGCTCCACCAGCTCCTGGAACGAACCGAACTGGTTGATCCACTTCGTGGCCGTCTTCTCACCGACCCCGGGAATGCCCGGCAGGTTGTCCGACGGGTCGCCGCGCAGCGCCGCGAAGTCCGGGTACTGGCTCGGCGACAGCCCGTACTTCTCCCGCACCTTCTCCGGCGTGAACCGCGTCAGCTCCGAGACGCCCTTCGTCGGGTACAGCACCGTCACATGGTCCGACACCAGCTGGAACGAGTCCCGGTCGCCCGTGACGATCAGCACCTCGAACCCGGCCGCCTCCGCCTGCGTGGCCAGCGTCGCGATGATGTCGTCCGCCTCGAAGCCCTCCACGGCGAACCGGACCGCGTTCATCGTGTCCAGCAGCTCGCCGATCAGCTCCACCTGCCCCTTGAACTCGTCGGGCGTCGCCGAACGGTTCGCCTTGTACTCCGGGAAGTCCTGGGAGCGCCACGTCTTGCGGGACACGTCGAACGCCACCGCGAAATGCGTCGGCGCCTCGTCACGCAGCGTGTTCGCCAACATCGACGCGAAGCCGTACACGGCATTGGTCGTCTGCCCGCTCGATGTCGTGAAATTCTCCGCGGGCAGCGCGAAGAACGCCCGGTACGCCAGAGAGTGCCCGTCCATGAGGAGCAGGCGCGGACGGTCTTGTGCGGTCTTCTTCGATGCTGTCTCAGCCACGCACACGATCCTGCCACGCCCCACTGACAACCACGGACGGCCCTCACATCCCGCCGCCCCCTCATGACAGGATCGGAAGGGAACACGTGGACACACGTACGGCGAGACGAGGGAGTGCGCCATGGCCATCAAACCGCCCGCGGGGGACCCCGTCCAGGACGCCCCCGAGGTGTCGGCCGCACAGCACTCCGCCGCCGGCCTGCCCGGCGTCGTCCACGGCCTGCGCGCCTCCCACGCCCAGATGGGCGTGGCCCGCACCGCCCGCACCCTCCTCAAGGTCAACCAGAAGGACGGCTTCGACTGCCCCGGCTGCGCCTGGCCCGAAGGCGACAAACGGCACCTCGCCGAATTCTGCGAGAACGGCGCCAAAGCCGTCGCCGAAGAGGCCACGCTGCGCCGCGTCACCCCCGAGTTCTTCGCCGCCCACCCGCTGTCCGACCTCGCCACCCGCAGCGGATACTGGCTCGGCCAGCAGGGCCGCATCACCCACCCCGTGTACCTCCCCGAAGGCGGCGACCGGTACGAGCCGATCACCTGGGAACGGGCCTTCGCGATCATCGCCGAGGAACTCACCGCGCTCGACTCCCCCGACGAGGCGCTGTTCTACACCTCCGGCCGCACCAGCAACGAGGCGGCGTTCCTCCTCCAGCTCTTCGCGCGCGAATACGGCACGAACAACCTGCCCGACTGCTCCAACATGTGCCACGAGTCGTCCGGCTCCGCCCTCACCGAAACCCTCGGCGTCGGCAAGGGCAGCGTCTCCCTCGACGACCTCCACCAGGCCGACCTGATCATCGTCGCCGGACAGAACCCGGGCACCAACCACCCCCGCATGCTCAGCGCGCTGGAGAAGGCCAAGGCGGCCGGCGCCCGCATCATCTCCGTCAACCCGCTGCCCGAAGCCGGACTGGAACGGTTCAAGAATCCGCAGACCCCCAAGGGCCTGCTGAAGGGCGCCGCCCTCACCGACCTGTTCCTCCAGATCCGCATCGGCGGCGACCAGGCCCTCTTCCGCCTCCTCAACAAGCTGATCCTCGACACCGACGGCGCCGTCGACGAGGAGTTCGTGCGCACCCACACCCACGGCTTCGAGGAGTTCGCCGCCACCGCCCGCGCCGCCGACTGGGACGAGACGCTCACCGCGACCGGCCTCACCCGCGACGAGATCGAACGCGCCCTGCGCATGATCCTCGCCTCGCGCCGCACCATCGTCTGCTGGGCCATGGGCCTCACCCAGCACAAGCACTCCGTCCCCACCATCCGCGAGGTCGTCAACCTCCTCCTGCTGCGCGGCGCCATCGGCCGCCCCGGCGCCGGCGTCTGCCCCGTCCGCGGCCACTCCAACGTCCAGGGCGACCGCACCATGGGCATCTTCGAACGCCCCTCCGACGCGTTCCTCGACGCCCTCGACAAGGAATTCGGCATCACCTCGCCCCGCCACCACGGCTACGACGTGGTCCGCTCCATCCAGGCACTGCGCGACGGCAAGGCGAAGGTCTTCTTCGCCATGGGCGGCAACTTCGTCGCCGCCACCCCCGACACCCACGTCACCGAAGCCGCCATGCGCCGCGCACGCCTCACCGTCCACGTCTCCACCAAGCTCAACCGCTCCCACGCCGTCACCGGCACCCGCGCGCTGATCCTCCCCACCCTCGGCCGCACCGACCGCGACATCCAGGCGTCCGGCCGCCAGTTCGTCACCGTCGAGGACTCCATGGGCCTCGTCCACGCCTCCCGCGGCAACCTGCCCCCCGCAAGCCCCCACCTGCTGTCCGAACCCGCCATCGTCGCCCGCATGGCCCGCGCCGTCCTCGGCCCCGCCTCCACCACCCCCTGGGAGCGGTTCGAGAACGACTACGCCACCATCCGCGACCGCATCGCGCGCGTAGTGCCCGGCTTCGAGGACTTCAACGCCCGCCTCGCCGCCAACCCCGGCGGATTCGCCCTCCCCCACGCCCCCCGCGACGAACGACGCTTCCCCACCGCCACCGGCAAGGCCAACTTCACCGCCGCCCCCGTCGAATACCCCCGGGTCCCCGAAGGCCGCCTGCTCCTGCAGACCCTGCGCTCCCACGACCAGTACAACACCACCGTCTACGGCCTCGACGACCGCTACCGCGGCATCAAGGGCGGCCGCCGCGTCGTCCTCGTCCACCCCGACGACGCCCGTGCACACGGCCTCGCCGACGGCTCGTACGCCGACCTCGTCAGCGAATGGACCGACGGCGTCGAACGCCGCGCCCCCCGCTTCCGCGTCGTCCACTACCCCACCGCCCGGGGCTGCGCCGCCGCCTACTACCCCGAGACGAACGTCCTGGTCCCCCTCGACGCCACCGCCGACGTCAGCAACACCCCCGCCAGCAAGTCCGTCATCGTCCGTCTGGAACAATCACCGGCCGACTGAGCGTTCGCTCAGCAGCAGCACCACCGGCAGCAGCAGGACAGCCGTACGACGACGAACGGAGTTCCGGCCCCATGGGCGAGCAGACCGCAACCAAGTTCCCGCAAGAGGTCATCGACGAGTACGCCGCACTCGGCGTGGACCTGCCCGCCCTCTTCTCCGCCGGCCACCTCGGCAACCGCATGGGCCTGCAGATCCTCGAAGCCGCCGCCGACCGCGTCGTCGGCACGCTCCCCGTCGAAGGCAACACCCAGCCCTACGGCCTCCTCCACGGCGGCGCCTCCGCCGTACTCGCCGAAACCCTCGGCTCCGTCGGCGCCATGCTCCACGGCGGCTCCAAGAAGATCGCGGTCGGCGTCGACCTCAACTGCACCCACCACCGCGGCGTACGCTCCGGCCTCATCACCGGCACCGCCACCCCCGTCCACCGCGGCCGCTCCACCGCCACCTACGAAATCGTCATCACCGACGAGCAGGACAAGCGCGTCTGCACCGCACGCCTCACCTGCATGCTCCGCGACGCCACCCCCACCGACGCCGCGAACATCCCCGCCACCTCCTGACACACGAGAGAGCGCCGGGCCCCCACCACGGGAACCCGGCGCCCTCCAGCCGTGCACAGGCCGACGATCAGGCCGCGCCCTCACCGAGGTACGCCGCCCGGATCCGCCCGTCCGCCAGCAGCTCCTGGGCAGGACCGGACATCGCCACCGAGCCCGTCTCCAGGACATAGCCCCGGTTCGCCAGGCCCAGCGCCTGCGTGGCGTTCTGCTCCACCAGCAGCACCGTCGTGCCCTGCTCGTTGATCTCCTTGATGATCTCGAAGATCTGCTCCACGATCAGCGGCGCCAGCCCCATCGACGGCTCGTCCAGCAACAGCAGCTCCGGCCGGCCCATCAGCGCACGACCGATCGCCAGCATCTGCTGCTCACCGCCCGACAGCGTGCCCGCCTGCTGCGAACGCCGCTCCGCGAGACGCGGGAACAGGGTGAACACCCGGTCAAGGTCACCGGAATCCACCGACGCGAACTTGTAGGCGCCCATCTCCAGGTTCTCCAGCACCGTCATCGTCGCGAAGACCCGCCGGCCCTCGGGCACATGCCCGATGCCGAACCGGACCAGCTCGTGCGACTTGATGCCGTCGATCCGCTCGCCCCGCAACAGCACCTCGCCGTAGCGCGGCTGGAGCATCCCGGACACCGTACGCAGCGTCGTCGTCTTCCCCGCGCCGTTACCGCCGAGCAGCGCGACGATCTCCCCCTTGCCGACCGTCAGGTCGATGCCCTTCAGCGCCTCGATGGCGCCGTAGAACACCCGCATGCCCTTCAGTTCGAGCAGCGGGACGTCCGGGGTCCCGGCGTCGCCGGAGCCCTTCCGCAGCTGTGCCGTCGTGCTCACTGGCCGCTCTCCTCGTCGTTCCGCGCCGCACGGCCGGCGCCGCCCGACCCCTTGGCACCTTTGGGCACGTCCGCCTCACCGTCGGCGCCCGCGCCGGACTCGCCCGCGCGGGATTCCTCCGCCTCGGATTCCTCCGCCTCGGATTCCTCCGCGCCGGTTCCGTCCCCGTCGGTCTCGTCCGTACGGGACGGCTCGTCCGCGTCCGCGCCGGTGCCGTCCGCTTCGGATTCGCCCGTACGGGACGGCTCCTCGGCCTCCGTAGCGGCGGACGCCTCGGTGTCGCCCTCGCCGGACGGCCCCTCGGTCTCACCCGACCCCGCTTCGGCACCCGCCTCCGCCGCGTCCTCGACCGCGTGCCGGACCGCCTCCGCGTCCTCCGCCGACGTACCCAGGTACGCCTCGATGACCGCCGGATGCTGCTGCACCTCACTCGGCGTACCCTCGGCGATCTTCTTGCCGAAGTTCAGCACCATCACCCGGTCCGCGACCGACATCACCAGACGCATGTCGTGCTCGATCAGCAGCACGCTCACACCCAGCTCCGAGTTGATCCGCCGGATCAGCTGCTCCAGCTCCAGCTTCTCCGTCGGGTTCGTCCCC
This sequence comes from Streptomyces thermolilacinus SPC6, assembly GCF_000478605.2. Lineage (GTDB taxonomy): Bacteria > Actinomycetota > Actinomycetes > Streptomycetales > Streptomycetaceae > Streptomyces > Streptomyces thermolilacinus. Next base: position 5,039,041 of record NZ_ASHX02000001.1, on the reverse strand, counting down.
GCCGCCGGTTCGTCCAGCAACAGCACCTGCGGGTCCGTCGCCAGCGCCCGCGCGATCTCCAGGCTCCGCTGATCGCCATAGCTCAGGCTGCCGGCGATCTCGTTGAGCTTGTCCTCCAGGCCCACGAACCTCAGCAGCCGATGCGCCCGCTCGTCGCTCTCCCGCTCCGCACGCCGCGCACTCGGCAGACCCAGCATGATCGACACCGGACCGGCCTTCAGCCGCGTCTCCGCCGCGATCTTCACGTTCTCCAGCGCCGTCAGCGCCGAGAACAACCGGATGTTCTGGAACGTACGCGCCACCCCGGCCCGGTTCACCAGATGCGGCTTGCTCCCCAGCAGGGACTTCTCACCCCCGCCCTTCGGCAGGAACGCGATCTTCCCCTCCTGCGGCGTGTACGCACCCGTCAGCGAGTTGAAGAACGACGTCTTCCCCGCACCGTTCGGGCCGATCACCGCGAGCACCTCGCCCCGGCGCATCGACATGTTCACCTTGTCGAGAACCGTCAACCCGCCGAACCGCAGCGTCACATCAGTCACCCGGAGCACCAGCTCCTCGGTGGCCGCACTCGTCACATCAGTGCTCATCAGGCCTTGCCTCCCGCCGGCTCGGACATCGCGTCCGCGTCACCGAGGCCCTCCTCCGCCATCTTCAGCTCACGCTGACGACGACGCGAAGGCCAGATGCCCTGAGGCCGGTAAATCATCATGATCACAAGCAGCGCACCCAGGTACAGATACCGGTCCGACGGGTCCACATAGTCCTTCAGCGCCTCCGGCAGCCACACCAGCGCGGCAGCACCCAGCAGCACACCCGGGATCGAACCCATCCCACCGAAGATCACATACGCCAGGATCAGAATCGACTGGAGCAGCGGGAACACCTCGGGATTGATGTAGCCGTACTTACTGGTGAAGATCACCCCGGCCACACCCGACGTCGAAGCGCCGATCGCGAACGCCATCAGCTTGAACCGCACCGTGTCCACACCATTCGCGGCCGCCGCGATCTCGTCCTCACGGATCGCCGTCCACGCCCGGCCCACCCGCGAGTGCTCCAGCCGCGAGAACAGCACGATCACCAGCACGATGAAGAACACCAGCAGATACCAGTACGGCAGCGGATCGATCGACCACTTGTACTCGATACCGGCGAAATCGAACGAGAAGTCCGGAATCAGCCGCGCACCCTGCGGACCACCCGTCAGCCCGTCCGCGTTCTTCGCCACCAGATAGATGATCTCGTGGAAGCCCAGCGTCACGATCGCCAGATAGTCACCCCGCAACCGCAGCGTCGGCGCACCCAGCAGCACACCCGTGATCAGACACGTCACCACCGCGATCGGGATCACCCAGAAAGGATTCAGCTCCACCGGCGGCGCGATCGGCAGACGCCCCGTCCAGAAGGCCGTCGAATAGGCACCCACCGCGAAGAACGCGAAGAACCCCAAATCCAGCAGACCGGCCCAGCCGATCACCACATTCAGACCGATCGCCAGCAACGCGAAGATCGCGATCTGGTCCACCAGCACCGTCTGCCACATCCGCGGCAACGTCGAAGGCACCACCAGAGCCAGCACCAACGCCAGCCCGATCAGCCCCCAGCGCAACCGCGCATCCGCCTGCACCCGGTCACGGACCGCACCACCAGGACCCGCCACAGCCGACTTCGCCAGCTCCACCGCGCCCTTGATCGGCGACGCCGCGAACTCGCGCAACGCCCACACACCCACGGTCAACGCCAGGCACACCCACAGGTTCGCCCCCGTCAACGACCCCTTGATCGAGAAGAAGATGTCCCGCGTCGTGCCCTGCTCACCCGTCACCAACGCCAGCAGCACACCCAGCGCCAGCATCGCCCACAACCGCGTGAACCGAGGCTGCTGATACCAGGCCGTACGACGCAGCCTGCTCGCCGCGGACGCCACATCCTTCATGGAAGACTCCACCGCGCTCATGCCGCCCTCCCCACTTGCTTACCGAGGATGCCCATCGGACGGAACATCAGCACCAGAATCAGAACCACCATCGCGGACACACTCCGCCACTCGTCACCGAGCAACGGCACCGTCATCGTCTCCACGACACCGATCAGCACACCACCCGCCATCGCACCACGGATGTTGCCGATACCACCCACCACAGCCGCCGCGAACGCCGTGATACCCGGAATGAAGCCCATCGTGTACGACACCTGGTTCAAGTTCGCGAACAAGAACCCGGCCACACCACCGAGCACACCACCGATCACAAACGTCCGGGAGATCACCCGGTCGATGTCCACACCCATCAGCGACGCCACCTCGGCGTCCTGCGCCACCGCCCGAATACCCTTGCCGAGCTTCGTCCGGTTCACCACCAGGTCGAGACCGACCATCATCACCACGGCCGTGAGGAACTGAAGCATCTGCGTGATGTTCACACCCGCACCGAAAACGCTGAACACATCACGGTTCTCGTACATGTCCGGCAGCGTCAACGGGTCACGCCCGAACAGCTTCCCCGCCAGGTTGTACAGGAAGAACGACGCACCGATCGCCGTGATAAGGAAGATCAGCCGAGGAGCGCCCCGCCGGCGCAACGGCCGGTACGCCACCTTCTCCAACCCGTACGCCGTCACACCACCGAACAAGGCCGAACCGGCCATGGCCATGGCGACGAACCCGATCGACGCCAGCGCCGAAGGGCTGTCACCCGGGTCGAGAAGCTGAAGAACGATGAGGCTGCCGTACGCGCCCAGCATGAACACCTCGCTGTGCGCGAAGTTGATCAACTGGAGAACGCCGTACACCAGCGTGTAACCAATGGCGATGACGGCATACAACGAGCCGAGCATCACACCTAGGACGAGATAGTCCCAGAATTCCTGAAGGGACATGGAAGAGACTTCCTTGTGGGAACCGGGCGGAACCGGGCGCTCATAGCGCTACTGCGGCCCGCGGCGGAACAAGCGGATCGAACAAGGAGGGGAACCACCCAGGGCGCCCCGATACCAGACGGGGGCCGGAAGACCAGCGCCTCCCGACCCCCGATCACCTGGCCTTCAGCCGCGGACTCAGCCGGCCAGCTGGTTGATGTTGCCCTGGTAGGCGATCTTGCCGTCCTTCACCTGGTACAGGTACACGTCCGTACCCTTGAACTCACCGTTCTCGTCGAACGAGAACGTCTTCGTCAGACCCTTGTAGGTGGCCTTCTTCAGGGCGTCCCGCAGACCCTCGCGGTCCACCTTGCCCTTGGCCGCCTTGATCTGCTCGATGATCATGTTGGTGATGTCGTACGACTCCGCCGAGTACGTACCCGGCGCCCGGTTGAACGCCTTCTGGTAGTCGGCGGCGAACTGCTTCGTACCCGCCTCCACCGTCGCGTCCGTGCACGGGCACGTCAGGAACCAGCCCTCCGACGCGGCACCCGCCAGCTCGATGAACTTCCCGTCATTCGTACCGTCACCGGAGATGGCCGCGCCCTTGTAGCCGGCCTCCTTCAGCTTCTTCGCGAACGGCGCCGCATCCTGGTAGTAACCCGCGTAGATCAGCGCATCGGCCTTCGAGTTGACGACATCCTTCGCCGTCGCGCTGTAGTCCGGCGTCTTCTGCGGAACCGACTTGCGCACGACCTCGATGCCCGCGGCCTTCAGACCCTTCTCCGCGACACCCGCCAGACCCGCGCCGTAGTCCGTCTTGTCATCGATCAGGTAGACCTTCTTCGCCTTCAGCTTCTTGGCGTAGTAGGTCGCCATACCGGCACCCTGCATGCTGTCGTTCGGCACACCGCGCAGCAGGCTCGTGAAGTTGTTCTTCGGGTCCGTCAGGGTCGGGTTCGTCGCCGAAGGCGACACCGTCACCAGACCAGCCTCCGCGTACAGCGGCGAAGCCGTGTTCGTCGCACCAGAGAACGCCGGACCCACCACCGCGACAACGCTCTCGTCGTCGATGACCTTCTGCGCAGCCGCCGTCGCCTTGTCCGGCAGACCCTGGTCGTCCGACGCCACGTACTCCAGCTTGAAGCCCAGATCACCCTTGGCGTTCGCCTGGTCGATCGCCAGCTTCACACCGTTCTGCTCGTTCTCGCCCAGAGCCACGTTGTCACCCGACAGCGGCCCCTGGAACGCGATCTTGATCGTGTCGCCATCAGCACCCGAGTCGCCGCAACCGGTCAACGCAAGAGCACCGACAACCAGCGGAACCGCCAGCCTGACGATGGATTTGTTCAGCACAACGCACTCCCTGGAGCCGCCCGAACGATCTTGTGTAGGCAGGAAGTTCGAACAACTTCCCCACATGACACCGCCAGTCCGTGCGGTGTGCGGGGAATGTAATCGTCTGTTCGGGTCGTCGGATAGGTGACCGAGCGATGTGTGATCGCCCTGTGACCTGGGTCATGCGCCGGAAACAGAACACTCCTTACCGCCCAGCGGACAACCCACCGACACACACACGATCTTCACAAGCACCCCCGACACCCCCAAACCCACCCCCGCCCCCACCACGCCCCCCACACATTTGCCCACGCCCCCACACACAACAAAGCCCCCGACCCGACATCCAGCCCCCTGTCAGGAGACCGAACACCGAGCCGAGGGCACACCCCACAACCACACAAACCGCACACGACCCACACGCCGCGCCCGCGACGCTGGCCACAGCCCCCTAAAGGGCCCCGATCACTGACCCTTCGCGGCCTTCTTCTCCTCGGCGTCCTCGATGACCGCCTCGGCCACCTGCTGCATCGACATCCGCCGGTCCATCGACGTCTTCTGAATCCACCGGAACGCCGCCGGCTCCGACAATCCGTACTGGGTCTGCAGCACACTCTTCGCCCGGTCCACCAGCTTCCGCGTCTCCAGACGCTGCGCGAGGTCCGCGACCTCCTTCTCCAACGCCCGCAGCTCCGCGAACCGCGACACCGCCATCTCGATCGCCGGAACCACATCACTCTTGCTGAACGGCTTCACCAGATACGCCATCGCACCCGCGTCCCGCGCCCGCTCCACCAGCTCACGCTGCGAGAACGCGGTCAGCATCAGCACCGGGGCGATCGACTCACCGGCGATCTGCTCCGCGGCGGAGATCCCGTCGAGAACGGGCATCTTCACGTCCAGGATCACCAGGTCGGGCCGGTGCTCACGGGCCAGCTCGACGGCCCGGCGGCCATCGCCCGCCTCACCGACGACGGTGTACCCCTCCTCCTCGAGCATCTCCTTGAGGTCGAGGCGGATGAGAGCCTCGTCCTCGGCGATGACGACGCGGGTCGTCAGCGGCGGGACGTGCGACTGGGCGTCGTCGGCGACAGGCTGGGGCGACTCGGGCGCGGTCACGGAGGCTCCTCGTTGGGTGCAGATACAGCTCCCCATGAGCCTACCTAGCTCCTGTAAGGTAGGAATCACAAGGGTCCCTCGTGACCTTCGTTTCGAAGGATGCCCCGGTAGCCCAGCGGTAGAGGCAATGGTCTCAAACACCATCCAGCGTGGGTTCGAATCCCACCCGGGGTACTTTTCCAAAGGTTCCATGGTCACGAATTTGAGTGGCACTGGTCGCCCGATGGCACTAAATTCGGCGTTCTCCCGCCCCCATGGAAAGCCGCACACCCAGTTTCGGTCGCATGTACGACATGCGGTCGCGTAATCGCGCACTGGTGATGCTGCGCGGCGGAGTCCCCAACCACGTGGTAGCACGGCGCCTCGGCGTTCCCCCGGAACGGTTGGCTGGTGGCGCAGCGAGGACCGGCGGAAACGGACCGAGCCGTACGAGCCCACGACCGGCTGCCCGCGGTGCACCAACGGGGTGATCGACGGAGCAGCGTTCCTCTATCTCCTGGGCTTGTGCCTCGGCGACGGGCACATGGCGCGCAGTCCCGCGATGCGCATACCCAGCCTGTCCGTCTGGTGCACGGACACGTGGCCCGGTCTTGTCGAGGCATGCGACGGCGATGCGAGCCCTATGGCCTGACCGGCAGGTCACCCGCGCCCAGCGGACCGGCTGCCAGGAGATGAAGGTCTCGACGCCCTGGGAGTCTCGTGGACGTACACCAGGGCAGATACCGTCTCCGTCGCCCGGAAGGCGTCCGTCTGTTTGATGGACGCCTATGTCGGAGCGAAGTACTGAGGGTCAGCGGACGGCGTCGCCGATGTGGTGGACGCGGACCATGTTGGTGGTGCCGGGGACGCCGGGCGGGGAGCCGGCGGTGATGACGACCGTGTCGCCGGGGCGGCAGCGGCCGATCTTCAGGAGGTGCTCGTCCACTTGGGCCACCATCGCGTCGGTCGAGTCGACGTGCGGACCGAGGAACGCCTCGACGCCCCAGGTGAGGCCGAGCTGGGCGCGGGTGGCGGGGTCGGGGGTGAAGGCGAGGAGGGGGATGGGTGAGCGGTAGCGGCTGAGGCGGCGGACGGTGTCGCCGGACTGGGTGAAGGCGACGAGGTATCTGGCGTCGAGGAAGTCGCCGATTTCGGCGGCCGCGCGGGCGACGGCGCCGCCTTGGGTGCGGGGTTTGCCGTGTTCGGTGAGGGGTCGGAGGCCGCCTGCGAGGAGGTCTTCCTCGGCGGCGGCGATGATGCGGCTCATGGTGCGGACGGTTTCGACGGGGTGGCGGCCGACGCTGGTTTCGCCGGAGAGCATGACGGCGTCGGTGCCGTCGATGACGGCGTTGGCGACGTCGCTGGCTTCGGCTCGGGTGGGTCGGCTGTTGTCGATCATGGAGTCGAGCATCTGGGTGGCGACGATGACGGGCTTGGCGTTTCGTTTGGCGAGCTTGATGGCGCGCTTCTGGACGATGGGGACGTGTTCGAGGGGCATTTCGACGCCGAGGTCGCCGCGGGCGATCATGATGCCGTCGAAGGCGGCGACGATGTCGTCGATGTTGTGGACGGCTTGGGGTTTTTCGATTTTGGCGAGGACGGGGATGCGGCGGCCTTCTTCGTCCATGATGCGGTGGACGTCTTTGATGTCCTGGCCGGTGCGGACGAAGGAGAGGGCGATGATGTCGGCGCCGGTGCGGAGGGCCCAGCGGAGGTCGTTTTCGTCTTTGTCGGAGAGGGCGGGGACGGAGACGGCGACGCCGGGGAGGTTGAGGCCTTTGTGGTCGGAGACGAGGCCGCCTTCGAGGACGTTGGTGTGGACGTGGGGGCCGTCGATGGTGATGACCTGGAGGGTGACGCGGCCGTCGTCGAGGAGGATGCGTTCGCCGGGGGTGACGTCGTTGGGGAGGTTGTGGTGGGTGGTGCCGCAGTGGTGACGGTCGCCTTGGGTGGGCTGGGTGGTGAGGGTGAAGCGGTCGCCGCGTTCGAGGAGTACGGGACCTTCGTGGAAGGTGCCGAGTCTGATCTTCGGGCCTTGAAGGTCGGCGAGGATTCCGATGGTGCGGCCGGTTTCTTCGGCGGCTTTGCGGACGTGTGCGTAGCGTTCTTCGTGTTCGGTGTGGGTGCCGTGGCTGAGGTTGAGTCGGGCTACGTCCATTCCGGCTTCGGTGAGGGCTTTGATCTGGTCGTAGCTGTGGGTGGCTGGGCCTAGTGTGCAGACGATTCTGGCTCGGCGCATGGTGCGAGCCTATGGCTTACCGGTGGGTAGAGCTTTGGGTGTGGGTGAAGGGTCAACCTCCCTTTGGTGACTTGTTGTTGACAAGAGTTTAAGTGTGCGGCGGGTTGCTCTGATGAGCGGTTTGGGTGGGTGGTGCTGCCCGCTCCGTCTGAGTGTGCCGCGCGACTCGGAACTGGCGCCGTCCGGTCACGGTCCTTCGGAAGGCAGTGCTGCGACGAAGTCCGAGAGGGCGGTCGCCGGAGGTGGCACCTGTCCGCGGAGATGGCGCCGATAGTGGGTGGCGACCAGGCGGCGCAGCTCTTGCTCGCCCGGCTCTTCACCGGTCAGTTCGATACGAACCTTGTGGGGCTCGCCTGTCATGCGTAGTGGCCTGGCCAACGCGTCGAACCCATGGATGCACTCGTCGGGCATCTCCCACCACGCCTCGGCGAATGCCTGGTCCTTCAGGACGTACATGTGGGAATCGTCATCAAAGATGATCAGGGGGCCTATCGGTGCGGTCACTCGTGGAGTATGGCGGATTGCGCCCGCGCTGACGCCGATGAATTCAGCGCCCGCAGGAGGTTCACGGCAGGCGTCGGCCAAGTGGGACCGGCCTTCAGAGAGTGGGTGGGTGGAGGGTGAAGCGGGCGGTGATGTGGGCGGTGATGGTTTGGCGTTGGGGTTGGAGGTCGAGGGGCGGCGGGGTGGCTTCGGTGGATTCGGTGGCGAAGGCGAGGCGTTGGGTGGGGCCGGGGTAGGGGGTGTGGTCGGGGGTGGTGTCGTCGAGTTCGATGAGGGTGTGGAGTTCGGTGCCGAGGGCGTGGGCGTAGTCGCGGGCGCGTTGGATGGCGTTGGTGAGGGCTTGTTGGCGGGCTTGGGTGTGGGTGGGTGAGGTGGGGTGGAGGGTCCACCAGGGGCCGTCGATGCGGGTGAGGTCGATGTCGGTGAGGCGGGTGATGAGTTCGTTGAGTGCGGTGAAGTCGTTGAGGGTGGCGGTGAGGTGGGTGGTGGCGTGGTGGGTGTGGATGTGTTCGTTTCGGCCGTGTCGGGTGAGTTGGGGGGTGAGGGTGAGGTTGGTGGTGTGGAGGTTGTGGAGGGCGGGGCCGTAGCTGCGGATGAGGTTGATGGCGGTGGTGTTGCGTTGGGTGAGGTCGTTGAGGGTGGTATGGGGGTTGGTGCCGCGGGCGGTGAGGGTGATTTGGATGTGGGCGAGGTCGGGGTCGGTTTCGATGTGGGCTTCGCCGCGGACGGTGAGGTGGGGGTGGTGGGGGGTTTGGGGGGTGTTCATGGGGGTGTCTTTGGCTCGTGGTCATCGGATTGAAACCTGGTGGGGGGGGTTGGGGTTGGGTGGGGGTGGTTCAGAATCTACGCGCGTCGTGTCTACGCGCGTTGTGCTTGGGAGTTAAGGGGAGTCTGGTATGCCGCTGAACCGTAGGTCGTTTATGGGTCGGTCCGCTGTGGTGGGTGCTGGGGTGGCGGTGGCGGGTGCGGGGTCGGTGTCCGCTGCGGAGGCGGCGGTTCCGGCCGGGGTGGCGGCGAAGGGTGCGCCGAAGCGGTACTCGTTCACGGTGATGGGGACGACGGATCTGCATGGTCATGTCTTCAACTGGGACTACTTCACGGACCGGGAGTTCGACGACAAGGCGCGCAATGATGTGGGTCTGGCGAAGATCTCGACGTTGGTGGACCGGGTGCGTGCCGAAAAGGGGCGTGGGAACACGCTGTTGATCGACGCGGGTGACACGATTCAGGGCACGCAGCTGTCGTACTACTACGCGAAGGTGGATCCGATCACCGCGGAGAGCGGTCCGGTGCATCCGATGGCGCAGGCGATGAACGCGATCGGGTATGACGCGGCGGCGTTGGGGAACCACGAATTCAATTACGGGATTCCGTTGTTGCGGAAGTTCGAGCAGCAGTGCGACTTTCCGCTGTTGGGGGCGAACGCGCTGGATGCGCGGACGTTGCGGCCGGCGTTCGCGCCGTACAGCATGCATCGGTTGCGGACGCCGTGTGGGCGGGATGTGCGGGTGGCGGTGCTGGGGTTGACGAATCCGGGGATCGCGATCTGGGACAAGGCGCATGTGGCCGGGAAGATGGTGTTTCCGGGGTTGGAGGAGCAGGCGGCGTACTGGGTGCCGAGGTTGCGGTCGATGGGTGCTGATGTGGTGGTGGTGTCGGCGCATTCGGGGTCGAGTGGTACGTCGTCGTATGGGGATCAGTTGCCGTATGTGGAGAATGCGGCGGGGTTGGTGGCGGAGCGGGTGCCGGGGATCGATGCGATTCTGGTGGGGCATGCGCATACGGAGATCGCGGAGTATCGGGTGGTGAACGAGACGACGGGTAAGGAGGTGGTGTTGTCGGAGCCGTTGAAGTGGGGGCAGCGGTTGACGTTGTTCGACTTCGGTCTGGTGTGGTCGAGGGGTCGTTGGGTGGTGGAGCGGGTCGGTGCGCGGGTGCTGAACTCGAACACGGTGGAGGAGGACCCGGAGATCGTTCGGCTGTTGGGGGATGAGCACGAGAAGGTCGTGGCGTATGTGAATCAGGTGATCGGTACTTCTGTGGTGGAGATGTCAACGGCGCGGGCGCCGTGGCGGGATGAGCCGATCATCGATTTGATCAGTCATGTGCAGGCGGAGACGGTGCGGGCGGCGTTGGCGGGGTCGGCGTATGCGGGGTTGCCGGTGTTGTCGCAGGCGTCGTGTTTTTCGCGGTCGGCGGTGATTCCGGCGGGTGAGGTCACGATCAGGGATGCGGCGGGGTTGTATCCGTTCGAGAACACGTTGGAGGCGCGTGTGTTGACGGGTGCGCAGCTGAAGGACTACTTGGAGTTCTCCGCGAAGTATTACGTGCGGGTGGCGCCGGGTGAGCCGGTGGACACGGCGAGGTTGACGAATGCGGAGGGGACGCCGGATTACAACTATGACGCGGTGTACGGGTTGACGTATGACATTGATATCGCGCAGCCGGTGGGGTCGCGGATTGTGGATCTGGCGTTCGAGGGTGTCCCGGTTGATCCGGCGCGGGAGTTCGTGTTGGCGGTGAACAACTACCGGGCGAGTGGTGGTGGGGCGTTTCCGCATGTGGCGGGGGCGAAGCAGGTGTGGGCGGATTCGGATGAGATCCGTAACACGATCATTCAGTGGGTGCGGGCGAAGGGTGTGCTGGATCCGGCGGAGTTCGCTTCGGTGGGGTGGCGTTTGACGCGGGCGGGTGTGCCGGTGTTCTAGGGGATGTGGGAGCGCCCCCGGTGGACGGGGTCCGTCGGGGGCGCTTCGCCGTGGTGGGGGGTTAGTTCTCGCGGACGCGGAGGGTGCGGCGGAGGTCGTCGAGACGGTCGGTGAGTTGGCGGTGGAGGGCGGGGGTGAGGTCGGTGGTGGCGAGGTGGTGGTCGCCGAGGCGGAGGTTTTCGTGGGTGATGGTGTAGCCGGGGAAGGCGTGGCGGCCGGCGGCGGTGGCGATGGCGGGGCCGCGGCGGGTGGCGAGTGCGGTGGCTTCGGGGTAGTAGCGGGGGACGTAGGGGGCGAGGAGGTCGGCCTGTTCGGGTTGCCAGAAGCCTTCGGCGGTGGCGTTGAAGAGGTAGTTGGAGAGGGTGTCGTCGTGGAACATGCGGTTCCAGGCGGTGGCTTTGGCTTCGGGGGTGGGGAGGGCGGCACGGCAGCGGGCGGCGCCTTCCTGGCCGGTGGCGCTGGGGTCGCGGTCGAGTTCGGCGGCGATGGTGGCTTCGTCGGTGGCGCCGAGGACGGCGAGGCGCTTGAGGATGCGCCAGCGCAGTTCGGGGTCGAGGTCGGGGCCTCCGGGGACGGCGCCGTCGGTGAGCCAGCCGTGGAGGGTGGCGGTGTGGTCGGTGGAGTCGATGTAGTGGCGTACGGCGGTGAGGCGGAGGCCGGGGTTTTCGCCGTCTTCGGTGCGGCGGATGAGGTCGCGGGTGATGTGGGTCAGGGTGGTGCGGGCGGCGGTGCGCTGGTCGGTGGGGAGGTAGCGGTCGGCGATCTGGTGGATGGCGAAGCCGAGGACGCTGTCGACGAGGGTGACGTCGGTTTCTTCGGAGAGGTGGGCGTCGGCGGTGGTGAGGTAGTCGGCGGGGTGGAGGTCGCCGTCGCGGACCATGTCGCGCAGGGTGTTCCAGAGGACGGCGCGGGTGAGGGGGTCGGGGACGCTGGAGATGCCTCGGAGGGTGGTTTCGAGGGAGGTGTCGTCGAGGCGGATCTTGGCGTAGGTGAGGTCGTGCTCGTTGGGGATGACGAGGGCGGGGCGGGTGCCGGGGCGGGTGTCGGGGGTGTGTTGGGGGATGTCGGTTTCGTGGCGTTCGCGGAGGACGAGGGTGCGGGGGTCGGCGAGGTCGCGGTCGTAGACGCCGATGGTGGCGCGGTGGGGGCGGGTGCCGTGGTGGTGGAGGGTGAGGGTCCAGCGGCCGGGTTCGGTGGTGACGTCGGCGGTCAGGGTGTCGATGCCGGTGGTGCGGAGCCAGGCGTCGGCCCAGGCATGGACGTCGCGGTCGGTGGCGGAGGCGAGGTTGTCGATGAAGTCGGCGAGGGTGGCGTTGCCGAACTTGTGGCGGGCGAAGTGGTTGTTGATGCCTGCGAGGAATTCTTTCTCGCCCATCCAGGCGACGAGTTGGCGGAGGGCGGAGGCGCCCTTGGCGTAGGAGATGCCGTCGAAGTTGAGGAGGGCGGAGGCGGTGTCGGGGACGGCGTCGGGGTCGGGGGCGACGGCGTGGGTGGAGGGGCGTTGGTCGGCGTCGTATCCCCAGGACTTGCGGGCGATGCCGTAGCCGATCCAGGTGTCGGGGTAGCGGGTGGTGGCTTCGTTGATGGTCTGGTAGCCCATGTACTCGGCGAAGGACTCGTTGAGCCAGATGTCGTCCCACCACTTGAGGGTGACGAGGTCGCCGAACCACATGTGGGCCATCTCGTGGGCGATGACCATGGCGCGGGTCTGGCGTTCGGCGACGGTGACGGCGGAGCGGAAGACGAATTCGTCGCGGAAGGTGACGAGGCCGGGGTTCTCCATGGCGCCGGCGTTGAATTCGGGGACGAACGCCTGGTCGTAGGAGTCGAAGGGGTAGGGCTCGGTGAACTTCTCGTGGTAGCGGTCGAAGCAGCGGCGGGTGACGTCGAGGATTTCGGCGGCGTCGGCGTCGAGGTGGGGGGCGAGGGAGCGGCGGCAGTGGATGCCGAAGGGCAGTCCGGCGTGTTCGGTGCGGATGGTGTGCCAGGGGCCGGCGGCGACGGCGACGAGGTAGGTGGAGATGCGGGGGGTGGTGGCGGCCTTCCAGTGGCCGTCCGCCTGGCGGGTGGTGATGCCGTTGGCGAGGACGGTCCAGTGGTCGGGGGCGGTGACGGTGACGTCGAAGGCGGCCTTCAGGTCGGGCTGGTCGAAGGCGGCGAAGACGCGCTGGACGTCGTCGAGGAAGAGCTGGGTGTAGGTGTAGGTCTCGCCGTCGGTGGGGTCGGTGAAGCGGTGCATGCCCTCGCCGGTGCGGGAGTAGCGCATGGCGGTTTCGACGCGGAGTTCGTGGCGGCCCTCGGTGAGGCCGGTGAGGGGGAGCCGGTTGTCGTCCAGGGTGGCGGGGTCCAGGGGCTGCCCGTCCAGGGTGGCGCCGCGCAGGGTGGCGGGCTTGAGTTCGACGAAGGTGTCACCGGCGGCGAGAGCGGTGAACTCGATGACGGTGGTCGAGTCGAAGGTGTCGTCGCCGGTGGTCAGGTCGAGGTCGATGGTGTAGCGGTGGACGTCCAGCAGCCGGGCTCGGGTCTGCGCCTCTTCGCGCGTCAGTACGGGCATGGGGTCATGCTGCCTGATGGCGGGGCTGCGGGGGAGCGGGTTCTGCTGTAAGCGTCTGTTGGGGGGGCGCGTCAGGGGCGGGGTGCGCCGGGGGGTGTGTCGGGGGTGTTGTGGGTGCGGTTTGTGGGGGTGTCGGTGGTGTCGGGTTCGACGGCGATGCGCTCGTGGTGGCGGATCACCTCGGCGATGATGAAATTGAGCAGTTTCTCCGCGAATGCCGGGTCGAGGTGGGCGGTCTCGGCGAGCTGGCGGAGGCGGGCGATCTGGCGGGCCTCGCGGGCGGGGTCGGCGGGCGGCAGGTGGTGGCGGGCTTTGAGGAGGCCGACCTGCTGGGTGCACTTGAACCGCTCGGCCAGCATGTGGACGACTGCCGCGTCGATGTTGTCGATGCTCTCGCGGAGGCGGGTCAGCTCGGCGAGGACGGAGTCGTCGATGCCGTGCGTGCGGTGCGTGTCGCTCGTGCTCATGCCCGCGAGCTTAGACGGGGTGTGGGGGTGGGGGTGGGGGTGTTCGGGATGCGGTCATGGGTCGGCCGGATGTGGGGGTGTCTCGCTCGGGGGGCCTGTCCGGATGCGACGTGTGCGGCGGGGGTGTGCCCGGGGTACGGCGGGAGGCAGGCCCGCGGGTGGCGGGCCTGCCTCGGGTGGGTGCTTCGGGGCGCGCACGCGTCAGGGGTGCCGCGGGGCGGCCGCGTGCGCGTCGGGGGTCAGAGGGTCGCGGCCGCCGACTTGATGGCGGAGGCGAACGTGGAGACCTCGGTGTAGACGCCCGGGTAGTTCGGCCGGGCGCAGCCGTAGCCCCAGCTGACGATGCCGACCTGGATCCAGGCGCCGTTGGTGTCGCGGCGGAACATGGGGCCGCCGGAGTCGCCCTGGCAGGTGTCCACGCCGCCGCTGGTGTAGCCGGCGCACAGCTCCTCGGAGGGGATGAGTTCGCTGTACGACTGCTTGCAGGTGGCGTCGGAGACGAACGGGACCTGGGCCTTGAGGAGGTAGCGCTGCTGGCTGCCGCCCTCGCGGTTGGCGCCCCAGCCGGCGACGGTGAAGGTGCCGCTGTTGTAGGCGGTGGTGGTGGCGATGTTGAGGGTGGGCAGGTTGATCGGCTGGGCGAGCTTGATCAGGGCCCAGTCCTTGCCGGAGCCGTTGTAGCCGGGGGCCTGGAGGACCTTGGTGGAACGGACCTTGATCGCGGAGGTGCTCTGAAGGTCGACGACGCCCGCGGTGGCGGTGATGCTGGTGTTGTTGCCGGAGCCGCTGACGCAGTGGGCGGCGGTGAGGACGATCTGCGGGGTGAGCAGGGATCCGCCGCAGCCCATGGAGAGCCGGACCATCCAGGGGAACTCTCCCTGGGCCGCGCGGGTGCCGCCGACGACGGGCGCGGGGGCGGCGGAGGCGGCGGGGGGCTGGAGGCTTACCGCGGCGAGGACGACGGCGCCGGCGGCGGCGAATCTCTTGAGAGCACGTACCAGTGTCTTCTTCAACTGCCTGCCTTCCGTGGGGGGTTGATGCCTTGGGTGCGAGGAACCACCCCAATGAATGACATGGTCCCGTCAAGACATGGACGGGATTATCCGGAGGTGAGCACGCGGGTCACAAGGCTGTCTTTTCGGCCATGCGCGGCGGTGCGGCCGTACTGTGGAAGGGGGCTCGGCGGCGTGCTTGGGGGTACGGGACGTGGCGAACGGCAGCGCGGGCGGCGCGGACGGGCCAGATGGCGGCGCGGGGCGGCCGGGTGGTGATGTCGTGCACGGCTTCCCGCACCTGGGGACGGTACGGGCGGCGATCACCGCGCTGTACCGGCGGATCTCCCCCGAGGGCCTGTACGCCTACGCCGGGAGTGTCGCCCCCGGCGACGTGGCCTTCGCCGACCTGGACGACCTGCACCTGGGCGCCCACCGGGTGGCCACGGCCCTCGTTCGGCAGCTGCGGCTCCCCGAGGCGCGGGTGATCGTCAGCTTCCGGGCCATGGAGCACGCGGCGAGCGTCGAACTCGCGGCGGGCCCCGAGTACTTCATCGAGCTGAACGACCGGTTCCGTACGCACCGCAGGGACATCGGCGCCGCCCTGGCGCACGAGATCACCCATGTGCTGCTGCACCGCCTGGGCCTGGCCTTCCCCGGCACGCGGGACAACGAGATCCTCACGGACACCGCCACGACGTACCTGGGCGCGGGCTGGCTGCTGCTGGACGCCTACCGGGAGGACGACCTGACCAGCCAGAAGCTCGGCTACCTCACGCCGGAGGAGTTCGGGTACGTGCTGGCCAAGCGGGCGCGGGTGTTCGGTGAGGACCCGTCGCCGTGGTTCACCAGCCCGCAGGCGTACACGGCGTACCAGCGGGGCCGGGAGGAGGCGCTGCGCGACGAGCGGCGGCCCCCGCTGGTGGCGGCGGGCTGGGCGGGGCGGCGGCGGTACGCGCAGGAGCGGCGGCGGTACGCGGAGGGCGACGCGTCGGCGGCGGCGCCGGCCGGTGCGGGGTACGCCTTCGAGGGCGGGGGCGGTGGCGGGCTGCGGGTGTCGTTCCCGTGCCCGACGTGCCGGCAGCGGGTGCGGGTGCCGGTGCGGGGCCGGGTGCGGGCGCGGTGCGGGCTGTGCCGAACGGTGCTGGAGTGCGACACGTGAGGGGTGGGGTACGGCGTGTGACGGGGGTGCGGGTCGGGGGGCGGGGTGTGACGGGGGTGCCGGGGGGGTGACGGGTCTGTTCGGGGGTGTGCTTGCTTGCGGGCGGGCGGCGCGCGGGTGAGGGTCGGGGTATGACGATGGTGCCCGCCCCTGTTCACGAGGATCTGTTCGAAGCCGTCCACGGTGGTGACGAGGACGCGGTGGTGCGGCTGCTGCGGTCGGGCGCGCCCGCGGAGTCCACCGACGACGACGGCGGTACCGCCCTGTACACCGCCGCGGCGAACGGCCGGGCCGGGATCGTGCGGCTGCTGCTGGCGGCCGGGGCCGACCCGGGGCGGGCCAGCGGCGAGGGCGGCGGGGAGCTGCCGCTGTGCGGGGCGGCGTGCCACGGCCACACGGAGGCGGTGCGGGCGCTGCTGGCGGCCGGGGCATGGCCGGACCAGCGGGAGGACTTCGGGTTCACGGCGCTGGCGTGGGCGGTGCGGCAGGGGTACGCGGACACGGTGCGGGTGCTGCTGGAGTACGGCGCCGATCCGGGCGCGCCGGGCCCGGACGGGGCGGTGCCGCTGGTGGCGGCGGCGCGGCGCGGGTCGGTTCCGGTGGTGCGGGCGCTGCTGCAGCGGGGCGCGCCGGGGCGTGCGGAGGCGCTGGCCGAGGCGCGGGCGTGGCTGGGGCGGGACGTCGAGCGGTTCCTGCGGGACGCGCTGGCGGAGTCGTACGGGCAAGGGGTGGAGCTGGTGACGCGGCGCATTCCGGAGGAGGGCGGGGTGACGGTCGTGGTGGAGGTGGTGCGGGACGGGGTGCCGGTGGCGGGGCGTGAGCAGCAGACCGGGCACGGGGCGATCGCGACGCTACTGGAGGTTGCGCTGGGTGAGTGTCCGCCGTTCGAGGAGGTGGCGGGGCGGGCGCTGCGGTGCGGTGATCCGTCGCTGGACGACTGGATGGAGGCGGCTCAGGCGCTGGGGCTGCGCGGGGACGAGGAGACGTTCGGGGCGGCGGCCGGGTGGTGCGCGGACGGTGATCCGTCACGGCAGGCGTTCGGGGCGGATGTGCTGGCGCGGCTGACCACGTCGGTGGGTGGGCGGGCGGGGGTGTTCGCGGCGCGGGCGGTGCCGGTGCTGCGGGAACTGGCGCGTGAGGTGAGGGAGGCGGATGTGGTGCTGGCGGTGGTGCGGGCGCTGGGGGCGCAGGGCGACGCGTCGGTGCTGCCGGACGTGCTGCGGCACGCGGTGCACCCGGACGCGCGGGTACGGCGCGGGGTCGCCGTGGCGGTGACGGGGCTGGTGCCGGAGGGGCACCGGGAGGGGGTGGCGGCGCTGGTGGCGCTGGCCCGCGACGGGGACGCGGCGGTGCGGGCGGCGGCGGTGCACGCCCTGGCGGTGGGGCCCGATGACTCCCCCACCGTGCGGGGCGCGCTGGCGGCGCGGCTGGAGGACCGGTCACCCGAACCGGTGGTGGCGGCGGAGGCGGCGCGGGGGCTGGCCATGCGGCGGGACGAGCGGGCGGTGGGGGCGCTGGAGGCGCTGCTGGTGTCGGCGGACCCGGACGGGCGGGCGTACGGGGTGGCGCTGGACGCGCTGGAACACGTACGGGACGAGACAGTCCGCCGCCGTCTGGAGTCCGCCCTCCCCCGCCGCCGCGCCTGACGGCCGGGGCCGTCCGGGCGGGCGGCTGCGGCCGTCAGGCGCGGCGGGGCGTGCGGCGGCGCTCGGCGTCGGTCTGCGCCGCCGTGGACGGCGTGGCGCGACGTGGACGGCGTGGCGGCGCAGTACCGGGCCGTGGTTGGCGTGGGCGCGTGGCGGCGGGACGACCTGGGCGGCGTGACGTGGCGGCGTGGGGGGCGCGTGTGGTCAGGCCCGGCGTTCGGCGGCGCTGCGTTCCACGCAGAATTCGTTGCCCTCGATGTCCGCCAGGACCGCCCAGCCCGTGCCGTCCGGGCGGCGCTGGTCCGAGACGAGCGTGGCGCCGAGGGCGAGGATGCGCTCGACCTCCTCGTCGCGGGTGCGGTCCTGGGGCTGGAGGTCCAGGTGCAGCCGGTTCTTGGCGGTCTTCTTCTCCGGGACGGTCACGAAGAGCAGGCCGACGCCCGGCGCCTGGACCAGCGCCTCCGGGTCGCCGGGGTGGTCGTCGTCCGCGAGGGGCGCTTCCAGGACGGCCGACCAGAAGGACGCCAGCCGGTACGCGTCGGCGCAGTCGACGGTCATGTGTCTCACCAGTGAACTCATGGCGCCACACTGCCAGTTCAGGCCGGAGTCGGCATCGGCGTTTCGACGTGCCCGAGGGCGCGCGCGGCGGCGAGCCACGCCGGGAACTCCCCCACCAGCCGGTCGTACAGCACGTCGTCGGGGACGCGGCGCGGGTCCTTCCCGGCGTGGAAGAACCCCGCGTTGTCCACGGGCCGCCGCCCCGGTACGGGCAGTTCGTCGAGGCGGCGCAGGAAGTCGAACTGGCTGCTGTGCGGGTCGCCGAAGCCCACGAACTGCCAGAACATCGGCAGCCGCGCCGCCTTGCAGACGTACTTCTCCGTCAGCGGCCTGTTGTTCGGGCCGCCGTCGGTCTGGAACACGACGAGTGCCGGGGCGGTCGCGCCGCTGTCGAGGTAGTGGTCGATGACGGCGTCCATGGCCGTGTGGTAGTTGGTCTTCCCCATGTGGCCGAGGCTCGCCGTGATGCGTTCGATGCGGCCCCGGTGGTCGGCGAGCTCGATGTCGGCGACGGCGTCCACGTCGGTGGAGAAGAAGACGACCGGGACGCGCCCGTCGTCGTCGAGGTGCGCGGCGAGGCCGAGGACCCGGTCGGCGAGGGCCTGGACGCTGCCGTCCCGGTAGTAGGGGCGCATCGAGCCGGAGTGGTCGACGACCAGGTAGACGGCGGCGCGCTGACCCACCAGTCCGTGTTTGCGCAGGGAGACGCCCGCGCGTTTGTAGAGGTCGACCAGCGCGGGCGCGGTCTGTTCGATCTTGCGGAGATCGATGGCCATGGGTGCTCCCCCCGGGTGCCTCCCGCGCCGGTTTGCGACGGCGGGTGCGGCACCGCGTGTGACGTGCTGCCTGCGCACCGACGGTACGCCACGTGCACCGGACGGGCCGACGCGTGCCCCGGACATGGCGCAGCGCCTGCCGGGTCCGGTCGGGGACATGGCAGGCGCTGCTGTGTTCCGCACGCCGTTGTACGGGACGCTGGGGGGCGTCGGCGGCCGGAGCCGTCGTACGCCGTGGCCGGGCCGGCCGTCGCGCGCGACGGGTCGGTCCGTCGCCGAGCGGACGGTCAGGCCGTCGGCGGGTGGCCGGTCAGACCGTCAGTGCGCGGTCGGTCGGCCGGATCGGGGCCGGCAGGTCGCTGGCGCCGGTCAGGTACCGGTCCACTCCGCGGGCGGCGGAGCGGCCCTCGGCGATGGCCCAGACGATGAGCGACTGGCCGCGGCCCGCGTCACCGGCGACGAAGACGCCCGGCACGTTGGTCTGGAAGTCGGCGTCGCGGGCGATGTTGCCGCGCTCGTCGAGCTCCAGGCCGAACTGCTCGACCAGGCCGTTCTTCACGTCGGTGCCGGTGAAGCCCATCGCGAGGGTGACCAGCTGGGCGGGGATCCTCCGCTCGGTGCCGGGCTTCTGCGTGAGCTTGCCGTCGGTGAACTCTACCTCGATCAGGTGGAGCCACTGCACATTGCCGTCCTCGTCGCCCTCGAAGTGGGTGGTGGAGACGGAGTAGATCCGCTCGCCGCCCTCCTCGTGTGCGGAGGTGACCTTGTACAGCATGGGGAAGGTCGGCCACGGCTGGTGCGGGGCGCGGTCCTCGCCCGGCCGGGGCATGATCTCCAGCTGGGTGACGGACAGGGCGCCCTGGCGGTGGGCGGTGCCCACGCAGTCGGCGCCGGTGTCGCCGCCGCCGATGACGACGACGTGCTTGCCCTCAGCGGTGATGGGCGGGGTGACGAAGTCGCCTTCCTGCACCTTGTTGGCGAGGGGCAGGTACTCCATCGCCTGGTGGACGCCCTTGAGTTCGCGGCCCGGGACGGGCAGGTCGCGGGCGGTGGTGGCACCGGCGGCGATGACGACGGCGTCGTACCGCTTGCGCAGGTCGGTCGCGGTGAGGTCGCGGCCGATCTCGACGCCGGTGCGGAAGCGGGTGCCCTCGGCGCGCATCTGCTCGATGCGCCGGTTGATGTGCCGCTTCTCCATCTTGAACTCGGGGATGCCGTACCGGAGCAGGCCGCCGACGCGGTCGGCGCGCTCGAACACGGCGACCGTGTGGCCGGCGCGGGTGAGCTGCTGGGCGGCGGCGAGACCGGCCGGGCCGGAGCCGATGACCGCGACGGTCTTGCCGGAGAGGCGCTCGGGGGGCTGCGGGGTCACGTTGCCGGACTCCCACGCCTTGTCGATGATCGAGACCTCGACGTTCTTGATGGTGACGGCCGGCTGGTTGATGCCGAGGACGCACGCCGCCTCGCAGGGGGCGGGGCACAGCCGCCCGGTGAACTCCGGGAAGTTGTTGGTGGCGTGGAGCCGCTCGTAGGCGGCGCCCCAGTCCTCGCGGTAGGCGAAGTCGTTCCACTCGGGGATGAGGTTTCCGAGGGGGCAGCCGTTGTGGCAGAACGGGATGCCGCAGTCCATGCAGCGGGACGCCTGCTTGCTGATGATCGGCAGCAGGGAGCCGGGGACGTAGACCTCGTTCCAGTCCTTGACGCGTTCGCTCACCGGGCGGCTCTGGGCGCCTTCGCGCCCGGTGGTCAGGAAGCCCTTGGGGTCAGCCATTGGTCGCCGCCTCCATCATCTTCTCGGTGGTCTCGGTCTCGGAGAGACCGGCCCGCTCGGCGGCGTCCTTGGCGGCGAGCACTGCCTTGTACGTGGTCGGGATGATCTTGCTGAAGCGGTCCGCGGCGACGGACCAGTCGGCGAGGAGCTTCTCGGCGACGGTGGAGCCGGTCTCCTCGTGGTGGCGGCGCACCACGTCGTGCAGCCATGCCTTGTCGGTGTCGTCGAGGGGCTCGACGGCAGGCAGGTTCCCGGAGTTGACGTTGTCCGGGTCGAGGTCGATGACGTACGCGACACCGCCGGACATGCCGGCCGCGAAGTTCCGTCCGGTCTCGCCGAGTACGACGGCGTGGCCGCCGGTCATGTACTCGCAGCCGTGGTCGCCGACGCCTTCGGAGACCACCAGGGCGCCGGAGTTGCGGACGCAGAAGCGTTCGCCGGTGCGGCCGCGCAGGAAGATCTCGCCGCCGGTCGCCCCGTACGCGATGGTGTTTCCGGCGATGGTGGAGTACTCGGCCAGGTGGTCGGCGGCCCGGTCGGGGCGGACGACGATCCGGCCGCCGGACAGGCCCTTGCCGACGTAGTCGTTGGCGTCGCCCTCCAGGCGGAGGGTCACGCCGCGCGGCACGAACGCGCCGAACGACTGGCCCGCGGAGCCGGTGAAGGTGATGTCGATCGTGTCGTCGGGCAGACCCGCGCCGCCGAACCGCTTGGTCACCTCGTGGCCGAGCATGGTGCCGACCGTGCGGTTGATGTTGCGGATGGCGAGCTGGGCGCGGACCGGCCGGGCGTCCTCGGCGCTGGCGGCGCCGAGCGCGTCGGCGGCCAGTTCGATGAGCTGGTTGTCGAGGGCCTTCTCCAGGCCGTGGTCCTGGCCGACGACCTGGTGGCGGACGGCGCCGTCGGGCAGGTCGGGGACGTGGAAGAGCGGGGCCAGGTCGAGGCCCTGGGCCTTCCAGTGGTCCACGGCGCGGGCCGTGTCGAGGAGCTCGGCGTGGCCGACGGCCTCGTCCAGGGTGCGGAAGCCCAGCTCGGCGAGGATCTCGCGGACCTCCTCGGCGATGAACTCGAAGAAGTTCACGACGAACTCGGGCTTGCCGGAGAACCGTTCCCGCAGGACCGGGTTCTGCGTGGCGATGCCGACCGGGCAGGTGTCCAGGTGGCAGACGCGCATCATGACGCAGCCGGAGACGACGAGCGGGGCGGTCGCGAAGCCGAACTCCTCGGCGCCGAGCAGCGCGGCGATGACGACGTCGCGGCCGGTCTTCAGCTGGCCGTCGGTCTGGACGACGATCCGGTCGCGCAGCCCGTTGAGCAGCAGGGTCTGCTGGGTCTCGGCGAGGCCGAGCTCCCAGGGGCCGCCCGCGTGCTTCAGCGAGGTGAGCGGGGAGGCGCCGGTGCCGCCGTCGTGGCCGGAGATGAGCACCACGTCCGCGTGGGCCTTGGACACGCCCGCCGCGACCGTGCCGACGCCGACCTCGGAGACCAGCTTCACATGGATGCGGGCGGCCGGGTTGGCGTTCTTGAGGTCGTGGATCAGCTGCGCCAGGTCCTCGATGGAGTAGATGTCGTGGTGCGGCGGCGGCGAGGTGAGGCCGACGCCGGGCGTGGAGTGCCGGGTCTTGGCGACCCACGGGTACACCTTGTGACCGGGCAGCTGGCCGCCCTCCCCGGGCTTGGCGCCCTGGGCCATCTTGATCTGGATGTCGTCGGCGTTGACGAGGTACTCGCTGGTGACGCCGAAGCGGCCGGAGGCGACCTGCTTGATGGCGGACCGGCGGGCCGGGTCGTAGAGGCGGTCGGGGTCCTCGCCGCCCTCGCCGGTGTTGGACTTGGCGCCCAGCTGGTTCATGGCGATGGCGAGGGTCTCGTGCGCCTCCTTGGAGATGGAGCCGTACGACATGGCGCCGGTGGAGAACCGCTTGACGATCTCGCTGACCGGCTCGACCTCCTCGACGGGGATCGAGGGGCGGTCCGACTTGAAGCCGAACAGGCCGCGCAGGGTCATCAGCCGCTCGGACTGCTCGTTGACCCGCTCGGTGTACTTCTTGAAGATGTCGTACCGCTTGGAGCGCGTGGCGTGCTGGAGGCGGAAGACCGTCTCGGGGTCGAACAGGTGCGGCTCGCCCTCACGGCGCCACTGGTACTCGCCGCCGATCTCCAGGGTGCGGTGGGCCGGGGCGATGCCGCTGGCCGGGTACGCCTTGGCGTGGCGGGCGGCGACCTCCTTGGCGATGACGTCGAGCCCGGCGCCGCCGATCTTGCTGGAGGTGCCGTTGAAGTACGTGTCGACGAAGTCCTGGTCCAGGCCGACGGCCTCGAAGACCTGGGCGCCGCGGTAGGAGGCGACGGTGGAGATGCCCATCTTCGACATGACCTTCAGCACGCCCTTGCCGAGGGCGTAGATCAGGTTCCGGATGGCCTGCTCGGGCTCGACACCGTCGATGAACGTGCCGGCGCGGACGAGGTCCTCGACGGACTCCATGGCGAGGTACGGGTTGACGGCGGCGGCGCCGTAGCCGATGAGCAGCGCCACGTGGTGGACCTCGCGGACGTCACCGGCCTCGACCAGCAAGCCCACCTGGGTGCGCTGCTTGGTGCGGATGAGGTGGTGGTGGACGGCCGAGGTGAGCAGCAGCGACGGGATCGGCGCGTGCTCGGCGTCGGAGTGCCGGTCGGACAGGACGATCAGGCGGGCACCGTCCTCGATGGCGGCGTCGGCCTCGGCGCAGATCTCCTCGATGCGGGCGGCCAGCGCGTCGCCGCCGCCGGAGACCCGGTACAGGCCGGAGAGGGTGACGGCGGTCATGCCGGGCATGTCGCCGTCGGCGTTGACGTGGATGAGCTTGGCCAGCTCGTCGTTGTCGATGACCGGGAAGGGCAGGGTGACGCTGCGGCAGGACGCGGCGGTCGGCTCCAGCAGGTTGCCCTGCGGGCCGAGCGACGAGATCAGCGAGGTGACGAGCTCCTCACGGATGGCGTCCAGCGGCGGGTTGGTGACCTGCGCGAACAGCTGCGTGAAGTAGTCGAACAGCAGGCGCGGGCGCTCGGACAGCGCGGCGATGGGCGAGTCGGTGCCCATAGAGCCGATCGGCTCGGCGCCGGTGCGGGCCATCGGCGCGAGGATGACGCGCAGCTCCTCCTCGGTGTAGCCGAAGGTCTGCTGGCGGCGGGTGACGGAGGCGTGGGTGTGGATGATGTGCTCGCGCTCGGGCAGGTCGCCCAGCTCGATGATCCCGCTCTCCAGCCAGTCCTGGTAGGGGTGTTCGGCGGCGAGCTTCGCCTTGATCTCGTCGTCCTCGATGATGCGGTGCTCGGCCGTGTCGACGAGGAACATCTTGCCGGGCTGGAGGCGGCCCTTGCGGACGACCTTGCCGGGTTCGATGTCGAGGACGCCGACCTCGGAGGAGAGGACGACGAGGCCGTCGTCGGTGACCCAGTAGCGGCCGGGGCGCAGTCCGTTGCGGTCGAGGACGGCGCCGATCTGGGTGCCGTCGGTGAAGGTGACGCAGGCGGGGCCGTCCCAGGGCTCCATCATCGTGGAGTGGTACTGGTAGAAGGCGCGCCGGGCGGGGTCCATGGAGTCGTGGTTCTCCCACGCCTCGGGGACCATCATCAGCACCGCGTGGGGCAGGGAGCGCCCGCCGAGGTGGAGGAGTTCGAGGACCTCGTCGAAGGAGGCGGAGTCGGAGGCGTCGGGGGTGCAGATCGGGAAGATCCGCTCCAGTTCCTTCTCGCCGAACAGGCCGGTGACGAGCTGCGACTCGCGGGCGCGCATCCAGTTGCGGTTGCCCTTGACCGTGTTGATCTCGCCGTTGTGGGCGACGAAGCGGTACGGGTGGGCGAGCGGCCAGCTCGGGAAGGTGTTGGTGGAGAACCGGGAGTGGACCAGGGCGAGCGCGCTGGCGATGCGGCGGTCGGACAGGTCCGGGAAGAACGGCTCCAGCTGCCCGGTGGTG
The DNA here is from genome assembly GCF_000478605.2 of Streptomyces thermolilacinus SPC6. GTDB lineage: Bacteria > Actinomycetota > Actinomycetes > Streptomycetales > Streptomycetaceae > Streptomyces > Streptomyces thermolilacinus. Next base: position 5,014,413 of record NZ_ASHX02000001.1, on the reverse strand, counting down.
AGCATGCCCTTGTAGACCAGGGTGCGGGCGGAGAGCGACGCGAAGTAGACACCCAGCTCCAGTTCGGCGCGCTTGCGCAGCACGAACGCCTTGCGGTCCAGGTCGATGCCGGTGCTGGCGCCGCCGTCGGAGACGAACAGCTGGCGGAAGGCCGGCATGGTGGCGCGGGCGGTGGCGCCGAGGAGGCCGGGGGTGACGGGGACCTCGCGCCAGCCGAGGACGGTGAGGCCCTCCTCGTCGGCGAGCGTCTCGATCCGTGAGACGGCTTCGTCCGCGGTGTCCTCGGGGAGGAAGGCGGTGCCGACGGCGTACGCCCCCGCCTCGGGGAGGGTGAATCCGGCCACCTCGCGCAGGAACGCGTCGGGGACCTGGAGGAGGATGCCCGCGCCGTCGCCGGAGTCGGGTTCGGAGCCGGTCGCGCCCCGGTGCTCCAGGTTGCGCAGTACGGTCAGCGCCTGTTCGACCAGCTCGTGGCTGGGGACACCGGTGAGGGTGGCCACCAGCCCGACGCCGCACGCGTCGTGTTCGTTGCGGGGGTCGTACATCCCCTGCGGAGCGGGGCGACTGTCCATGGGCGACCAGGCGTCGGAACGCATCGGCTCTCCCGTCGTCGTCGTGGCATGTTGCGTGTGCCGAGGGACGACGTTGGCCCTCGCGAAATTTCGTGCAGGTTACATGATGGAACGCTTCTCGAAAACCGGAAGGCACATTCCAGCATGCGGACACCACGGGGGTATGAAGCCGCTGTGGTGCGGGGTTTCGGGGGACAGAGCGGAGGGGACACGGATGGTGTCCTGCGGTCCTGCGGCCTGTCTGGGGGAAGCGGGCCTCATTGCCCGCGGCGCTCACGAGTGATGCCCAGGGATGGGGGAGTCGAAACCGCCGGGTACCGGCTACCTATGTGGTGCCTCGCATAGTGTCCCACTCGTCGGCCGATCCGGCTACCGGGACGTACGTCACAACATCCCGGCAATCCGACGGTAACCCGCTCCCCCGCACCCCGCACCGCGAGCGCCTCCGTACCGCCGCCGCGTCAGAGCATCGTCCCGAAGGCGCTGCCCAGGGCGTACGTCACGGCCGCCGCCGCACCACCGAGCGCGAGCTGCCGCAGACCGCTGTACCACCAGCTGCGCGCCGTCACCCGCGCCACGAGCGCCCCGCAGGCGAACAGCCCGGCCAGCGCCAGCAGGACCGCGGGCCACAGCGCGGTCGCGCCCAGCAGGTACGGCAGGACGGGCAGCAGCGCGCCGAGCGCGAACGAGCCGAACGACGAGGCGGCGGCGACCAGCGGCGACGGCAGGTCGTCCGGGTCGATGCCCAGCTCCTCGCGGGCGTGGATCTCCAGCGCCTGCTCCGGGTCGCGGGACAGCTGCATGGCCACCTCGCGGGCGAGCCGGGGCTCGACGCCGCGCGCCACGTACAGCGCGGCCAGCTCCTCCATCTCGTCCACCGGGTGCTTGCGCAGCTCCCGGCGCTCGATGTCCAGCTCCGCCTCGACCAGCTCCCGCTGCGAGGCGACGGACGTGTACTCCCCGGCCGCCATCGAGAACGCACCCGCCGCGAGGCCCGCGAGTCCGGTGATCACGATGGTCTGCTGCGACACCGCGCCGCCCGCCACACCGGTCATCAGCGCCAGGTTGGACACCAGCCCGTCCATCGCCCCGAACACCGCCGGGCGCAGCCAGCCGCCGTTCACATCGCGGTGCGTGTGGTTGTCGCGGTGGGCGACGTGCAGTGCGGCCTCGGTCTCGATGATGGACACAGCTCTCCCCTTGCTCCACGCGGACGGCCCCGCGCTGTTCCGATCACCATCGAAAGTACGCTCGATGTAAGGGGTGTGCCAGCAAGGCAGGCTTTACTTAGTAAGGGTCACCACACCACCGCCCGGGGACACGTAACGAGGGACGGCGGCCCCGCGCGGGGGGAGAATTCCGGCATGACGCGCACTCGGACCCCTCCCCGCATCACGGTGCTCGGCAGCACCAACATGGACCTCGTCGCCTATGTCCCCCGGGCGCCCCGGCTCGGCGAGACCGTCACGGGACACGACTTCCGCACGGTCCCCGGCGGCAAGGGCGCCAACCAGGCCGTCGCCGCGGCCCGGGCGGGCGCCCACGTGTCGATGATCGGCGCCGTGGGCTCCGACGACTTCGGCCCCCGGCTGCGCGCCGCCCTCGCGGACTCCGGCGTCGACACGAGTCTCGTGCGCACGGCCGACGGCCCGTCCGGCACCGCCCACATCGTGGTGGACGACGACGGTGCCAACGCCATCGTCGTCGTACCCGGCGCCAACGCCTCGGTCACCGGCGTCACCCCGGAGGACGAGGCGCGCATCGCGGCGTCGGACGCGCTGCTGCTCCAGCTGGAGCTGCCGCTCGACGCGGTCCTGGCCGGGGCGGAGGCCGCTCGCCGCCACGGCGTCCGCACGGTGCTGACGCCCTCCCCCGCGCAGCCGCTGCCGCACGAGCTGCTCGCCCTGATCGACGTGCTGGTGCCCAACGAGCACGAGGCGAGCGGCCTGGCGGGCGTCGCCGACCCGCGCGCCGCCGCCGAGGAGCTGCTGCGGGACGTGCCGGAGGTGGTCGTGACGCTGGGCGCGGCCGGCTCCCTGTACGTGGCGCGGGGCGCCCGCCCGGTGACCGTGCCGGCCCGGCGGGTGCGGGCGGTGGACACGACGGCGGCCGGGGACACCTTCACGGGGGCGCTGGCGGTGGCCCTCGGGGAGGGCAGGGCCGTGCCGGACGCGCTGGCGTGGGCGTCGGCGGCGGCCGCCCTGTCGGTGGGGCGGGCCGGGGCGTCGTCCTCGATGCCGTACCGCGCGGAGATCGACGCGTTCTGAGAACGGCGGAGCGGCCGCCCGGACCCCGAAGGTCCCGGCGGCCGCTCCCCGCGCGCGGGCGGCTCTACGACTTCTGCGGCGCCTTTGCCCCAGCGTCCGTCTTGTCGTCGGTCTCGTCGTCGGTCTTGTCCGTGTCCGCCTTCGCGGCGCCCGAGTCGGCGGAATCCGCCGTCCCGCCGTTCTCGGCGGTGTCCTTCCCCGCGGCCGCCTTCGCCGCCGCGGGCTCCACGACCGCCTCCCGGCCCGGCCGCTTGCGCGCCGACAGCACGATGTACGTCACGGCCAGCAGGAACACCAGGGTCGCCGTCCACACGTTGAGCCGCAGCCCCAGGATGTGGTGGGCGTCGTCCACGCGCATGTACTCGATCCACGCGCGTCCCGAGCAGTACGCCGCGACGTACAGGGCGAAGGCCCGGCCGTGGCCCAGCGTGAACCGGCGGTCCGCCCAGATCACCAGCAGGGCGACACCGACGCACCACAGCGACTCGTACAGGAAGGTCGGGTGGTACAGCCCGCCCTCGCGGTTCACGCCCTCGCTGATCTCCAGCGCCCACGGCAGGTCCGTGGGGCGGCCGTACAGCTCCTGGTTGAACCAGTTGCCCCAGCGGCCGATGGCCTGGGCGAGGGCGATGCCGGGGGCGATGGCGTCGGCGTACGCGGGCAGCGGGATGCCCCGGCGGCGGCAGCCGATCCAGGCGCCCACCGCGCCGAGCGCGATGGCGCCCCAGATGCCGAGGCCGCCCTCCCAGATCTTGAACGCGTCCACCCAGTTACGGCCCTCGCTGAAGTACAGCTGGTAGTCCGTGACCACGTGGTAGAGCCGGCCGCCGACCAGTCCGAAGGGGACCGCCCAGACGGCGATGTCGGCCACGGTGCCGGCGGCGCCGCCCCGGGCGATCCAGCGCCTGTTGCCGTACCAGACGGCGACGAAGACACCGATGATGATGCAGAAGGCATAGCCGCGCAGCGGAACCGGTCCGAGGTTGATCACGCCGGTCGACGGGCTGGGAATGTAGGCAAGGTCCATGGCACCACCGACGCTACCGTGCCGGGCCCGCGACCGGGCCACCCGCCCGGCAAAGACTGCATAACGCCGGGCCACTTCCGCCCGGTCGGGCGCTGACGCCCAGAACCACGCACCTGCCCCGCCCCGCCACCGGCCCGGACCTCGTGCCCGGACCAGGGCGCGGGCCCGGCCCGTGCGCGGGCCCCCGATCCGTCGGCGGCCCCGCCCCTGGTCGGGCCACGACTCGCGTACGGCCCCGATCCGTCGGCGGCCCCGCCCCGAGGACGCACCCGGCCCGTCGCGGACCCGCATCGCGGCGGCCGGGCCCTTGGCGGAAGTCGCGCGGCGTCAGTACGCGGGGTCGGCGCCGAAGCCCGGGCCGGAACCGGTGTCCGACTCGGCGGTGTCCCCGCTCCCCGGCGAAGGCGACTGCGACCCGGACCCCGCCTCCGGCCCCGAAGCCGACGCCCCGGCGGTCGGCGTGGCCGTGCCGGGCTTCTTGCCCTTGTTCGCCTCGGCGACCCACTTCTTCAGGTTCGCCGGGGAGATCTGCTCGTTCCCCTTCGTCGGGAAGATCGACTCGCCGTTCAGCAGCACCGTCGGCGTGCCCCGGAAGCCGCCCTCGCCGAACGCCTCGTTCGACGCGTTCACCCAGCTGTCGTGGGTGCCCTCGGTGACGCAGGAGCGGAAGGCCGGTGTGTCGAGGCCCGGCACCTTCGCCGCCAGCTCGAACAGCTTCCCGTCCTTGGCGAAGGCGTCGTCGGCCTCCTGCGGCTGGTTCGCGAACAGCACGTCGTGGTACGCGCTGAACTTCCCCGCGTCCTGCGCGCACGCCGCGGCGTTCGCCGCGTTGAGCGATCCGCTGCCGCCCATGTTGCCGTCGATGATCGTAGCGAGCCGGTACTCCGTCCGCAGCTGCCCGGCGGCTTCCAGCTCGTGGATCGTGTCCCGGAAGGTGTTCTCGAACATGGCGCAGGCCGGGCAGCGGAAGTCCTCCCACACGGTCAGCGTGGCGGGGGCGTCCGACGCGCCGACCGGGATGATCAGCTGGTCCTCGCCGGTGGCGCCGGACGGCGCGGTCACCGGGCCCTTCCCCGACGTGTCGCCCTTCCCGCCGCTGTTCGCCGCGATGACGCCCACGACGGCGGCGAGGCCGAGCACGCCGACCACGGCCGCCGTCACCAGCACCAGGCGGCGGCGCTTCTCGCGGGCCCGCTCACGCTCACGTTCGATCTGGAGCCGCTCGCGCGCGCTCCGCTTTGCTGCCCTGTTCTTCTCGTTCACGCCCAAGCAACGAACCGGGGAGGCACGTCCGCGCCTCCCCGGTTCCACATCCACCCGTACGGGTTACGAGACCCGCTTCACGCCGCGGGCCAGTTCGCCCGCCAGTTCCCGTACGGCCGCGATTCCGGCCGCCTGGTCACCGGCGTCGAGGAGCCGCTTGACGAAGGCCGAGCCGACGATGACGCCGTCCGCGAAGGAGGCGACCTCGGCGGCCTGCCCGGCGTTGGACACGCCGAGGCCCACGCAGACCGGCAGGTCCGTGGTGGCGCGGGTGCGGCGCACCAGGTCGGCGGCCTGCTCGCCGACGGACTCGCGGGTGCCGGTGACGCCCATGAGGGACGCCGCGTAGACGAAGCCGGAGCCCGCGGCGGTGATCGTGGCGAGCCGCTCGTCCCTGCTGCTGGGCGCGACGACGAACACGGTGGCCAGGCCGTGCTTCTCGGCGTGCTCCCGCCACAGCGCGGACTCCTGGACGGGCAGGTCGGGCAGGATGCACCCGGCGCCGCCCGCCTCGGCCAGCTCGGCGGTGAACCGCTCGACGCCGTACCGGTCGATCGGGTTCCAGTACGTCATGACGAGGACCGGCTTGCCGGTGGCCTCGAACGCCTCGCGGACCGTGCGCATCACGTCGGCGATCCGCACGCCACCGCGCAGCGCGATGTCGTCGGCGGTCTGGATGACGGGGCCGTCCAGGACCGGGTCGCTGTGCGGGAGGCCGACCTCCACGATGTCGGCGCCGCCGTCGAGTACGGCCTTGACCGCCTCGATACCGCCGTCCACGGTGGGGAAGCCCGCCGGGAGGTACGCGATGAGCGCGGCCCGCTCCTCGGCCCTGGCGGCGGCGAGGGTCTCGTTCAACAGCCGGATGTTGCCGCTCACTTGGCGTCCCCCTCGATCTCGGCGGTGGTGCCGGCCTCGTCGGCGGCGACCTCGGCGTCCGTGTCGTACAGCCCGAAGTAGCGGGCGGCGGTGTCCATGTCCTTGTCGCCCCGGCCGGACAGGCTGACGACGATCAGCCCGTCGGGGCCCAGCTCCCGGCCGACCTCCAGGGCACCGGCGAGGGCGTGCGCGGACTCGATGGCCGGGATGATGCCCTCGGAGCGGGACAGCAGGCGCAGGGCCTGCATCGCGGCGTCGTCGGTGACCGCGCGGTACTCGCCGCGGCCGCTGTCCTTGAGGTAGGCGTGCTCGGGCCCGATGCCCGGGTAGTCCAGACCGGCGGAGATCGAGTACGGCTCGGTGATCTGGCCCTCGTCGTCCTGGAGGACGTACGAGCGGGAGCCGTGCAGGATGCCCGGCTCGCCCGCGGTCAGGGTCGCCGCGTGCTCGCCGGTCTCCACGCCGTGGCCGGCCGGTTCGCAGCCGACGAGGCGGACGCCCTCGTCGGGGATGAACGCGTGGAACAGGCCGATGGCGTTGGAACCGCCGCCGACGCAGGCCACGGCCGCGTCGGGCAGCCGCCCCGCGCGCTCAAGGATCTGGCGGCGCGCCTCGACGCCGATGACCCGGTGGAAGTCGCGGACCATCGCGGGGAACGGGTGGGGGCCCGCGACCGTGCCGAAGAGGTAGTGGGTGTGGTCCACGTTGGCGACCCAGTCGCGGAACGCCTCGTTGATGGCGTCCTTCAGGGTGCGGCTGCCGGACTTCACGGCGATGACCTCGGCGCCGAGCATCCGCATGCGGGCCACGTTGAGCGCCTGCCGCCGGGTGTCGATCTCCCCCATGTAGATGGTGCAGTCGAGGCCGAACAGCGCGCAGGCGGTCGCGGTGGCGACGCCGTGCTGGCCCGCGCCGGTCTCGGCGATGACGCGGGTCTTGCCCATGCGCCGGGTGAGCAGGGCCTGGCCCAGCACGTTGTTGATCTTGTGGGAGCCGGTGTGGTTCAGGTCCTCGCGCTTGAGGAAGACCCGGGCGCCACCGGCGTGCTCGGCGAACCGGGGCACCTCGGTGAGGGCGCTCGGGCGGCCGGTGTAGTGGACGAGCAGGTCGTCGAGCTCGCGGGCGAACTCGAGGTCGGCCTTGGCCTTGTCGTACTCGGCGGCGACCTCGTCCACGGCGGCGACGAGCGCCTCCGGGATGAACTTGCCGCCGAACGCGCCGAAGTAGCCCTCGGCGTTGGGAACGCGACCCTCGGGGTCGGGAACGAAGAACTCGCTGGACATGCGGAAATGACCTCACGGTGAGTGTGGGTGGACACCGACGCCGTGGGGGGAGCGGGGACCGCCGGACCGACGGGAGCCTTCTGTCCGGCCGGACGACGGGCCACGACCGTCAGCCGGTCGAGACCGACACGCGGCCGGGACCGTCGATCCGGACCGAACCGCCGGTCGGTCAGGACCGTCGGTCGTGACCGGACCGTCGGTCGGCCGGTGGCCGGACGCGACGGGTCACGTCACGTGGCCGTGTTCCCCGCACCCCGCGGGGGGCGCCATCGCATGCCGTTGACCTGGCCGGGCTCCGAGCCGATCACGTACCGCACCCGCCGCCCGTGCACCCGCCGCGCGGGCGCGCGGCAGCCCCGGGGGCGGCAGCCGCGGGCGAGCCGGGCGTACGCCTCCGGGGGCGTGGCCACGGCCGCGCGGGGCCTGGCCACGACCGGGGTGACGGGGGTGACGGGCGCGGGCACGGCGGGCGCTCAGTCCCGCCCGTGCCGCAGCGCCGGGTGCGCACCGGCGGCGACGAGGTCGGCCACGGCGGCCTTCGGGTCGCGGCCGGTCACCAGCGACTCGCCGACGAGCACCGCGTCGGCGCCCGCGTTGGCGTAGGCGATCAGGTCGTGCGGGCCGCGGATGCCGGACTCGGCGACCTTGACGATGTGGGACGGGATCTCCGGGGCGACGCGCTCGAACGTGGAGCGGTCCACCTTGAGGGTCTTCAGGTTCCGGGCGTTGACGCCGATGACGCGGGCGCCCGCGTCCACGGCCCGGGAGACCTCCTCCTCGTCGTGGACCTCGACGAGCGGGGTGAGCCCGATGGACTCGGCGCGCTCGATCAGCGAGACCAGCGCGGGCTGGTCCAGGGCGGCGACGATCAGCAGGGCGACGTCCGCGCCGTACGCCCGGGCCTCCCACAGCTGGTACGCGGTGACGATGAAGTCCTTGCGCAGGACCGGCACGTCCACGCGCGCGCGGACGGCCTCCAGGTCGGCGAGGGAGCCGCCGAAGCGCCGCTGCTCGGTGAGGACGGAGATCACGGCCGCGCCGCCCGCCTCGTAGTCGGCGGCGAGTCCCGCGGGGTCGGCGATGGCGGCCAGGGCGCCCTTGGACGGGCTGGAACGCTTGACTTCGCAGATCACCTTGACGCCCTCGCCACGCAGGGCGGCGGCGCCGTCGCGGGCCTGGGGGGCCTTGGCGGCCCGCTCCTTGAGCTCGTCGAGGGAGACCCGCGCCTGTCGCTCTGCGAGGTCGGCGCGCACGCCGTCGATGATCTCGTCGAGCACACTCACGCGAGAGGCCCCCTTTCGGGAGGGTGATGTTTGATCAAGCCAGACACCCTCGATGGTATCCGGAGGTGGGGACATCGTCCGCATCCGGTTGACGACCCGGCTCTGACCTGGGCCTTCAGGGGACGAGCGCGGAGCCGAAGGGCAGGTTCCGCACGATGACGAAGACGGCCCAGACCCCGCCGAGCACCCAGAGCGTCAACGGGCGGGGATTGAGCCGTACGGGCAGCCCGCGCACCGCCCTGACCAGCCAATACACCAAGAACACGGCGAAGGCGGCGTATCCGGCGACCGCCATGGCGTTGGCGCCGAGCGCGGCCGGGAGGTCGCCGTGGACGAAGGCGTGGGCGCTGCGCAGTCCGCCGCAGCCCGGGCAGTACAGGCCCGTGTAGCGCAGCAGCGGGCAGGCGGGGTAGTGGCCGGGCTCGTTCGGATCGACGGCGCCGACGTACGCGAAGGCCGCGGCGACACCGGCGAGGGTGCCCAGCGGCGCGAGGAGCCGCCGGTGAAGCGGAAGCGGCGGGGGCGGCGGCCCCGGGGGCGCGTACGGCGCGCGGGCGGCGTGCCCGGGAGGCACGGCGTGCGCCGGGTGCGTGGCCTCGGCGGCGGGCGCGGCATGCGCCGGGTGCGCCGGGTGCGCGGCGTCGCCGAGGGGCTCGGGGTGTGCGGGGGGCGGTGTCGTGGTGTCCACCCGCCGATTGTCACCGCTCATACGGAAAGGCGCAGCCCGGCAGGACCGGACCGCGCCTCGTGTCTGACCGGGGGTCAGCGCCGTACGGGCGTCAGGAGGTGGCCTGCGCGCGGCCCGCGGCGGCACGTGCCTCGTGCTGCTCACGCGACTCCTTCGGCTGGCCCATGCCCGCCGCCTTCATCGCGGCACCGACGACACCGCCGAGGACGACGACGGCCATTCCGGCCCAGAAGCCGAGCGGGTTGGCCGCCACCATGAAGACACCGGCGACGCAGAAGCCGATGAAGGAGATGGTGACACCGGTCCAGGCGGCCGGGGTGTGTCCGTGGGCGCTGCCCGCCATGAGTTGCTCCTCGTTGAATGTTGCTCTGTGGTGAGGCCCCGCCGAGTGCGGACGCTCACGGTCATTGTCCCGTACGCGCGCGTGCCGGGTGATCCGGGGGTGCGCCGCGCGCGTCGGAAGGTCCCGGTCAGGTGCCGTCCGTGGGGTCCTCGCCCCGGTCCAGGGCCTTCCACAGCTCCTCGGGCCGGTCGGGGTCGTGGGCGCGGCGGGCGGTACGCGCGCGGGGACCGCCGTCGCGTTCGTACCGGCCGGACATGGCGGGCCAGGTGTTGCCGTACCGCAGGGCGAGGAGCCCGGCGGCGAGGATCAGCAGGGCGGCGGCGGCCGTCACGTACGGCCAGGCCGTCTGGGTGAGGCCGACGGCGCGCGCGGCCGTGTCGCCGGTGGTGAGCGCGGCCCGCGCGTCGAGGGCGGCGCTGTCGTGGGCGCCGATGAGCGCGGCGGCGGCGGCCCCGGCGCCGCTGAGCGCGAGCAGCAGGGCGACGACCCGTCGGCCGGGGCCCCGGGCGGCGAGAACGGCGACGAGGGCGGCGAGGGCGACGACCGCCAGGCCCGTGGGGGCGCCGGTGACGTCACCGCCCGCGGCCTCCAGCGTGACCGTGCCGCCGACGCCGGTGACGCGGCCCTCGGTCCAGGTGCGGCCGGAGGCGAGCAGGACGACGGCGGCTCCGAGCGCGCCGAGGAGCAGGGCCGCGGCGAGGCTGCGGCGGCCGCTCCGGGCGGTCACCGCCTCGCCCTGGCCGGTGGCGCGGGGCTGGGGTACGGATGCGGCACTCACGTACCCCACTATCCCCCATGCGTCTCAGACGCGGTTCATCCGGTTGGCGGTGTGGACGGCGCGGAGCACCGCCGCCGCCTTGTTGCGGCACTCGGTGTCCTCGGCGACCGGGTCGGAGTCCGCGACGACTCCGGCGCCCGCCTGGACGTACGCCGTGCCGTCGCGCAGCAGGGCCGTGCGGATGGCGATGGCCGTGTCCGAGTCGCCCGCGAAGTCCAGGTAGCCGACGGCGCCGCCGTACAGGCCGCGGCGGCTGGGCTCCAGCTCCTCGATGATCTGCATGGCGCGCGGCTTGGGCGCCCCGGAGAGCGTCCCGGCGGGGAAGCAGGCGGTCAGCACGTCGAAGGCGGTACGGCCCCGGGCGACCCGGCCGGTCACCGTGGACACGATGTGCATGACGTGCGAGTAGCGCTCGATGGACATGAAGTCGACCACCTCGACGGATCCCGGCTCGCAGACCCGGCCCAGGTCGTTGCGGCCGAGGTCCACCAGCATGAGGTGCTCGGCGCGCTCCTTGGGGTCGGCGATCAGCTCGTCGGCGAGGGCCTGGTCCTCCTGCGGGGTGGCGCCGCGCGGGCGGGTCCCGGCGATGGGGTGCACCATGGCGTGCCCGGCCTCGACCTTGACCAGCGCCTCCGGGCTGGAGCCGACGACGTCGAACCCGTCGAGGCGGAGCAGGTACATGTACGGGGACGGGTTGGTGGCGCGCAGGACCCGGTAGACGTCCAGGGCGCTGGCCGTGCAGGGGGTCTCGAAGCGCTGCGAGGGGACGACCTGGAAGGCCTCGCCCGCGCGGATTCGCTCCTTGATGTCCTCGACGGCCTCCTGGTACGCCTGGCCGCCCCAGCGGGCGGTGTACTCGGGCAGCTCGGACGGCGGCAGGACGGCGGGCCCGGAGTCGGCGGGCCCGGCGAGGTCGGCCTGCATCGCGTCGAGGCGGGCGACGGCGTCCGCGTACGCCTCGTCCACGCCCGTGTCGAGGTCGTTGTGGTTGATGGCGTTGGCGATCAGCAGGACCGTGCCGTCCCAGTGGTCGAGGACGGCCAGGTCGGAGGTGAGCAGCATGGTCAGCTCGGGCAGGCCCAGCTCGTCCGCACCGTGGTCGCCGATGCGCTCCAGGCGGCGCACGATGTCGTAGCCGAGGTAGCCGACCATGCCGCCGGTGAAGGGCGGCATCCCGGAGGCGAGGTCTCTTGGGGTGTGCAGGGCCTCCACGGTGGCGCGGAGGGCCTCCAGGGGGTCGCCGTCGGTGGGGACGCCGACGGGCGGCGTGCCCAGCCAGTGCGCCTGCCCGTCCCGTACGGTCAGGGTGGCGGCGCTGCGGACGCCGATGAAGGAGTACCGGGACCAGGAGCGTCCGTTCTCGGCGGACTCCAGGAGGAAGGTGCCGGGACGTTCGGCGGCCAGCTTCCGGTAGAGGCCCACGGGGGTGTCGCCGTCCGCGAGGAGGCGGCGGCTCACGGGGATCACTCGGCGGTCGGCCGCCAGCTTGCGGAAGGTGTCGAGGTCCATGGCGCCCGACCCTACTCGCCGAGGGGCAGCACGTCGGCGTCGAAGCAGGTGCGGGCGCCGGTGTGGCAGGCGGCGCCGACCTGGTCCACCTTGACGAGCAGCGTGTCGGCGTCGCAGTCGAGGGCGACGGACTTGACGTGCTGGACGTGCCCGGAGGTGTCGCCCTTGACCCAGTACTCGCGGCGGCTGCGCGACCAGTAGGTGCAGCGGCCGGTGGTGAGGGTGCGGTGCAGGGCCTCGTCGTCCATCCAGCCGAGCATCAGCACCTCGCCGGTGTCGTACTGCTGGGCGATGGCCGGGACCAGCCCGTCGGGGCTGCGCTTGAGACGGGCGGCGATGGCCGGGTCGAGGTTGCTGCTCATGACGCCATTGTGCCGCGCGGCGCGGGGAGCTCAGGGCCGTGTCCACTGGGCGGACCGGCGCGGGCCCCCGTACGCTGGCGGGCATGTCCACCCATGCCAAGCGTGAACGACTGCTCCTGGCCGATCTGTTGGAGGCGGCGGGCCCCGAGGCGCCGACCCTCTGCGACGGCTGGACCACCCGCGACCTTGCCGCCCACCTGGTGGTGCGGGAGCGCAGGCCCGACGCGGCGGCGGGCGTGCTGCTGGGGCCGCTGCGGGACCGGCTGGAGCGGGTCCAGGCGGAATTCGCGGCGAAGCCGTACGAGGAGCTGGTGCAGCTGATCCGGTCGGGGCCGCCGAGGATGTCGCCGTTCTCGCTGAAGCAGGTGGACGAGGGGGCGAACACGGTCGAGTTCTACGTCCACGCCGAGGACGTGCGGCGGGCGCAGGCGGACTGGACGCCGCGCGAGCCGGACCCGGTGTTCGCGGACGCGCTGTGGTCGCGGCTGGAGAAGCTGGCCCGGCTGGTGGGCCGCCGCTCCCCCGTCGGCCTGGTCGTACGGCGCCCGGACGGGCGGACGGCCGTGGCGCGCCGGGGCACGCCGGTGGTGACGGTGACCGGGGAGCCCGGTGAGCTGACGCTGTTCCTGTACGGGCGGCAGGGGGCCGCCCGGGTGGAGCTGGACGGCGACAAGGAGGCGGTCGCCCGCGTCCTCGCGGCGGGGCTGGGAGTCTGAGCCCGTGATCAGGATCGCGATGACCAATGTGTACGTGGACGACGAGGAGAAGGCGCACGCCTTCTACACGGACGTCCTGGGCTTCGAGACCCGTACCCACATCGATCTGGGCGGGGCGCTGTTCATCACGGTGGGCGCGCCGGGCCAGGACGTGGAGCTGCTGCTGGAGCCGGGCGACAGCCCGATCGCCCGCCAGTACACGAAGGCGCTGCGGGAGGCGGGGCTGCCGTGCGTCGTCTTCGGCGTGGACGACCTGCGGGCGGAGTACGAGCGGCTGCGCGGGCGGGGCGTGGTCTTCACGCAGGAGCCCGAGGAGCAGGGGCCCGTGCTGACGGCCGTCCTGGACGACACGGTGGGCAACCTGATCCAGCTGGCCCAGCCGCTGGGCTGACGGCCGCGCCCGCCACTCGTACGGCCGCGAAGGAGCGGGTACGGGCGGCGGGCGGGCCGGTGGCTCGCGTCCCCGGCGGCCCGGCGCCCGCGGTTCCCGGGGCCCTCGCGGCTCGGCGCACGGGGCCCGGCCGCTCAGGCGCACGGGCCCCGCGGCTCAGCGGACGGGGTGGCCGGCCTCGCGGAGGGTGGCCTTGACCTCGCCGATCCGCAGGTCGCCGAAGTGGAACACGGAGGCGGCCAGCACCGCGTCCGCGCCCGCGTCGATCGCGGGCGGGAAGTGGTCCAGCTTGCCCGCGCCGCCGGAGGCGATCACGGGGACGGAGACGTGCGCGCGCACCGCCGCGATCATCGTCGTGTCGTAGCCGTCCTTGGTGCCGTCGGCGTCCATGGAGTTCAGCAGGATCTCCCCCGCGCCCAGCTCCGCGGCCCGGTGCGCCCACTCGACGGCGTCGATCCCGGTGCCCCGGCGCCCGCCGTGCGTGGTGACCTCGAACCCGGAGGGGGTGCTGGTGCCCTCCGGGCAGCGCCGGGCGTCCACGGACAGCACGAGGACCTGGCTGCCGAACCGCTCGGCGATCTCCCGGATCAGCTCGGGCCTGGCGATCGCCGCCGTGTTGACGCCGACCTTGTCCGCGCCCGCGCGCAGCAGCCGGTCCACGTCCTCGGCGCTGCGGACGCCGCCGCCGACGGTGAGCGGGATGAACACCTGCTCGGCGGTGCGCCGCACCACGTCGTAGGTGGTCTCCCGGTCGCCGGACGACGCGGTGATGTCGAGGAACGTCAGCTCGTCGGCGCCCTCCGCGTCGTACAGCTTGGCCATCTCGACGGGGTCGCCCGCGTCGCGCAGGTTCTGGAAGTTGACGCCCTTGACGACGCGGCCGTTGTCCACGTCCAGGCAGGGGATGACACGTACCGCGAGGCTCATGACGCGGCACCTCCGTTCACGCGGTACGCCTCGACCTCGACCTCCACGACGAGCCGGGAGTCCACGAGGCCGGAGACGATGAGCATCGACGCGGCGGGGCGGACGGCGTCGAACAGCTCCTTGTGGGCGCGGCCGACCTCCTCCACGTCCCGCGCGTGGGTGATGTACATACGGGTGCGGACCACGTCCGCGGGGCCGAGGCCGAGCTGCCCGAGCGCGTCGAACGCCACGTTGAAGGCGTTGACGGTCTGCTCGTACGGCCCTCCGTCCACGACGGCGCCGTCCACGACGGACGTGCAGCCGGAGACGAGGACCAGGCCGCCGGGCAGCTCCACCGCGCGGGAGTAGCCGAACTGCTCCTCCCAGGGCGCGCCCGTGACGACCTTGCGTACGGTGCCGGTCATCCGGCCACCGCCGCGAGGGCCTCCTCGAGGGTGAAGGCCTTGGCGTACAGGGCCTTGCCGACGATGGCGCCCTCGACGCCCAGCGGGACCAGCTCGGCGATGGCCCGCAGGTCGGCCAGGGAGGACACGCCGCCGGAGGCGACCACCGGGCGGTCGGTGACGGCGCACACGTTCCTCAGCAGCTCCAGGTTGGGGCCCTGGAGGGTGCCGTCCTTGGCGATGTCGGTGACGACGTACCGGGCGCAGCCCTCCTTGTTGAGGCGCTCCAGCGTCTCGTACAGGTCGCCGCCGTCGCGGGTCCAGCCGCGGCCGCGCAGGGTGGTGCCGCGCACGTCGAGGCCGACGGCGATCTTGTCGCCGTGCTCGGCGATGACCTTGGCGACCCACTCGGGGGTCTCCAGGGCGGCGGTGCCGAGGTTGACGCGGGTGCAGCCGGTGGCGAGGGCGGCCGCGAGGGAGGCGTCGTCGCGGATGCCGCCGGACAGCTCGACCTTGATGTCCATGGCGCCGGTGACCTCGGCGATCAGTTCACGGTTGTCGCCGGTGCCGAACGCGGCGTCGAGGTCCACGAGGTGGAGCCACTCGGCGCCCGCGCGCTGCCAGGCCAGGGCCGCCTCCAGCGGGGAGCCGTAGGACGTCTCCGTGCCGGACTCGCCATGGACGAGGCGGACGGCCTGGCCGTCCCTGACGTCGACGGCGGGGAGGAGTTCGAGCGTGGTCATCTCAGGGGTCCTGGCCTCTCAGCGGGATGGGGAGGAGGGCGGTCAGAAGGTCTTGAGCCAGTTGGTCAGCAGCTGGGCCCCGGCGTCGCCGGACTTCTCCGGGTGGAACTGGGTCGCCCACAGGGCGCCGTTCTCGACGGCGGCGACGAACCGCTCGCCGTGCGTGGACCAGGTGACCTTGGGGGCGCGCAGCGCGGGGTTGGCGGTCTCGAAGGACCAGTCGGTGACGGCGTACGAGTGGACGAAGTAGAACCGCTCGTCCGGGTCGGTCCCGGCGAACAGCTCGCTGTCCTCGGGCGCCTCGACCGTGTTCCAGCCCATGTGGGGGATGACGGGTGCCTTCAGCGGGCCGACCGTGCCGGGCCACTCGTCCAGACCCTCGGTCTCGACACCGTGCTCGACGCCCCGCTCGAACAGGATCTGCATGCCGACGCAGATGCCCATGACGGGGCGCCCGCCGGACAGCCGGCGGCCGACGATCCAGTCGCCGCGGGCGGCCTTCAGACCGGCCATGCAGGCGGAGAAGGCGCCGACGCCGGGGACGAGGAGCCCGTCGGCGTTCATGGCCTTGTCGTAGTCGCCGGTGATCTCGACGTCGGCGCCCACGCGCGCGAGGGCGCGTTCGGCTGAGCGGACGTTGCCGAAGCCGTAGTCGAGGACGACGACCTTCTTCGTGGTGTTCATGAGGGTCATTCCCAGATTCCCTGAATCCTCAGGACGCCGGCGAGGAGGCACATCCCGGAGGCGACGGCCAGCAGGACGATGACGCCCTTGGGCATCTTCTGCCGGGTGAAGGAGTACACGCCGCCGGCCAGGAACAGGCCGACGACGATCAGGACGGTCGAAAGCCCGGTCACAGGGCACCCTTCGTGGACGGCAGGATGCCCGCGGCGCGCGGGTCGCGTTCCGAGGCGTAGCGCAGTGCGCGGGCGAGGGCCTTGAACTGGCACTCCACGATGTGGTGGGCGTTGCGCCCGTACGGGACGTGGACGTGCAGCGCGATCTGGGCCTGCGCGACGAACGACTCCAGGATGTGCCGGGTCATCGTCGTGTCGTACGCGCCGATCATCGGCGCCATGTTCTCCGGCTCGGTGTGCACCAGGTACGGGCGGCCGGAGAGGTCGACGGTGACCTGGGCGAGGGACTCGTCGAGCGGGACCGTGCAGTTGCCGAACCGGTAGATGCCGACCTTGTCGCCGAGGGCCTGCTTGAAGGCGGCGCCCAGCGCGAGGGCGGTGTCCTCGATCGTGTGGTGCGAGTCGATGTGCAGGTCGCCGTCGGTCTTGACCGTGAGGTCGAACAGCCCGTGGCGGCCGAGCTGGTCGAGCATGTGGTCGTAGAAGCCGACGCCGGTGGAGACGTCGACCTTCCCGGTGCCGTCGAGGTCGATCTCGACGACGACGGACGTTTCCTTGGTGGTGCGCTCGACCCGTCCTACGCGGCTCATGAGCTCTGCTCCTTCCGAATGGCGCGAACCGCGTCCAGGAACGCGTCGTTCTCCTGTGGGGTGCCCGCGGTGACCCGCAGCCGGCCCGGTACGCCGTTGTCGCGGACCAGGACGCCGTGGTCGAGGATGGCGCGCCACATGGCGTGGGCGTCCTCGAAGTGTCCGAACTGGACGAAGTTGGCGTCGGAGTCGGTGACCTCGTAGCCGATGGCGCGCAGCTCGGTGACGAGCCGGTCCCGTTCGGCCTTGAGGTGTTCGACGTACCCCAGCAGCGTATCGGTGTGTTCGAGCGCGGCGAGCGCGGTGGCCTGGGTGACGGCGGACAGGTGGTACGGGAGGCGGACCAGCTGGACGGCGTCCACGACGGCCGGGTGGGCGGCGAGGTAGCCGAGGCGGAGCCCCGCGGCGCCGAACGCCTTGGACATGGTGCGGGAGACCACCAGGTGCGGGCGGCCCTCGATGAGGGAGAGCAGCGACGGGCGGTGGCTGAACTCGACGTACGCCTCGTCCACGACGACCAGGGACGGCTTGGCGGCCTGGGCGGCGTCGTGGACGGCGAGGACCGTCTCGGCGTCGACGGCGGTGCCGGTGGGGTTGTTGGGGGAGGTGATGAACACCACGTCGGGGCGGTGCTCGGCGATGGCCCGCGTGGCGGCCTCGACGTCGAGGCCGAAGTCGTCGCGGCGGGGGCCGGAGATCCAGCCGGTGCCCGTGCCCCGGGAGATCAGCCCGTGCATGGAGTACGACGGCTCGAAGCCGAGCGCGGTCCTGCCGGGGCCGCCGAAGGTCTGGAGCAGCTGCTGGAGGACCTCGTTGGAGCCGTTGGCCGCCCAGACCTGCGCCGGGCCGACCTCGTACCCGGTGGTGCGGGTGAGGTAGCGGGCCAGCTCGGTGCGCAGCTCGACGGCGTCCCGGTCGGGGTAGCGGTTGAGGTGCCGGGCGGCTTCCCGGACGCGCTCGGCGATGCGCTCGACGAGCGGCTCGGGCAGCGGGTACGGGTTCTCGTTGGTGTTGAGGCGTACGGGGACGTCGAGCTGTGGCGCGCCGTAGGGCGACTTGCCGCGCAGCTCGTCGCGGATGGGCAGGTCGTCGATGCGGACGTCGGTCACCGCTGCGGCACCTTCCAGTCGAAGCGGGCCTTCATCGCCGCACCGTGCGCCGGGAGGTCCTCGGCCTCGGCGAGGGTGACGACGTGGTGGGTGACCTCCGCGAGCGCTTCGCGCGTGTAGTCCACGATGTGGATGCCGCGCAGGAAGGACTGGACGGACAGGCCCGAGGAGTGGCAGGCACAGCCTCCGGTGGGCAGGACGTGGTTGGAGCCCGCGCAGTAGTCGCCGAGGGAGACCGGGGACCAGGGGCCGACGAAGACCGCCCCGGCGTTGCGGACGCGCTGGGCGACGGCGGCGGCGTCGGCGGTCTGGATCTCCAGGTGCTCGGCGCCGTACGCGTCCACCACGCGCAGGCCCTCCTCGACGCCGTCCACCAGGACGATCGCGGACTGCTTGCCGCGCAGGGCGGGCAGGATGCGGTCGTCCACGTGCTTGGTCGCGGCGATCTGCGGCTCCAGCTCGCGCTCGACGGCGTCGGCCAGCTCGACGGAGTCGGTGACGAGGACGGCGGCGGCGAGCGGGTCGTGCTCGGCCTGGCTGATCAGGTCGGCGGCGACGTGCACCGGGTCGGCGGTGGCGTCGGCGAGGACGGCGATCTCGGTGGGCCCGGCTTCCGTGTCGATGCCGATGCGGCCGGTGAAGTACCGCTTGGCGGCGGCGACCCAGATGTTGCCGGGGCCGGTGACCATGTTGGCGGGGGCGCAGGACTGGGTGCCGTACGCGAACATGGCGACGGCCTGGGCGCCGCCGACGGCGTACACCTCCTCCACGCCGAGGAGCGCGCAGGCGGCGAGGATCGTCGGGTGCGGCAGGCCCCCGAACTCCTTCTGCGGCGGGGAGGCGAGCGCGATGGACTCGACCCCGGCCTCCTGCGCCGGTACGGCGTTCATGATCACGGAAGAGGGGTAGACGGAGCGGCCGCCCGGCGCGTACAGGCCGACGCGCTCGACGGGGACCCACTTCTCCGTGACCGTGCCGCCGGGGACGACCTGGGTCGTGTGCGTCGTACGGCGCTGCTCGCGGTGGACGATCCGGGCGCGCCGGATGGACTCCTCCAGGCCGGCGCGGACGGCCGGGTCCAGCTCGTCCAGGGCGCGGGTCAGCGCACTGGCCGGAACCCGCACCTGGTCGAGGGTGACGCCGTCGAACCGCTCGGCGAACTCGATCAGCGCCGCGTCGCCCCGATGATGCACGGCCTCGCAGATGGGCCGCACCTTCTCCAGGGCGGCTTCCACGTCGAACTCGGCACGGGGCAGCAGGTCGCGCAGGGCGCCGCCGGTCGGCAGGGCGTCGCCTCGCAGATCGATTCGTGAGATCACAGGTCAATTCTCGCAGACGGGCCGACGGCTCCGGCCGTCCGTATCACTGGCTGATACACGCCACACCACCCTCTGGATGTCACACCTGACCGTTAGCGTTCAGTCCGTCACTCAGCGGGAAGAACAGCCGTACGACCAGGGGAAGCGAGGGGGGCGGCAGTGACCGAGCCGCACGACGACCGCGACGGCCTCCAGGGCGACGACCTTCACGACGACATGCCCGGTGATCTCAGCCCGGCCGAGCTGGGGATGTGGCAGGCGTTCCGGATCGGCGCCTGGTACGACCTGCGGTCGGGCCATCCGGTGCTGGACGACCCGTTCGCGCCGCGGGCGTGGCCGCAGGAGCGGTGCGTCCGTGCGCGGGTGGTGGCGCGGCTGCTGCTGGACGGGCCGCCCGCGCTGGCCGGGCGCGTCTCGGCGCTGAAGCTGCGCGGCGCGCGGATCACGGGGCGGCTGGATCTGGCGGGCGGCACGGTCGCGCCGTACGTGGAGCTGCAGGGGTGCGTGTTCGACGACGAGGTGGTGCTGCCGGAGTCCCGGTTCACGACGCTGCGGTTGGTCGGCTGCGCGATACCCCGCCTGGAGGCGGCCCGGCTGCACACGGAGGGCGATCTGCACCTGCCGCGCTGCCGGGTGGAGCGGGGCGTGCGGCTGACGGACGCGCAGATCGGCACGGACCTGCTGATCAGCCAGATCCATGTGCAGCCGGACCGGCGCGGGCGGGCGATCGTCGCGGACGGCATGTCGGTGGCGCAGGACCTCCAGGCCGAGCTGATCGAGACGTACGGCGAGTTCAGCATGCGCGGCGCGAAGGTCGGGGTGTCGCTGAGCCTGCGCGGCAGCAGGCTGCGGGGCGCGGAGGGGCGGCGCGGGCTGAACGCCCCGCAGCTGAGCGTGGAGCGGACGCTGTATCTGACGAGCGCGTGGGTGAGCGACTCGGTGGGCGGCACGGCCGACCACCTGGGCGCGACGCCGCCGTACGGGCTGGGCGATGTGAACACGCCGATGCGGGGCACGCGGATGCGGCCCTTCGAGTGCCGGGGCGGGGTGCGGCTGGACGACGGGCGGTTCGGGGACGCGGTCGATCTGCACCAGGCGCGGTTCGTGATGTCGTCGGCGCGCAAGGAGGAGCTGAGCCTGCGCAGGATCGTCACTCCGGAGCTGCGGTTCAACTGCGAGCGGCCGGAGGAGGGCCGGGTGGTGCTGAACGGCGCGAAGGTCGTCACGCTCGTGGACCAGGCGGCGAGCTGGCCGGGCCCGGGCGGCCTCGCGATCAGCGGGTTCGTCTACGAGAACCTGGTGCCGTACGGGCACTTCCCGCTGGCGCGGCGGCTGGAGTGGGTGGCCGCGGCGACACCGGAGTACGCCCCGGAGCCGTACGAGCGGCTGGCGACCGTGCTGCGCGGCTGCGGTGAGGACGCCGACGCGCGGGAGGTGCTGCTGGCCAAGCAGCGGCGGCGCCGGGAGACGCTGCCGCTCGCCGCGAAGATGTGGGGCTTCCTCCAGGACTGGACGGTGGCGTACGGCTACCGGCCGGGGCGGGCAGCCGTGTGGATGGCCGTGCTGTGGGCGGCGGGGGCGCTGGCCTTCTCCTTCTACGAGCCGACACCCATCAAGAAGGACGAGTTCCCGCAGTGGGACGCGGTGCTGTACACGCTCGACCTGCTGCTACCGGTGATCAACCTGGGCCAGGAGGGGTACTGGCGGCTGTCCACGCCGTGGCAGTGGCTGTCGACGATGCTGATCCTCGTGGGGTGGATTCTGGCCACGGCGGTCGCGGCCGGCGCGTCGAGGCTGCTGCGGCGGAGCTGACGGCCGGGGCGGCCCGCGCGGCGGCCGGGCGGGGCGGCGCCGCGGGTGCGGGGTGTCCCCTTCCGTACCCGCGCCGCCGCTTTCTTTACCGCCTCTTGACGTTCGGCAGGACAACCTTCCCGCCGCTACCAAAGCTTCACAGACTGCTACTGGCGCCGCTCCGACCTGCGGTTTTCAATGGTCGGCACGATGTCTCTGCTCCGCGCCCTGCTGGGCAACGCGCGCACGGTCCGGCCAGGTCAGCCGCCCCGCGACGGGCTGCCGCCGGACGGCTCCGTGCTGCTGGACGCACCTGACGACAGGCTCGGCCCGGCGCTGGTCGCCGCCGCGCTGGGGGATCACATTCCGGCCGCCCGGCTGCTCGCCACGACCCGGCACGCCGCCGAGTGGGAGTACCGCGACCAGTACGCCGTGCGCCTCGCCGCGTTCGCCCACAGCCGGGAGGACTGGCTGACGGTGTGGCGGGCGGAGGCGCCCGACGACCCGGACGCGCTGCTCGTCGCCGCGCAGCTCGCCGTGGACCGCGCCTGGGCGTCGCCCGCCCGCGCCGAACTGCTGCGGGAGGTCGAGCCCGTGGTCCACGCGGCGGCGAAGGCCGCGCCGCTGGACCCGGTGCCGTGGCGGATCGCGCTGGACCACGCGCGGGGCGGCGAGGCGCCCGGCGCGCTGTTCGAGGCGCTGTGGGAGCAGGCGGTGCGCCGCTCCTCGCACCACCACGGTTGCCATGTGTCGGCGCTGGAGTACCTGTCGGCCCGCTGGTACGGCTCGCACCGGGAGTGCTTCGACTTCGCGGAGGCCGCCGCGTTCGACTCACTGCCGGGTTCGCTGGTGCGGGCGCTGCCGCTGCGGGCCGCGTACGCGCAGCTGGTGAGCGGCGGCGGGAACGGGGTGCCGGTGGCGCGGCTGGACGCGGCGGCGGACCTGGCGGTGGAGCTGTCGGCGCGCTACCCGGTGGGCGACCCCTGGCCGGCGGAGGTGCGCAACCTGCTGGCGTACGTCCTGATGGCACGGCAGCGGTGGGCGGCGGCGCTGGAGCAGTTCCGGCTCATCGGCGCGCGGGCCACGTCGCTCCCCTGGGCGGCCACGGCGGGCGAGGGCGGCGACCCGCTGGGACGGTTCCTGGAGGCCCGCGACCTGACACGCCGCGCGACGGTGCGCCGGGGGCGGTGAGGCGGCGCGGGCGTGGGGGGGGCCGAGGCGGCGGGGGCAGGGCGCCTGGCTGTCGGGGGGCGGTCCGTCGGGTGACGGGGCGCCCTGTGGCGGGACGCCGGGGGGCGCCCGGCCCTCGGGGAGCGGGGTGCGGGGCGGCCGGGAGGGGCACGGGCGGGCCCGGTGGGCGGACGGCCGGACGCGCGAGGGCGGGCGGCCATTAGGCTTGACCGCTGTGACCACCGCTCGCCTGCCCCTCTTTCCGCTGAACGCGGTGCTTTTCCCCGGCCTCGTGCTGCCGTTGAACGTCTTCGAGGAGCGGTACCGCGCCATGATGCGCGAACTGCTGAAGACGGACGAGTCGCAGCCGCGCCGCTTCGCCGTCGTCGCCATCCGCGACGGCCACGAGGTGGCGCCGACCGCGCCGGGACTGCCCGACCCGACGGCGCTTCCGGAGCGTGGTCCCGCCGCGGGCTTCGGCCCCGACCCCGCCAAGGCGTTCCACCGGGTGGGCTGCGTCGCCGACGCGGCGACCATCCGGGAGCGCCCGGACGGCACGTTCGAGGTCCTCGCGACCGGGACGACCCGGGTGGAGATCCTCTCGGTGGACGCGAGCGGCCCGTTCCTCACGGCCGAGGTGCGGGAGCTGGAGGAACGGCAGGGCGAGGGCGCCGGCGCGCTCGCCGAGGGGGTGCTGCGGGCGTTCCGCGCGTACCAGAAGCGGCTGGCGGGCGCGCGGGAGCGGACGCTGGCGACGGGCGCCGAGCTGCCCGACGAGCCGTCGGTCGTGTCGTACCTGGTGGCGGCCGCCGCCGTGCTGGACACGCCCGCGAAGCAGCGGCTGCTCCAGGCGCCCGACACGGCGACCCGGCTGCGCGAGGAACTGCGGCTGCTGCGGTCCGAGACGGCGGTGCTGCGCCACCTGCCGTCGCTGCCGGCGGCCGAGCTGACGCGGGCTCCGACGAGCCCGAACTGACGCGGGAGGGACAGCAAGTGGCGAAGAAGGCGAAGAAGCAGACGGGCGGCACGCCCGCGACGGTGGCACTGACCGCCGCGGGGACGCCGTTCACGGTGCACGAGTATGCGCACGACCCGGCGTCGCCCTCGTACGGCGAGGAGGCCGCGGAGGCGCTCGGCGTGTCCCCGGACCGGGTGTTCAAGACGCTCGTCGCCGACGTGGACGGCGCCCTGACGGTCGCGGTGGTGCCCGTCGCCGGTCAGCTCGACCTGAAGGCGCTGGCGGCGGCGGTCGGCGGGAAGCGCGCGACGATGGCCGACCCCGCGGCCGCCGAGCGGACGACCGGCTATGTGCGGGGCGGCATCTCACCGCTGGGGCAGCGCAAGAAGCTGCCGACGGTGCTGGACGCCTCGGCGTCGCGGCACGAGACGATCTGCGTGTCGGCGGGGCGTCGCGGCCTGGAGGTCGAGCTGGCCCCGGCGCACCTCGCGGAGCTGACCGGCGCCGTCCTCGCGCCCATCGGCCGGGCCTGACGCTTTACGTCCCGGGACCCGCCGTTCAGTCGCGCGGCGCGCCCCCGGGCGGGGGCGGCGGGCCGTACGGGCTCATGTCCCACTCCGGCTCGGGGTCGCGCGGGCCGAACAGCGCGGTGAGCGCGAGGTGCACGACCATCGCCGCGACCGGCCAGGCCAGCAGCGACCCGTACGCCTGGAGCTCCAGCGGCGCGTCGAACGTGACGCCCTCGCCGACCTCCCGCGCCCGGGCCACCACGTCGTGCGTCGGGCCCAGCAGCGTGCCGGTGCCCCAGCCGAGTACGGAGCCGAGCACCCCGCCCAGGGCGAGCCCGACCACGACGGCGACGCCGCCCCGCCGGTGGAACAGGAACACGGCCAGGGCGCTCACCGCGCCGAACGCCAGGCCGAGCAGGATGAACACGCCGTCCGCGCCCACCGCGTGCTCCGCCTCCGACTCCGTGAGCAGCACCGACCGGCCGTCCGACACGAGCGGGATGCGCGGCGCGAGCCACAGCCACAGCAGTCCGAGGACGTTCCCGGCGATCGCCACCGCGAGCAGCACCACGGCGCCCTGGCGCACCTCGGCCGCCGTGTCGTACGCGCTCTCCTCGCCCTTCGCGTACGGGTACGCGGGCGTGGGCGGCGGCCATGCGGAGGCTCCGCCCGGCGTGTCGCCGTTCGGAGGGGTGCTGGGGGCGGCGTCGTTCGGCACGTGCTCACTCGGGGGCTGATGGGACGGGGGAAGGGGTGCGGTCACGCTGTCATCGTGCCAGGCCGGGCCTGGCGCCGCCTCACCGGACGGCCGCGCGGCGGTACGCCCAGGTGGCCGCGGCCAGGGACGCGACCCCGACCGCCGCGCACACCGAGAGGTCCAGGGCCACGGCCGTCCAGTCCGGGTGCGCGTCGAAGGTGCGGGCCAGGGCCTCCACCCCGTACGTCGAGGGGAGCAGGTCCCGGGCCCAGCCGATCGGCCCGGGCAGCCGGTCGGCGGGCAGGACGCCCAGCAGCAGCGCCGCCGACATGCCGAGCTGGCCGAGCAGCGTGGCCAGCTCCTGGCGTGGGGCCAGCAGGCCGAGGGCCGCGCCGAGCCCGGCCAGGGCCGCGCCGGCGAGCGGGACGACCGCGGCGAGGACCCACAGGTGGGTGAGCGGCAGCTGGAAGAGGAGCGACCCGATGACGGCGGTGACGACCGTGCCGGGCGCCGTGAAGGAGGCGTACGCCCCGGCGGCGCCGAGCACCACGGCTGCGGGCGGCACGGGCAGCGTGGCGTAGTGGTCGAGGCCGCCGCTCGCACGGAGCTGCCCGAAGTACTGGGCGAGCAGGTTCAGCGCGACGAACGCCACGACGAGGACGGACGAACCGGCCACGACCGCGCGGGCCTCGGCGCCGCCGTCCACGACACCGCGCATCAGCACCATGATCCCGACGGACTGGAAGGTCGCGACGAACAGCAGCGGGATGCGGGCGACCCGGGCGCGGGAGAGCTGCGCCCGGTAGACGGCGGCGAGCGCCGGCAGCAGCCGCGCACGGGGCGCGAGGGGCGCGGCGGTCCGCTCGCCGCCCGCCCCGGCGGCGGCCGTCCGGGCGGTCCCCGTCGAGAGCGCCTCCACAGGCAGGGTGCTCACCGTTTCCCACTCCCGTTCTCAGCCCCGGCACCGTACCGGGCACCGCACGTCTCCGCCGCGTACGCCCGCGCCTCGCGGGCCGTCGTGCGCGCCGGTGTCCCGGGCCGCCGGGGCGGGCGCGGGGTCCCGCCGGGCCGGATGTCGTCGCGTCGCCGCGCGTTCATGACTTGACCAGTCCCTTCGCCTCGCCGCCGAGGGCGAGGTACACGTCCTCCAGGCTCGGCGTGGCGAGCGTGAAGTCGTCCAGCGCCGCGAACGCCTCGCCGCCCGTCACCGCCGCGACCGCCGCGCGCGCCTCGTCGGGCGCCAGGCGCAGCACCCAGCGGCGGCCCGCCTCGTGGGCCAGGGCCCGCAGCGCGGCCACCTCGGGCACGTCCAGCGGTGCCCGCTCCCGCCAGACGAGGTCGACGCGCACCTCCCCGGCCACGCGCTCCTTCAGCCCGGCCGGGGTGTCGCAGGCGATGACCCGGCCGCGCTCCAGTACGGCGACGCGGTCCAGGACGGTCTCCGCTTCTATCACGTTGTGGGTGACCAGCAGGACCGTCGCGCCGTGCTCGGCGCGGCGCCGGTCCACGGCGGCCCACACGGCGCGACGGGCCACCGGGTCCATGCCGGTGGTCGGCTCGTCCAGCACGAGCAGCGGCCGCTCGCCGACGAGGGCGGCGGCGAAGCACGCGAGGCGGCGCTGTCCGCCGGACAGCTTCTTCAGGGGCCGGGCGGCGAGATCGCCGATGCCCAGCTCGTCGAGGACGGCGTCACGTGCCGCGCGGGCGTCGCGCGCGGTCAGCCCGCGCAGCCGGCCGGTCGTCTCGGCGGCCAGCGCGACGGTCAGCTCGTCCAGCGCGGTGGACTCCTGGCCCAGGTAGCCGATGAGCCGCGCGGCGCGGTCGGGGTGCCGTACGAGGTCGTGGCCGAGCACCTCGACGCTGCCGGAGTCGGGTCGCATCAGGCCGGTGAGCTGCCGTACGAGGGTGGACTTGCCGGCGCCGTTGGGGCCGAGCAGCCCGAAGATCTCGCCGCCCCGCACCTCCAGGCTGACCCCGTCGGTGGCCCGTACCTCGGGTGTCGCGGGCCTGCCGCGCCCGCCGCGCGCGGCGGGGTACGTCTTCACCAAATCCCGCACCACGCACACCGTACTCACGAGGGATGAGCCTAAGGGGTCGCGGACCCCGGATCGCGCGCGGGGCGGTGCGGTGCGGCCCGTCGCCCGTGCCGCTACTCCCCCGCCGCCGCGTTCCCGGCCGCCGCGCGGACGTCGATCTCGCGCCAGAAACCGGCCCGGATCGCGTACCGGTCGTGCTCGTCGATCTGGTCGTCCTTGTGGGCGAGCAGGCCGAACCGTGCCGCGTACCGGAGGAGTTCGCCGTCGATGCGGTGCGGGATGCGCGGGTACATCGCGGAGAGCTTCTGGACGTGGCTCTGTTCGGGGAGCCGTTCCATCCAGCGCCGTGCGAACACCTGGCCGACCTCGAACGGGTCGCCGCCGACCGTGGTGATGTCCTCCTCGCGGTCGGCCCAGCGCTGCTCGGCGCTGGTGAGCTGGGCGAGGGTGGGGAGCGACGCGGTCTCGGGCGGTTCGCCGACCGCGCCGGGGCGGTCGATCCAGCCCCGGTCGGACGACCAGCGCAGGGTGGCGTTGGCGGGGCCCGCGGTCTGGGTGTTCTGGTGCGCGGCGGTGCGCAGCCCCGCGAGGTCCTTGGGGGTGGGGACGCCGCGCGCCGCGCCCGAGGGGGCGGTGCCCGTGCCGGTGCCGTTGGTGGGGGCCGGGGCGGTGGCGGTGGTGGCCGCGGCGGCCGGGGCACTGGTGGTGTCCGCCGCGTCGGTGAGCGCCGCGGGGGCCGTACCCGACGAGGAGCGTTCGGCGGCGGCGAGGGCGGCCTCGGGGAGCGGCGCGGCGAGGATGGCGGCGATCTCGGGGCGCGGCGCGGGGGGCGGGGCGCACGGCCCGGTGAGGTCCTTCGCCCGTACGGCGCGGGTGATCCACGCGCGGTCGAGGACGCGGCGCTCGTCGGCCTCGGCGACGAGGTCCTCGGACTGGTTGTAGTCGCCGTCGGCGGCCTGGACGGCCCACAGGTGGACGGCGACGCCGTGTTCCTTGGCGGACATCAGGCCCGGCAGGAGGTCGCCGTCGCCGGTGACGAGGACGATGTCGGAGCAGGCGCGGTTGCGGGCCAGCTCGGTCAGCTCGGCGTGCATGGCGGCGTCCACGCCCTTCTGCGCCCAGCGTCCGTCGCTGCGGGTCAGGGCGCCGAGCCGGACGGTCACACGGGGCATGACGCGCAGGCGCCGGTGCTCCGGCTGGGGGACGCGGTCGGGGGCGCCGTCGAACCAGTAGATGCGAAGCAGCGGCTGGGCCGTGTCGGCCTCGGCCCGCTCCCGCAGCCCCTGGATGAGGGCGGAGTGGTCAACGGTGATCCGGGAGCGGGCGGGCTCCCCGGCCAGCAGGCTGGCGGCGGCGCCGAGCAGATAGCCGGCGTCCACGAGCACGACGCAGCGGTCCACGTGTTCCACCCTCTTTCGGGAACCTCGGGATCGGAGTTGCTTCGGGTTTCTTCGAGTCTGCCCGACTGCCGGGTTCTTAACGGCCGGAGCACGATCATCGGCGTGGCGCCTCACCGTAGTGCCTTCGGCGTCTTCTGACTACGGCCTCCCACCATGATCCACGACTACCGTCCGCAATGATCCAAAATGCGCGGCACATACCGGTATGTGAGTCTGGTCGCGGTCCTGGCCCCCACATCCCACAGGAGGCATCACCATGGCCAAGAACAAGAAGACCGAACGCCAGCAGCGACAGGGCGAGCGCGGCGCCCAGCAGGCCCACGACACGTCGTTGGAGCGACAGGCGGAGCAGCGGGCGGCCCAGGTCACGCCCGCGGACGTCGCGCAGAAGGGCCGGCAGAAGAGGTTCGGCCACAACTGACGCGGCCGCCGTGTGACCGCGGTGGTCATACGGAAGGGGCGCGCCCGTGACGACGGGCGCGCCCCTTCCGCGTGCGGGCGTGCGCGGGGCCCGCGTACGGGCGCCGCGGGATCCGGGTCCGTGCGCGGGGCCCGGGGTGGTCCCACCGGTGTGTGCTGCCCCAGCCCGCCGGGCGGACGGATCGGCCCGCCAAGCAAACTGGTCAGCCCGCCGGTCAGGACGGGTCAGCCGGCCAGGCAGGACGGACCGAGGAGCACCTTCAGGTCGCCGTAGAGCGCCGGGTCGGGCTGGACGCGGTGCCGGTCGAGGCGGAGCACGGTGGTCTTGCGGGGGCCCTGGAGCTTGATCCGCACCTCCGTGTTGCCCTTGTGGTGGCTGAGGATCTCGCCGAGGCGGCTGACCATCGGCGGGGTCACCTTCACCGTGGGGATGGTGAGGACGACCGGCGCGTTGGTGCCCGCGGACGACAGGTCGGGGACCATCAGTTCCATGGCGACCAGCCGCGGCACGTCCTCGCGCTTGTCGAGGCGGCCCTTGACGAAGACGACCGTGTCCTCGACCAGCTGGGTGGAGACCAGCTGGTACGTGGCGGGGAAGAACATGCACTCGATGGAACCGGCCAGGTCCTCGACGGTGGCGATGGCCCAGGCGTTGCCCTGCTTGGTCATCTTCCTCTGGAGGCCGGAGATGATGCCGCCGATGGTGACGACCGCGCCGTCGGCGTGCTCGCCGCCGGTGAGCTGGGCGATCGCCGCGTCGGTCTTGTCGGACAGGACGTGCTCGATGCCGAACAGCGGGTGGTCGGAGACGTACAGGCCGAGCATCTCGCGCTCCTGGGCGAGCAGGTACGACTTCTCCCACTCGATGTCGGAGAACTCGACGTCCAGTCCGAAGCCCGGCTCGTCGGCGCCCTCCTCGCCCATGCCGCCGAAGAGGTCGAACTGCCCCTCGGCCTCCTTGCGCTTGACCGCGACCACGTTGTCGATCATCGACTCGTGGTGCGCGACGAGGCTCTTGCGGGTGTGCCCCATCTCGTCGAAGGCACCGGCCTTGATCAGCGACTCGATGGTGCGCTTGTTGCAGACGACGACCTCGACCTTGTCGAGGAAGTCGGGGAAGGAGGAGTACTTCCCCTTCGTCTTGCGGCACTTGATGATCGACTCGACGACGTTGGTGCCGACGTTCCGCACGGCGGAGAGGCCGAAGAGGATGACGTCGTCGCCCTGGGCCGCGAAGTTGGACTCCGACTCGTTGACGTTGGGCGGGAGGACCTTGATGCCCATGCGGCGGCACTCGTTGAGGTAGACCGCCGACTTGTCCTTGTCGTCCTTGACGGAGGTGAGGAGTGCCGCCATGTACTCGGCGGGGTGGTTGGCCTTGAGGTACGCCGTCCAGTAGGAGACGAGTCCGTACGCGGCGGAGTGGGCCTTGTTGAAGGCGTAACCGGCGAAGGGGACCAGCACGTCCCACAGCGCCTGGATGGCCTCGTCGCTGTAGCCGTTCTTCCGCGCGCCCGCCTGGAAGATCGTGAAGTTCTTCGCCAGCTCCTCGGGCTTCTTCTTGCCCATGACGCGGCGGAGGATGTCGGCTTCGCCGAGCGAGTACCCGGCGATGATCTGGGCGGCCTTCTGCACCTGCTCCTGGTAGACGATCAGGCCGTAGGTGACGTCCAGGACCTCGCGGAGCGGCTCCTCCAGCTCCGGGTGGATCGGCGTGATCTCCTGCTGGCCGTTCTTGCGGAGCGCGTAGTTCGTGTGCGAGTTCATGCCCATCGGGCCCGGCCGGTACAGGGCCGAGACGGCGGAGATGTCCTCGAAGTTGTCGGGCTTCATCAGCCGCAGCAGGGACCGCATGGGCCCGCCGTCGAACTGGAAGACGCCGAGCGTGTCACCGCGCTGGAGCAGCTCGAAGGTCGTCGGGTCGTCGAGCGGGAGGCTCAGGAGATCGATGTCGATCCCCTTGTTCGCCTTCACCATCTTGACGGCGTCGTCCATGATCGTGAGGTTGCGCAGGCCCAGGAAGTCCATCTTCAGCAGGCCGAGCGACTCACAGCTCGGGTAGTCCCACTGGGTGATGGTGACGCCGTCGGTGTGCCTCACCCAGACGGGGACGTGCTCCGTGATGGTCTCGCTGGACATGATCACGCCCGCGGCGTGCACGCCCATCTGCCGGACCAGGCCCTCCACGCCGCGCGCGGTGTCGATGACCTTCTTGACGTCCGGCTCGTTCTCGTACATCGCCCGGACCTCGCCCGCCTCGCTGTAGCGCGGGTGGGAGGGGTCGGTGATGCCGGAGAGCGGGATGCCCTTGCCGAGGACGTCGGCGGGCATGGCCTTGGTGATCCGGTCGCCCATCGCGTACGGGTAGCCCAGCACGCGCGCGGAGTCCTTGATCGCGTTCTTGGCCTTGATGGTGCCGTACGTGCCGATCATGGCGACCTTGTCGGCGCCGTACTTCTCCGTGACGTACCTGATCACCTCGACGCGCCTGCGCTCGTCGAAGTCGATGTCGACATCGGGCATGGAGACGCGCTCGGGGTTGAGGAACCGCTCGAAGATCAGACCGTGCGGGATGGGGTCGAGGTCGGTGATGCCCAGCGCGTACGCGACGATCGAGCCGGCCGCGGAGCCTCGGCCGGGGCCGACCGCGATGCCCTGGTTCTTCGCCCACATGATGAAGTCGGCGACGACGAGGAAGTACCCCGGGAACCCCATCTGGATGATGACGTCCATCTCGTACTCGACCTGCCGCTGGCGGTCCTCCGGGATGCCGCCGGGGAAGCGGCGGTGCATGCCGCGCTGGACCTCCTCGCGGAACCAGCTGACCTCCGTGTGCCCCTCGGGGATGTCGAACTTCGGCATGAGGTCGCGCTTCTCGAACATGCCGGTCAGGTCGACCATGTCGGCGATCAGCCGCGTGTTGGCGCACCCCTCCTGCCAGGCGTCCGAGGAGTCGATGGCGTACATCTCCTCCGTGGACTTCAGGTAGTAGCCCGTGCCGTCGAACTTGAAGCGGTCCGGGTCGGAGAGGTTCTTGCCGGTCTGGATGCACAGCAGCGCGTCGTGCGCGCCCGCCTCGTGCGCGTACGTGTAGTGCGAGTCGTTGGTGACCAGCGGCGGGATGCCGAGCTTCTTGCCGATCTCCAGCAGGCCGTCGCGGACCCGGCGCTCGATCTCGATGCCGTGGTCCATCAGCTCCAGGAAGTACCGCTCCTTGCCGAAGATGTCCTGGTACTCGGAGGCGGCCTTCAGGGCCTCGTCGAACTGGCCGAGGCGCAGCCGCGTCTGCACCTCGCCGGACGGGCAGCCGGTGGAGGCGACGAGCCCCTCCGACCACTGGGAGATCGTCTCCTTGTCCATGCGCGGCCACTTCTGGAGCCAGCCCTCGGCGTACGCGTCGGAGGAGAGGCGGAAGAGGTTGTGGAGGCCGGTGCTGTTGTACGCCCAGATCGTCTTGTGGGTGTAACCACCGGAGCCGGAGACGTCGTCGCGCTTCTGGTGCGGCTGGCCCCAGAGGACCTTGCGCTTGTTGCGCCGGGAGTCGGGCGCCACGTACGCCTCGATGCCGATGATCGGCGTGACGCCCGCCTTCCTGGCCGAGTGGAAGAAGTCGTACGCCCCGTGCAGGTTGCCGTGGTCGGACATGGCGATGTGCGTCATGCCCATCTCGTTGCACGCGTTGAACATGTCCTTGAGCCGCGCGGCACCGTCCAGCAGGGAGTACTGGGTGTGCACGTGGAGGTGCGTGAACGGCGGCTTCGACACGGTTGCGGCCTCCGGGGTCGGGAGCGTCGGAAGGGAAAGGGGACGACTCGGAAGTCTACGACCCCCCACTGACAGCCGGGGCCCGCCGCGAGGGGTGGCGGGCGGGGGCGCGCGGTCCACGGCGGCGCGCGGGGGCGCGGGCACTCGGGGGCGGCCCCGAGCGTTGGAGCGGTCGGAAGTCCCGTCCGTTTTGTCATGCACGCCACGCCGTGGTGTGCGCGCGTCAGGAGGCACCCCGCGATGCCGGTCCCGCAGCCCACCGCCCAGGATCGCGGCGAGCAGATCCTCGCCGTGTTCGACACCGCCTTCGGCGAGCTCCTGGCGGCAGACCCGGCGGCCTTCCGGGTCAAGTTCCGGAAGATGGCGCACTCCGCCTTCGCCTTCTACCGGGGCTCCGCCTGCCTCTTCTACGCCGACCTGGAAGGCGAGCAGCGGGAGGGCGGGCCGTACCTGGACGAGCGGACCGGCCGGGTCTGGGTCCACGGCGACCTGCACGCGGAGAACTTCGGCACGTACATGGACGCCAACGGCCGACTGGTGTTCAACGTCAACGACTTCGACGAGGCGTACGTCGGCCCCTTCACCTGGGACCTGAAGCGCCTGGTCGCCTCGCTGGCGCTCCTCGGGTACGCGAAGGCGCTGGGCGACGACCAGATCACCACGCTGGTGCGGCTCTGCGCGGCGGCGTACCGGGAGCGGATACACGCCCTCGCGGCCGGGGCCCGTGACGAGGAGGTGCCGCCGTTCACGCTGGACACGGCGGAGGGGGCGCTGCTGGGGGCGCTGCGGGAGGCCAGGTCGCTGACCCGGTTCGGGCTGCTGGCCACGATGACGGAGATCCGGGAGTTCGAGCGCCGCTTCTCGTCCGGGGGCGGCGCGGTCGACCTGGACGCGGCGACCCGGTACAAGGTGCTGGCCGCGTTCGACGGGTACCTGGAGACGCTGCCGCCCTCCAGCCTGGGCCGCCCGGACTCGTACCGGGTGAAGGACGTGGTGGGGCGGCGCGGGATCCGCATCGGGTCGGCCGGGCTCCCGTCGTACAACATCCTCCTGGAGGGCAACAGCGACGCCCTGGAGAACGACGTGGTGATCTACATGAAGCAGGCGCAGGTCCCGGCGGTCTCGCGGCACGTCACGGATTCGGCGGTGCGGGGGTACTTCCACCACGAGGGGCACCGCACGGTGATCTCGCAGCGGGCCCTCCAGGCGCACGCCGACCCGTGGCTGGGGTGGACGGAGCTGGACGGTGCGGGGCAACTGGTCGCGGAGGTCTCGCCGTACGCGGTGGACCTGGACTGGTCGGACATCGACGACCCGGAGGAGATGGCCGCGACGGTCGCGGACCTGGGGCGGGCGACGGCCACCATGCACGCGGCGGCGGACGACGAGAGCGGCCACTCGCTGGTGCCGTTCAACACGGAGCGGGCCATCGACGCGGCGATAGCCGCCGACGAGGAGGGGTTCACCGCGATGCTGGTGGACTTCGCGCACACGTACGGGGCGCGGGCGCGGGCGGACCACCAGATATTCGTGGACCTGTTCCGCAACGGCCGGATACCGGGGCTGCGCTGACCGCCGTTTTTCAGCTGATCATCATCTTTTAAGGGCCGCTTACAGGCTGTCGTGGCACACTCTCGGACGATGGACGACATGACCGGGACCCAGCTGAGGGGGGTACGGGCAGCGATCTTCACGGCACTCGTCGTGACGCTGTCCGTCGCCTCCCATGTGCTGCTGTCCCGGGTGCCGCTGCCGCTGACCGTGGTCCTGCTGGTCGCGGCCGGGGTCTTCGCCGTCGCCTACGCGCTGGCCGGCCGGGAGCGGGGGTACTGGCCGATCGCCGGTCTGCTCGTCCCGCTGGAGCTGGCGGCCGACACGGTGTTCACTGCGGGCCAGCACACCTGTTACGGCCCGTCCGGCGGCCCGATCGCCGGGTCGCTGCGCGCTGTCGGCGTGGACGTGCTGTGCGCCGAGGCCGTGGGCACGCCCCTGCCGGGGGTCGCCGCGCCGGAGAGCGCGGCGGCCTCGGTGCTGCACTCCGGCGACCCGGCGGTGCCGTGGCTGCTGCTCGCCGCGCACATCACGGTGGGGCTGGTCGCCGCCGCCTGGCTGTGGCGCGGCGAGGCGGCTCTGGGCCGGGTGCTGCGGGCGGCGGGGGCGTCGGCGTTCCGCCCGCTGCTGGTGGCGTGGGCGGCCCTGACGACGCGGGGGCTCGTACCCCGCCCGGTGCCGCGCGCGGCCGCCCGCCGCCGCACGGCTCCGAGGCCGCGCCTCCTGGTGCACTCCGTCGGCCGGAGGGGACCGCCGTGCAGGCCCGTGACGGCCTGATCACAGCACCCTTCGACCACTGATCACCGCCCGGTGATCCCCCAGACACGACGGAGAACACACCACCATGAGCGCACGCAACAGCAAGGCCAACAAGGCGGCGGCCCGCGAGAGGCTGCGGGAGGAGCGTGAGCGCCAGGCCAAGCGGGACAAGATGCGGCGGCAGATCACCGTCGGCCTCTCGGTCCTGGCCGTGCTCGGTCTGGCGGGCGGCATCGGCTACGCCGTCGTCCAGGCCAACAAGCCGTCCGCGTGGGAGGCCGCGAAGGACGTGAAGGACGTCAAGGCGCCGAAGAACACGTCCGGCGAGAACGGCACCACGGTCGTGATCGGCAAGCCGACGGCGAAGAAGACGCTCCAGGTCTTCGAGGACTCCCGCTGCCCGGTCTGCGCGGTCTTCGAGCAGCAGGTCGGCCCGGTCATCGAGAAGGACGTCGAGGCCGGCAAGTACAAGATCCAGTACGTGGGCGCGACGTTCCTCGACGGCGACGCCATGAGCGAGAACAAGGTCGGCTCCTTCGGCGAGGGCTCCAAGAACGCGCTGTCCGCCCTCGGCGCGGCGCTCGACGTGAGCCCGGACGCGTTCATGAAGTTCAAGGCCGCGATGTACTCGGCGAAGTTCCACCCGGAGGAGTCCAAGGACGAGCTCGCCGAGGACTCGTACATCCTGAAGATCGCCGACGCGGTCCCGGAGCTGAAGGACAACAAGGAGTTCGAGAAGAACGTCGAGGAGGGCACCTTCGACGCCTGGGCGCTGAAGATGTCGGAGACCTTCGACAAGAGCGGCGTCAAGGGCACCCCGACCCTGAAGATGGACGGCAAGCCGGTCACGGACGCGGGCGGCAAGAACGCCCCCATGACGGCCCCGGAGTTCACCCAGGCCATCGAGAAGGCCCTGAAGGGCTGACCCGCCTCACCCGGATCCCCGACGAGGTCCTGGACACGACCCGGGGATGAATCCGGCCAGCCGCCGCCAACGGCCCGCTCCTCATGGAGCGGGCCGTTCCGTTTTGGGTGCGGGAACAGAAGGCAACTTCCCGCCAAACAACGGCACTTGGCGCTTACCAGTCAGTAACGTGACAGGTAGTCTGCTCCGCCGTGACCAGTCGAAACCTCACTCACGCCACCCCCAGCCGACGCACCGTCGTCAAGGCCGCCGCCGTCTCGGCCGTCGCCGGCACCGCGCTCGTCTCGGGTGCGGTCGCCGCCGTCGCGACCACCCAGTCCCCCGCCTTCCTCCACGGCGTCGCCTCCGGTGACCCGCTCCCCGACGGGGTCCTGCTCTGGACCCGCGTCACTCCCTCCGCCGACGCGCTCCCCGGCTCCGGCAAGGGCGCCGACACCGAGGTGAGATGGGAGGTCGCCGAGGACAGAGGCTTCGCGCGGACCGTCGCGCGCGGCACCGTCACCGCGAGCGCCGAGACCGACCACACCGTCAAGGCGGATGTGCGCGGACTGCGGCCCGCGACCTCCTACTGGTTCCGGTTCACCGCCGGGGCGCCCGGCTCCGAGGCCGTCTCGCCGGTCGGCCGGACCCGTACGACGCCCGCGTACGACGACGCGACGCCCGGCGTCCGGTTCGGCGTCGTGTCCTGCGCCAACTGGGAGGCCGGCCACTTCTCCGCGTACGGCCACCTCGCCGCCCGCACGGATCTGGACGCCGTCCTCCACCTCGGCGA
The DNA here is from genome assembly GCF_000478605.2 of Streptomyces thermolilacinus SPC6. Lineage (GTDB taxonomy): Bacteria > Actinomycetota > Actinomycetes > Streptomycetales > Streptomycetaceae > Streptomyces > Streptomyces thermolilacinus. The sequence continues at coordinate 4,978,368 of NZ_ASHX02000001.1, read as the reverse complement.
CTACATATACGAGTACGGCTCCGGCTCCTACCCGAAGACCGACCGCGTGCTGCGCCCCCACGAGCCGCGCCACGAGATCGTCACCCTCGCCGACTACCGCCTGCGCCACGCCACCTACAAGTCGGACACCCACCTCCAGGCGCTGCACGCGGCGCACCCGGTCATCGCGATCTGGGACGACCACGAGTTCGCCGACGACACCTGGTCGGGCGGCGCGGACAACCACACCCCCGGCGCCGAGGGCGACTGGGCCGGGCGCGTGGCGGCCGCGAAGCGCGCGTACTTCGAGTGGATGCCCGTGCGCACCTCCGCCGAGGGCACGGTCTACCGGCGGCTGCGCTACGGCAGGCTCGCCGACCTGCACCTGCTGGACCTGCGCTCGTTCCGCTCCCAGCAGGCGTCCGTCGGCAGCGGCGCGGTGGACGACCCGGACCGTACGATCACCGGCCGCGCCCAACTGGACTGGCTGAAGGCCGGGCTGGCGTCGTCGGACGCGACCTGGCGGCTGGTCGGCACGTCCGTGATGGTCTCGCCGGTCGCCTTCGGCTCGCTCCCGGCGCACCTGCTGAAGCCGGTGGCCGAATTGCTGGGCCTCCCGACGGGCGGACTGGCGATCAACGTGGACCAGTGGGACGGCTACACGGACGACCGCCGGGAGCTGCTGGCCCACCTCCAGGAGCGGGCCATCCGCAACACCGTCTTCCTCACCGGCGACATCCACATGGCGTGGGCCAACGACGTGCCGGTCACGGCCGCCACGTACCCCAAGTCCCCGTCCGCCGCGACCGAGTTCGTCGTCACGTCGGTCACCTCGGACAACCTCGACGACATTCTGAACGTCCCCGCGAACACCGCCTCCGTGGTCGCCGCCGCCGCGCTGAAGGCCGCCAACCGGCATGTGCACTGGATCGACATGGACCACCACGGGTACGGCGTCCTGGATGTGACGCCCGAGCGCTCGCAGATGGACTATTTCGTGCTTTCCGACCGCACGAACCCGAACGCGTCGGCCAAGTGGACACGCTCGTACCGGACGCTGAACGGAACGCAGAAGGTCGAGCGGGTGTACACGCCGGTGCGATGAGATGACCGCAAGAGCGATTTTCAGCCAACCTTCGCTTGTTAACTGAAGATCACAAGCGTGTGGCGGGCGATGTGTTTCGTAGATCGAATCCGGACACACCGCCCGCCCATGTCCCTCTCGCCCTTACGTTCGAGTCTCAACCATCGGGACGGACCGAAGGATTTCGCCCGCCCGCCTCCATCTCCTCAAGGATTGATTGGGCCGGAACGCTTCTCCTCCAGATCTGACATGACCACGTAATCTCCCCGGCGGTGGCGAGGAAGGCCCTCCCCACAGCCCCCCGCGAGGAGTCACGTATGCGTGCTCTTGTCCGTATATCTCCGAGAACGCACCGCCGCGTGCTCGGCACGGCCATGCTGGCCGGAACGCTGGCGCTGTTCCCGTTCTCCGCCCCGACGGGTGTCGCCGCCACCGCGCCGCTGGCCGCCGCCGGCGAGGAGTGCGTCGAGGAGACGGGCGCGAGCGCCCACGCGCGTGAGTCGCGCCCGTCGGGCCACATCCACGAGCACGAGCCCAACGAGGTCTCCGCCGCCAAGGCGCAAGCCATGGAGGCCGACCTCCAGAAGAAGCTGAAGGCCGCCAAGTCCAAGAACCTGGACAGCAGCCGCTTCGACACGGCCGCCGCCTCGGTCACCATCCCGGTGTACTTCCACGTCATCCACGACGGCACCAAGGGCAAGCTGTCCGCCACGGACATCAACAACCAGATGAACGTCCTGAACTCCGCCTTCGGCGGCCAGGGCACCGGCAACGCCGCATCGGGCTTCCAGTTCTCGCTGGCCGGCACCACCTACACGGACAACGCCGCCTGGTACAACCTCTCCTCCGGCTCCGCCGAGGAGAAGGCCATGAAGTCCACGCTCCGCCAGGGTGGCGCGGGCGCGCTGAACTTCTACACCGCCAACCTCAGCGGCGGTCTGCTCGGCTGGGCGACCTTCCCGTCCTCCTACAGCTCCAACCCGTCCATGGACGGTGTCGTCGTCCTCGACGCGTCACTGCCCGGCGGTTCGGCCGCCAACTACAACCAGGGCGACACCGGCACCCACGAGGTCGGCCACTGGATGGGCCTGTACCACACCTTCCAGGGCGGCTGCAACGGCCAGGGCGACTACGTCGCCGACACCGCCGCCGAGAAGTCCCCGGCGTACGAGTGCCCGACCGGACGCGACTCCTGCGCCCGCCAGTCCGGTGTGGACCCGATCCACAACTTCATGGACTACACGTACGACTCCTGCATGTACCAGTTCACGGCCGGTCAGGTGCAGCGCATGCAGGACCACTGGACCGCGTACCGCGCGTCCTGACCCCGCGACCGCGGCCGCCTGAGAGTGGCGGCACAACCGGGACATGACGAGGGGCACGGTGTGGCCGAAAGGCGACACCGTGCCCCTTCGCGCGCGCCCGCGCCTCTTCCCGCGCCGCCCACGCCTCTTCTCTTCCCGCGCGCGCCCGCGCCCCTTCCCGCGGCTGCCCGCGCCCGGCCCACGACGGCCGGGCGCCGGTCACAGCCCGCCGAGGAACTCCAGCGACGTCGCCCAGGTCAGCTCGGCCGCCTGCGCGTCGTGGTCGTCCAGGTCCGGGTCGGTGTACAGGTGCCCGGCGCCCCGGTACCGGTGCACCTCCACCTCCGCGCCGGCCCGCCCCATCCCCAGGTACCAGGTGTTCAGCCAGTCCTCCGGCTCGAACGGGTCCGGGTCCGCCACATGCAGCTGCACCGGCAGCCCGCGCACCGACCCCTCCTCCGGCACCTCGTACGTACCGTGCACCAGCAGCAGCCCGCGCGCCTTCTCGTCGGCGACGGCCAGCGTCTGGGCGAACGCGGCGCCCAGCGACAGCCCCGCGTACACCAGCCCCCGGTCCGAGTGCGGCGCGGCGGCCGCCACGGCGCGCCTGGTCAGCTCCTCCCAGCCGATCCGGTCCCTGAGGGCCGTGGCCTCGTCCGCGTCGTCGGCGGTTTGCCCCTCGTACAGGTCGGGCACGTGCACTTGGTGCCCGGCGGCACGCAGCCGGTCCGCGGCCGCGTGCACGGCCGGGCGAAGTCCGTAAGCCGAGTGGAACAGCATGATCTCCATTCGGTCATCCTGCATCATCCGCCCTGAGTTCGGAGACATGGAGAACGCACTGCGCCCGTTGATCGTCCTCGGTGGGTCGGTCGCCCTGACCCTGTTCGTCGGCTGGCTCGCCGACATGGCTCTCAGACGCGCCGACGTCCGCCACCCCGAGACCCCCCTCTGGGGGCTGCTGCGCCGCTGCCGGGTGCCCCTCCAGCTGGTCATGCTGGCCGGGCTGCTGCGCGGCGCGTACCGGGAGACGGCCTGGCGGATCATCCAGGACCACGAGGTGGGCATCGGCCGCGTCCTGACGCTCGTCCTGATCGGGGCGAGCGCCTGGCTGGTGGTGCGGATCGCGTCGGCGGTGGTGGAGGCGACCTACGCGCGGTACGCCGCGACGACCCGGCACCCCGACCGGCTGCGCCGCGTCCGCACCCAGGTCACGCTGATCATGCGGATCGTCACGGCCGTCGTCGGGGTGGTCGCGGCGGCGGCGATGCTGCTGACGTTCCCGGACTTCCGGGCGGTCGGCACGTCGATGCTGGCGTCCGCGGGCATCATCGGCATCGTGGCCGGTGTGGCCGCCCAGTCCACGCTGAGCAACATGTTCGCCGGGTTCCAGATCGCCTTCGGCGACATGGTCCGGATAGGCGACACCGTGGTCGTCGAGGGCGAGTGGGGCGTGGTCGAGGAGGTCACGCTGACCTTCCTCACGGTACGCACCTGGGACGAGCGCAGGCTCACCATGCCCGTCTCGTACTTCACCAGCAAGCCGTTCGAGAACTGGTCGCGCGGCGGCGCGCAGATCACCGGCACCGTCTACTTCCACCTCGACCACGCCGCTCCCGTCGGCCTGATGCGCGAGCGGCTGCGCGAGCTCCTGGAGAAGTCCCCCGACTGGGACGGCCGCGCCTGGTCGCTGGTCGTGACGGACACGACGCCGAGCACGATGGTCGTCCGGGCCGTGGTCACCGCGCGCAACGCCGACGACGTGTGGACCCTGCGCTGCGACGTGCGGGAGCAGCTGATCTCCTGGCTGTACGAGCACCACCCGTACGCCCTCCCCCGCGTCGCCACGACCGTCGCCCCGGACCGGGACACCGCCGCCCAGGGCCGGAACCCGGACGCCCGCCGGGACGCGCGAGCGGACGGGGACGCCCACCAGGACGCGCGACCGGACGGGAACGCCCACCGGGACGACGCCCTCCCTTCCGCACGGACCCGCGACCGCCACCGCCCGGACGGCGAGCCCCGCCGGGGCCGGACCACCCCCGCACGCGGCGCCTCACCGCGCCCGCCCGCCTGAGCCCCACCGGGCCGCCAGGCCGCGAGCCACAGACGCGCCGGGCCGCCAGGGCCTCAGCGCAGGCTGCGGACGTCCAGCTGGTGCAGCACCCGGTCCACCACCTCCGGGTCGGCGCCCGGCTCGGTACGGGCGGCCAGCACCTCGTGGCGGGCGGCCGACAGCATGTCGTGCTGGAGGCGCTGGACGGCCTCCAGGCGCCGCGCCCGCCGCTCGTACGCCGACCGCCGCTCCTCGTCCACCATGTCCGGGCTGATCCGCGCCCCGATGTCGAACGCCAGCCGCCGCAACCGCTCCACCAGCTCGTCCGGCAGGTCCTCGGACTCCTGGAGCTCCTTGAGGCGCCGTTTCGCGGCGAGCGTCGCCCGCAGCGCGAGGTCCCGCTCCAGGCGCCGTTCCGCGTCGCTGTCGGCACGCACCCCGAGCCGCCCGACCAGCCACGGCAGGGTCAGCCCCTGCACCACCAGCGTCGCCATGATCACGCAGAACGCCAGGAACAGGATCTCGTCCCGCCCCGGGAACCCCTCCCCCGCGTCCGTGGTCAGCGGGATGGCCAGCGCCAGCGCGACCGACGCGACCCCGCGCATGCCGGACCACCACATGACGACCGTCTCCCGCCAGCTCACCGGGATCTCCTCGGCCGACGAGCCCGGCCGGTGCAGCCGCTCAGCCAGCCAGGTGGCGGGCAGCAGCCACAGCAGCCGTACGCCGACGACGGTCACGACGACCAGCGCGCCCCAGCCGAGCATCCGCGCCTCGCGCCCCTCGGCCAGCCGGATCACGGAGCTGAGTTCGAGACCGACGAGACCGAACGCGACACCGGTGACCAGGGTGTCCACGATCTCCCAGAAGGTACGGCCCGCCAGCCGGCCCGTCACATCGTCGGCGTCCAGCGTGTGGCCGGACAGGACGAGCGCCGTGACGAGGACGGCCAGCACCCCCGAGCCGTGCAGCTCCTCGGCGAGCGCGTACGCGGCGAACGGCAGCAGCAGCGTCAGCCCGGTCCGCAGCGTCGGATCGTCCAGCACACCCGCCACCCGGGCGCCCGCCTTGCCGAGGACCAGTCCGGTGGCGACGGCGACGACGGCGGACAGCAGCAGCTCCACCCCGGCGCCCGCCCAGGAGAACGTCCCGGCGACGACCGCGCCGACCGCCACGTGGTAGACGACGATGGCCGTCACGTCGTTGAAGAGGCCCTCGCCCTCGAGGATGGAGACCAGCCTGCGGGGCAGGCCCACGGACCCGGCGACGGCGGTGGCGGCCACCGGGTCGGGCGGGGCGACGAGCGCGCCGAGCGCGACGGCCGCGGCGATGGGCAGCCCGGGGACGACCGTGTGCGCGACAGCGGCGACGGCGGCCGTCGTCACCAGGACCAGCGCCACCGCGAGCAGCAGGATCGGCCGCACGTTCGCCGCGAACTGCCGCCAGGAGGTGCGCTGCACGGTCGCGTACAGCAGGGGCGGCAGGACCAGCGGCAGGATGAGCTCGGGCGGGATGTCGACGTTCGGCACGAACGGCAGCAGCGCGAGGACCACCCCGAGGAGCGTCATCAGGACCGGCGGGGGCAGCCCGAGCCGGTCACCGAGCGGGACGGTCAGAAGCGCGCCGAGCAGCAGAACGAGCAGCAGGCCCAGTTGGTCCACGGTGCGACGCCCTCCGCCCGCTCACGAACACGAGGTCAGGGCTCCCACCCTGCCACGCGCGGGCGCCGATCAGAGCGTGCGGCGCATCGCCAGGTGGGGTATTCCGGCGTCGGGGAACTCCGGGCCGTACGCCTCGTAGCCGAGCCGCTCGTAGAAGCCGAGCGCGTGGGTCTGCGCGTGCAGGTCCACGGCCTTGAGGCCACGCGCCCGCGCCGCCTCCTCGATGGCCCGGACGAGCGCGCCGCCCACGCCGAGGCCCCGGGCGGCCCGGGTGACGGCGAGCCTGCCGAGCGCGCCCACGCCGTCCTCCCCGCCCGTGCGGCCGGCGGCGTCCGGCCCGTACAGCAGCCGGCCCGTCCCGAGGGCGGTGCCGTCGGCGGCGCGGACCGCCAGCACGTGCACGGCCGTCGCGTCGAGCGTGTCGTACTCGATCTCCTCGGGGACGCCCTGCTCGACGACGAAGACCTCGCGGCGGACCGCGAAGGCCGCCTGCCGGTCCTCCTCGCTCACCGCCTCACGGATCTCGTACGCGCTCACGCGCTCTCCGCCGCGATCGTGTCGAGGGCGTGCTGGAGGTCGGCCGGGTAGCCGCTCTCGAACTCGACCCACCGGCCGTCCGACGGGTGCTCGAAGCCGAGGCGCACGGCGTGCAGCCACTGGCGGGTGAGGCGGAGCCGCTTGGCGAGCGTCGGGTCCGCGCCGTACGTGAGGTCGCCCACGCACGGGTGGCGGTGCGCCGACATGTGCACGCGGATCTGGTGCGTACGGCCCGTCTCCAGCTTGATGTCCAGCAGGGACGCGGCGCGGTACGCCTCGATGAGGTCGTAGTGCGTGACGGACGGCTTGCCCTCGGCGGTGACCGCCCACTTGTAGTCGTGGTTCGGGTGGCGGCCGATGGGCGCGTCGATGGTGCCGCTCAGCGGGTCGGGGTGGCCCTGCACCAGCGCGTGGTACCGCTTGTCCACGACGCGCTCGCGGAACTGGGCCTTCAGCAGCGTGTAGGCGCGCTCCGACTTGGCGACGACCATCAGCCCGGACGTGCCCACGTCGAGGCGGTGCACGATGCCCTGGCGCTCGGCGGCGCCCGAGGTGGAGATCCGGTACCCGGCGGCGGCGAGGCCGCCGATCACGGTCGTGCCCGTCCAGCCGGGGCTGGGGTGGGCGGCGACGCCGACCGGCTTCACGATCACCACGATGTCGTCGTCGTCATGGATGATCTCCATGCCCTCGACCGGCTCGGCGACGATCTGCACGGGCGCGGGCGCGCCGGGCATCTCGACCTCCAGCCAGGCACCGCCCGTGACCCGCTCGGACTTGCCGACCACTGCGCCGTCGACCAGGACCTTCCCGGCGGAGGCAAGCTCGGCCGCCTTCGTGCGGGAGAACCCGAACATGCGGGATATGGCGGCGTCCACGCGCTCGCCTTCCAGGCCGTCGGGTACGGGCAGCGTACGGATCTCGGGAATCGTGCTCACCCGTCGAGTATGCCTTGTCGGCGGACGTGCGCGGTCGGGCCTGCGGACAACCGGCCCGGCCGACCGGTTCTGACGGCCGCCCGGCGGGGACGGCCCCGCTCAGTCCTTGTGGACGGTCCCGTCGGGGTCCAGGCCCTTGAAGGAGAGGATCACGATGAGGAAGCCGCCGCAGACGATCGCCGAGTCCGCGAGGTTGAACACCGCGAAGTGCGCCGGGGCGATGAAGTCCACCACCGCGCCCTCGAACACGCCTGGCGCGCGGAAGATCCGGTCCGTGAGGTTGCCGAGCGCGCCGCCCAGCAGCAGGCCCAGCGCGATCGCCCAGGGCAGGCTGTACAGCTTGCGCGCCAGCCGGACGATCACGACGATCACGACCGCCGCGATCACGGTGAAGACGACGGTGAACGCCTCGCCGATGCCGAACGCCGCGCCCGGGTTCCGTACGGCCTCGAACTTCAGCAGGCCGTCGATGACCACGATCGGGTCGTGGTGCTCCAGCTTCGCCACCACGAGCATCTTGCTGCCGAGGTCCAGCAGGTAGGCCACGATGGCGACGGCCATGAGCGCCACGACCCTGCGGCGGCCCCTGGGCCGCTCGGCGGGCGCCCCGGCCCCGTCGTCAACGTCCGGCGTACCGATGCCGTGCTCCGCCTCTGTCACGTGAGTCCCTCAACCTAGGTACCTGACTGTGACGAGAGTACGGCACACACGTGCGGGTCAGCCGCGCCGCTCCTGCTTCTGCTTGTCCTCCACGCAGAGCGTGGCGCGCGGGAACGCCTGCATGCGGGCCTTGCCGATCGGCTTGCCGCAGACCTCGCAGAGCCCGTACGTCCCGGCGTCGAGCCGCTGGAGGGCGTGCTGGGTCTGCTCCAGGGTCGCGCGGGCGTTCGCGGCGAGCGCCATCTCGTGCTCGCGCGTGATGTTCTTGGTGCCCGTGTCGGCCTCGTCGTGCCCGGCGCCCTCGCCGGAGTCCCGCATGAGCCCGGCCAGGGCCGCCTCGGACGCGGCCAGCTCCTCCTGGAGGCGGCGGACCTCGCCCTCCAGCTCGGCGCGGGCCTCCGCGACCTCGTCCGGCGTCCAGGGCTCCTCGCCCGGCCGTACGGCGAGCTCCTCGGGCGCCGCCTCGGCGACGCCACGGGCCGTGGGCACGGCCGACCCGCCCGCACCGGCCTCCGTGGTCACGTCCGCCGTCTTCTTCGCTGCCACCGTCCTGGCTCCTGTCTGTTCAGCCTCGGCCGCACCCGCGGCGGCCGTCTTCCCACCCGTACGAGCGGCCCCAGCCGCTTTACCCGCCCGAGCGCCTCCGGACACCCCCGCGGGCACTTTCCCGGCAGACGGCCCCTCGGCCCCTGCCCCTGCCCCGGTCCCGGCCCCTGTCCCTGTCCCTGTCCCTGTCCCGCCGGACGCCGCCTCGCTGCCGGGCGCCTCATCGGCGGCCAGCTGCTTGGGGCCCGGTTCCGCGAGAGCCGGTGCCTTGGCCGCCGTCCGCTTCCGGCCGGACGCCTTCTCGTGAGCCGCCGCCGCGCCCGGCGTGGCCACGACCGGCTCGGCCGCCTGCTCTCCGGTCGTCTTCTTCGCGGTGGTCTTCTTTCCGGCGGTCCCGGCCGCCGTCTTCTTCGCAGCGGCCTTCTTCGCCGCCGTCTTCTTCGCCGTCGACTTCTTCGCGGGCGCCGCCGCCTCTTCGTCCGCCGGCTCCGCCGGGCCCGGTTCCGCGAGCCGCGGCTCCTGCCCCGGCACCGGGGCGGCCTCGCCGCCGGTGGCCTTCTTCGCGGTGGCCTTCGTCGCCGCCGCCGTCTTCTTGCCGGGCGCCTTCTTCGCCGCCGCGCTGCCGGTGGGGGTCTCCGCCGTCTTCCTGGGAGCGGCCTTCCGCACCGAGACCTTTCCCGGGCCCGGCTCCGCGGCGGCGTCCGGGGCCCCGCCCGGGGTCTTCCTCGCACGGGACCGCTCCCCCGCCATCGCCTTCGTGGTGGCCGTCTCGCGGGGGGACCGCGCCTCCTTGGACGCCGTCTTCTCGACGGCGGTCTTCTTCGCCACCATGCCGCGGCCCCTTCACATATTGTGATCTTGCTCGCGAATCGTGCTGGGACGATAAATCGACTCCAGCCCCGCGGCAACGGGGCACGCCGCCCGTACCGGACACCCGGTACCCGACCAGGCGAGCACGCCCGCCCCACGCCGCCCGGCCCACCGGCCGGTCAACGCCCATATGCCCCCTCCCCCGCGCCGATCACGCCCCCCGTGCCCATTCGGCGCACCCCGCCGGTCCCCGCGCCCGGAAAACGTGTCGGCCGGTGTCGGTGCGGGCCCGTACACTGGGGACCAGCGAAAGGCGTGGATGGGGACCAGTAGCGTCGTACGCGGCCATGAGCGACCCGGGGACGGTGAGAGCCCGGGGGCGAGCCCGACGTGAAGCATCACCCCGGAGCCGCCGGAAGAACGCCTTGGACCGTGGGCCGCGCCCACGGAAGGTCAGTAGAACCGGCTTCGCGACCCGAATGAGGGGGCACCGGGACAGTCGTCCCCGGCGCCAAGGAGGGTGGTACCGCGGGAGCACGCGCTCTCGTCCCTCCGACGGAACGACGAACCTGTCCGCCGGAGGAGCCGATGTCGCAGTACCGTCAGGTACCCGCCCAGGTCGACCTGCCCGCGCTCGAGCACGCCGTGCTCGATTTCTGGCGCGAGAGCAAGGTCTTCGCCAAGAGCCTCGAACAGTCCGAGGGCCGCCCCGAGTGGGTCTTCTACGAGGGCCCGCCCACGGCCAACGGCATGCCGGGCGCCCACCACATCGAGGCCCGCGTCTTCAAGGACGTGTTCCCCCGCTTCCGGACCATGCGCGGCTACCACGTGGCCCGCAAGGCCGGCTGGGACTGCCACGGCCTGCCCGTGGAGCTGGCCGTCGAGAAGGAGCTCGGCTTCTCCGGAAAGAAGGACATCGAGGCGTACGGCATCGCCGAGTTCAACGCCAAGTGCCGCGAGTCGGTGCTCCGCCACACCGACGCCTTCGCCGAGCTGACGACCCGCATGGGCTACTGGGTCGACCTCGACGAGGCGTACGTGACCATGGACCCCGAGTACATCGAGTCGGTCTGGTGGTCGCTGAAGGAGATCTTCAAGAAGGGCCTGCTGGTCCAGGACCACCGCGTCGCGCCCTGGTGCCCCCGATGCGGCACGGGCCTGTCCGACCACGAGCTGGCGCAGGGCTACGAGACGGTCGTCGACCCGTCCGTGTACGTCCGCTTCCCGCTGACCTCCGGCCCGCTCGCGGGCGAGGCGTCCCTGGTGGTGTGGACGACGACCCCCTGGACGCTCGTGTCCAACACGGCCGTCGCCGCGCACCCCGACGTGACGTACGCGGTCGCCACGGACGGCAACGAGAAGCTCGTCGTCGCCGAGCCGCTGCTGGAGAAGGCCCTCGGCGAGGGCTGGGAGGCCACGGGGCAGACCTTCACGGGCGCCCAGATGGAGCGCTGGACCTACCGGCGCCCCTTCGAGCTGGTGGAGTTCCCCGAGGCCGCTCACTTCGTGGTGAACGCCGACTACGTCACCACCGAGGACGGTACGGGCCTGGTCCACCAGGCGCCCGCCTTCGGTGAGGACGACCTCAAGGTGTGCCGCGCCTACGGCCTGCCGGTCGTGAACCCGGTCCGCCCGGACGGCACGTTCGAGGAGGGCCTCCCGCTCGTCGGCGGCGTGTTCTTCAAGAAGGCCGACGAGGCGCTCACCGCCGACCTGCAAGCGCGCGGCCTGCTGTTCAAGCACATCGCGTACGAGCACAGCTACCCGCACTGCTGGCGCTGCCACACGGCGCTGCTGTACTACGCGCAGCCGTCCTGGTACATCCGCACCACCGCCGTCAAGGACCGGATGCTCGCGGAGAACGAGGCGACCAACTGGTTCCCGGACTCCGTCAAGCACGGCCGCTTCGGCGACTGGCTGAACAACAACATCGACTGGGCGCTGTCCCGCAACCGCTACTGGGGCACGCCGCTGCCGATCTGGCGCTGCGAGGAGGGCCACCTCACGTGCGTCGGCTCCCGCACGGAGCTGACCGAGCTGACCGGCACCGACCAGTCGGGCCTGGACCCGCACCGCCCGTACATCGACGACGTCACGTTCGGCTGCACCCACGAGGGCTGCGGGCTCACCGCGACGCGCGTGCCGGAGGTCATCGACGCCTGGTACGACTCGGGTTCGATGCCGTTCGCGCAGTGGGGCTACCCGTACAAGAACAAGGAGCTGTTCGAGAAGCGCTACCCGGCGCAGTTCATCTCCGAGGCCATCGACCAGACCCGCGGCTGGTTCTACACGCTGATGGCGGTCGGCACGCTCGTCTTCGACAAGTCGTCGTACGAGAACGTCGTCTGCCTGGGTCACATCCTCGCCGAGGACGGCCGGAAGATGTCCAAGCACCTGGGCAACATCCTCCAGCCAATCCCGCTGATGGACCAGCACGGCGCCGACGCCGTCCGCTGGTTCATGGCGGCCGGCGGCTCCCCCTGGGCGGCCCGCCGCGTCGGCCACGGCACGATCCAGGAGGTCGTCCGCAAGACGCTCCTCACGTACTGGAACACGGTCGCCTTCCAGGCGCTGTACGCGCGCACGGCCGGCTGGGCCCCGTCCGACGCCGACCCGGCCCCGGCCGAGCGCACGGTCCTGGACCGCTGGCTGCTGAGCGAGCTGCACGCGCTGACCGACCAGGTGACCAAGGCGCTGGAGGCGTACGACACCCAGCGCGCCGGCAAGCTGCTGTCCGCGTTCGTGGACGACCTGTCGAACTGGTACGTGCGCCGCTCCCGGCGCCGGTTCTGGCAGGGCGACAAGGCCGCGCTGCGCACGCTCCACGACGTCGTGGAGACCGTCACGCGCCTGATGGCCCCGCTGACCCCGTTCATCACCGAGCGGGTCTGGCAGGACCTGGTGGTGCCGGTGACGCCGGACGCCCCCGAGTCGGTGCACCTGTCGACGTGGCCCGAGGCGGACCTGTCGGCGATCGACCCGACGCTGTCGCAGCAGATGGCGCTCGTCCGGCGCCTGGTCGAGCTGGGCCGTGCCACGCGCGCGGAGTCCGGGGTGAAGACCCGTCAGCCGCTGTCGCGGGCGCTGGTCGCCGCGGCCGGTTTCGAGGCGCTCCCGCCCGAACTGCGCGCGCAGATCACCGAGGAGCTGAACGTCTCGTCGCTGGCCTCCCTGTCCGAGGTGGGCGGGTCGCTGGTCGACACGACGGCGAAGGCCAACTTCCGGGCGCTGGGCAAGCGGTTCGGCAAGGGCGTCCAGGACGTCGCCAAGGCCGTCGCGGCCGCCGACGCCGCCGCGCTGTCGCTGGCGCTGCGCGAGGGCGAGGCGACGCTGGAGGTGAACGGCGAGACGATCACGCTCACGCCGGAGGAGGTCATCATCACGGAGACCCCGCGCGAGGGCTGGTCCGTGGCCTCCGACGCCGGTGCGACCGTGGCGCTCGACCTGGAGATCACACCGGAGCTGCGGCTCGCCGGTCTGGCCCGCGACGCGATCCGGCTGATCCAGGAGGCGCGGAAGAACAGCGGCCTGGACGTGGCGGACCGGATCGCGCTGCGCTGGTCCTCGACGGACGACGAGGTCACCTCCGCGCTGGAGGAGCACGCGGGTCTCATCGCGGAGGAGGTCCTCGCGACGGACTTCGCGCGCGGTGAGGGTGACGGGTCGTACGGCGAACCGTTCACGGACGAGGCGCTGTCCCTGACCTTCCGCCTCCGCAAGGCGTAGGCCCCGCTCCGGGGACACGCCCCGGCGCCCGAGAGCCCCGGCCGCGTTCGGCCGGGGCTTTCCGGTGTGCCGCACCTCGTCCCGAGGACGGCGGTGGGCGTTCCCGCGTCCCCGCGCCGGAGTCGTGGGCACCGCGAGCACGTGCAGGAAGACGACAGCCGTGCGGGGACGACAAGGCCGTGCGGGGACGACAACGGGCCGGGCCGGGGACATCACGTCCCGGGCCCGGCCCTCGCCGACTGCCTTCGGCTTTAGTTGTCGTCCTCGTCGATGAGGAAACCGCGCATCGGCGACGGGGCCTGCTGCATCGGCTGCGGGGCCTGGGGCCGCACCGGTGCCATCGGCTGCGTCATCGCCGGCGACATCTGCTGCTGGCCGCCGTACGACGGGCCGCCGCCCATCGACGGGGAGCCGCCCATCGGCTGGTTGCCGCCGTACGACGGGCCGTTCGCACCGGCCGACGCCATCGACGGGGACGGCGGCAGCGACGGGGCGGCGGACGGCGTGCGCGGCGGGGCCAGCGACTCGTCGCCCTGGCTCTCCAGCTGGCGCAGCTGGCTCTCCAGGTACGACTTCAGACGCGTGCGGTACTCGCGCTCGAAGCCGCGCAGGTCCTCGACCTTGCGCTCCAGCGTGGCGCGGGCGGACTCCAGGGAGCCCATCGCGACGCGGTGCTTCTCCTGCGCGTCCCGCTCCAGCGCGTCGGCCTTGGCGCGGGCGTCCCGCTCCAGGCCCTCGGCGCGCGAACGGGCCTCACCGACGATCTTGTTGGCCTCGGAACGGGCCTCCGCGATCGCCTGGTCGGCAGTCTGCTGGGCAAGCGACAGAACGCGCGCAGCGCTGTCGCCGCCGGGCCCCTGCTGGGGCATCCCCGGACCGTGACCACCCATGGGTCCGCCCATCGGACCACCCATGGGGCCGCCCTGCATGGGGCCGGGGCCGTGCGGACCCTGCGGTCCGCCGTGGCTGGGACCGGCCGGCAGCTGAGGAGCACCACCGGGCAGCTGGGGGGGACCCATCTGCGGGGGCTGCTGCTGGACCGGCGGACCCGATATGGCGGCGGGCACCGGGCCCCCCGGACCGCCGGGGCCGACCGGGCGCTCCTGCTGCTCCGGCGGTTTGCGCATCGCCTGCTGCTGCTGGTTCTGCGCGGCGGCGCGCGTCGCGGCGGCCAGCTTCGCGCGGAGGTCCTCGTTCTCCCGGAGCAGGCGGGTCAGCTCGGCCTCGACCTCGTCGAGAAAGGCATCGACCTCGTCCTCGTCGTAGCCTTCTCGGAGACGGACGGTCGTGAACTGCTTGTTCCGCACGTCCTCGGGGGTCAGCGGCATCTCTTCTTCACCTCTACGTAGTCGTCGGCAGTCGGCAGGACCGTATCGCTCACACCCTCATCGCGAAGGTACCCACGATGTTGAGCAGGATGTAGACGATGATCATCAGAACGAAGAAGGACAGGTCGAGTGCCACGCCCCCGAGACGCAGCGGTGGGATGAACCGCTGCAGAAGCTTCAGTGGTGGATCGGTGACAGTGTAGGTGGCCTCCAGGACGACCACCATCGCCTTGCCGGGTTGCCATGATCGGGCGAACTGGAAGACGTACTGCATGACCAGCCGGAAGATCAGCAGGATCAGGAAGCACATCAGCGCGATGTAGATCACCTGTAGTGCGATACCCATCCCGCGTTCCCTCTCCCCTGGCTCTCTCTACCGGCCTTCCGGCCGGGCTGTTCCCGGTGTCGTGTCTCAGCTCTGGTTGAAGAATCCGCCCTCTGCGATGCGGGCCTTGTCCTCCGCCGTGACATCGACGTTAGCAGGCGACAACAGGAACACCTTCTGCGTCACTCGCTCAATGCTGCCATGCAGCCCGAAGACGAGACCGGCGGCAAAGTCGACAAGTCGCTTCGCGTCCGTGTCGTCCATCTCCGTGAGATTCATGATCACAGGCGTGCCCTCGCGGAAGTGTTCCCCGATGGTACGGGCCTCGTTGTAGGTCCGCGGGTGCAGCGTCGTGATCCGGTAGGGCTCCCGCTCGGACACGACCTTGGGCATGATCACCGGTGCGCTCTTCTCCAGGCTCGGGCGTTCAGGTGTGATGGACGCCACGGGGGCGATTCGGGCGGGTCGTCCGCTTTCAGCGGGAAGCGGAACGGGCTCACGCTGAACCGGAGGCTGCGCTACCGGCGCGCGGACCGGCTCCTCGCGCTCCACCTGCCGGGGGGGCTGGTGGTGGCGCCGGTCACGCTCGGGCTCCGGCTCGAGTTCGGGTTCGAAGTCGTCATCGGGGTCGAATCCCCGGCCGTCGTACCCATCGTCCTCCACGAGGCCGAGGTAGACCGCCATCTTGCGCATCGCGCCGGCCATTCTCCGATTCCTCCGCTCTGTGGTGGATCGACAACGTCAGGTCGCGCCCGCGATCCACTGGGCCTGTCCGCTATTTGGCGGAAAAGACCATATTTTCTACTGTGGTCCGACTTGCTTCGCGACGTTACCCGAGCCGGGGTCGGACTCCGAGTACCGCCGTACCGATGCGCACATGTGTCGCCCCGGCGGCCACCGCGTCCTCGAGGTCCGCACTCATCCCCGCCGACACCATGTTCGCAGCAGGACGGGTCGCGCGCAGGCGCGACGACAATTCCATCAGCCGGTCGAACGCCGCACGTTGACGGCCCGCGTACGGTCCCGCCAGCGGCGCCACCGTCATCAGCCCGCCGAGCCGGAGCCCGGGCGCGTCGTCCACCGCGGCCGCCAACTCCTCGACGCCGTCGGGCGCGACCCCGCCGCGCGCGCCCCGCTCCCCCGCGTCGGCGTCGAGCGCGACCTGGACCAGGCAGCCCAGCTCCCGCCCGGCCCGCTCGGCGGCGGCCGAGAGAGCGGAAACCAGCTTCAACCGGTCGATCGACTGCACGACCTGGGCATAACCGGCCACTGACCGCACCTTGTTGGTCTGGAGCTGACCGACGAAGTGCCATGTCAGATCGAGATCGGAACACGCTGCGGCCTTGGGGGCGGCGTCCTGGTCCCGGTTCTCCGCGACATGGCGGACGCCGAGTTCATGGAGGATGCGGACGTCGCTCGCGGGGTAGGTCTTGGTGACCACGATCAGGGTCACGTCCTCGCGCTCACGCCCGGCCGCCGCGCAGGCGGCGGCAATACGTTCCTCCACTCGCGCGAGGTTCTCGGCGAGTTCCGTCCTGCGGTCCGTCATTCCCTATCCTCCCCCGGCCTTCGGCCGGGCGGTTCCCCCATCAAGCCAGACATATCCCGCGAGTCGCCCCGTCGTACGGTCGCGGCGGTACGAGAAGTGGTCGCCCGACTCGCGGGTGCAGACCTCCGACGCCCGGCGGTCCCGCACCCCCAGCCGCTCCAGCTGGGCGTGGACCCCGGCGACCACGTCGACCGCCGGTGTCCCCCAGGACGTCTCGGCCCAGGCGGCCGGTTCACGTGCGGCGACCTCGTCCCGCAGGGCGGCCGGGACCTCGTAGCAGCGTCCGCAGACGGCGGGTCCGGTCCTGGCGACGATCCGGGAGGGCTCCGCCCCCAGCACGGTCATGGTCTCGACCGCCGCCGGGACGACCCCGGCGGCCATGCCGGGCCGCCCCGCGTGGGCCGCGGCCACGACCCCGGCGACGGGGTCGGCCAGGAGGACGGGGACGCAGTCCGCGGTGAGGACCGCGAGCGGCAGCCCCCGCCGGGCGGTGGCGACACCGTCGCCTTCCGGCACTCCCGCTTCCGCCGGCCAGGGCCCGTCCACCACGTGGACGGTCCGGCCGTGCACCTGGTGCATCCAGACGACCCGCTCCGGATCGACACCGAGCCGGTCGGCCGCGATCTTCCGGTTCTGCCGTACGGCGGCGGGGTCGTCGCCCACCGCGCCCCCGAGGTTGAGCTCCTCGTACGGAACGGCGCTCACCCCGCCCCACCGGTCGGTGAAGGCGAAGTGCGCGCCGTCCTCGGTGTCGTACCGCTCTATCACGTCAGAGTCACTTCGAGGGCCGTCACTTCAGGAAGTCCGGGACGTCCAGCTCTTCGGCCTGGCTGTCCGGGTACGGGCGGGTCGTCGGGATCGACGGCGGAGTGACGGTCGAGACCGGGGCCTCGACGCTCGGGGCGGGCTCGGCCGGGGCGACCGGGACCTCCTCGCGGACCGGCACCGTGCCGAGGCCGGAGCTCACGGAGCGGGCGGTCTCGGAGGGGCGGGGCGCCGGGGCGGCGGCGGGCTCCTCGCGCTTGGCCGTCGAGGCGCCGAGCACGTTGTCGCGGCGGGCGGGCGGCTGGCCGCCGTCGAACCCGGCCGCGATGACCGTGACCCGCACCTCGTCGCCCAGGGCGTCGTCGATGACGGCACCGAAGATGATGTTGGCCTCGGGGTGGGCGGCCTCGCTGACCAGCTGGGCGGCCTCGTTGATCTCGAACAGGCCGAGGTCGGAGCCACCGGAGATGGAGAGCAGCACGCCGCGGGCGCCGTCGATGGACGCTTCCAGGAGCGGCGAGGAGATCGCCATCTCGGCGGCGGCCACCGCGCGGTCGTCGCCACGGGCGGAGCCGATGCCCATGAGCGCGGAACCGGCCTCGGACATGACCGACTTGACGTCGGCGAAGTCGAGGTTGATCAGGCCCGGCGTCGTGATGAGGTCCGTGATGCCCTGAACACCGGAGAGCAGCACCTGGTCGGCGGACTTGAACGCGTCCAGCACGCTGACCTGGCGGTCCGAGATGGACAGCAGCCGGTCGTTGGGGATGACGATGAGGGTGTCCACCTCTTCGCGGAGCTCGGCGATGCCGTCCTCCGCCTGGTTCGCGCGGCGCCGGCCCTCGAAGGTGAAGGGGCGGGTGACCACACCGATGGTGAGCGCGCCGAGGGAGCGCGCGATGTTCGCGACGACGGGTGCGCCGCCGGTACCGGTGCCGCCGCCCTCGCCGGCGGTGACGAAGACCATGTCGGCCCCCTTGAGGACCTCCTCGATCTCCTCGCGGTGGTCCTCTGCCGCCTTGCGACCGACTGCCGGGTTGGCCCCGGCCCCGAGGCCGCGGGTGAGTTCACGGCCGACGTCCAGCTTGACGTCGGCGTCACTCATCAACAGGGCTTGCGCGTCCGTGTTGATGGCGATGAACTCGACGCCCTTGAGACCGACCTCGATCATTCGGTTGATGGCATTGACACCACCGCCGCCGACACCGATGACCTTGATGACTGCGAGGTAGTTCTGCGGTGCTGCCACGTCGAAGGCCTCTCGCCTCGAGTTACGTGCCGCCACTGCGCGCTGCGTGGCGCGCCGCGACGGCGGATGCCGAAGGGTCGGTCCGAATCGCCGACCCGAACCCTAACGTTGAAGTTTAGGGTTACCAGTGTGCCTGCTCCCTGGACTCTTCCGAACAGGACACTAAGTCGACAAGTGGCGCGCGTTCAACGAACACGCCGAACCTCCCGTTTTTCTTTTCACCCTATGTGATCACCCATAGCGCTGACCAACCAGGGTGCTGGCCAGCGCATATGTGCGTCAACTCCGCGACGCCGCAGGGGCGCTCGGGGCACTGACGTCGAAGTGTCCCGCTTTGGGCGCCGCCTTCATCAGGGCGATGAGCGCACGCGCCTTCGCCTCGTTCTCGTCGCCGCTGCCCCAGAAGACGGTGCGGCCGCCCGTCAGCTCCAGGGTGAGGGAGTCGTACGAGCGGACGCGGACGGCCTCGAGGTCGCGGCCGATCCGCTCCGGGAGCCCGGCCGTCACGGCCACCGCCCCGGTCGCGAGCCGGTCCGCGCCGAAGCGGCGCAGGCTGGGCGACCGCCCGGCGGCGAGGTGGAGCAGCGGCACCCCGGCGGGCGCCTTGTCCACCGTGGCGTAGCGGGTGCCGCTCGCGTCCACTTCGACGTACTTTCCGCCCTGTCGGGCGATCAGAACCGGTTTCCGTTCGATCACTTCGAGACCGATCCCGTTCGGCCAGGACCGTACGACCTCGACCGTGTCGATCCGGGGCAGGGCGCGGACCAGGCGCGTCTCGATCGCGTCCGTGTCGACCGAGGCGAGCGGCGCGCCGAGCGGGACGGCGGCCACCGCGCGGACCTGGGCCTGCGTCAGCACCCGCGTGCCGGAGACGGAGACGCGCTCGACGCGCAGCCAGGAGGAGCCGTAGAGCAGCCAGACGACCCCGCAGACGAGCGCCAGGGCGGCGAGGCCGAGGAACAGGACCCGGGGGCGCACGGGAAGGCGGCTCGCGCCCCCGTCGCGCTCCGGGCCCCTTCCGGCGGCAGGCCGGCCCGGCGACGCGCCCGCGGCCCCCTTGGCGCCGCGCTCGGCGGTCGTCGGTCCGGCCATGCTCCCTGCCCTTCCCTCAGCCGGGGCGCGCCGCTACCGGCGTGCCGCGATCGCCTCGTGGACCATGCCGACGAGCAGCTGGTCGGCGTCCCGGCGGCCGAACTCGGCGGCGGCGCGGGACATCTCGTACAGCCGGTGCGGATCGGCGAGCACGGGCAGGACGTTGCCCTGGACCCACTCGGGGGTCAGCTCGGCGTCGTCGACCAGCAGGCCGCCGCCCGCCTTGACCACCGGCTGGGCGTTGAGCCGCTGCTCGCCGTTGCCGATGGGCAGCGGGACGTACGCGGCGGGGAGCCCGACGGCGGAGAGTTCGGCGACGGTCATCGCGCCCGCGCGGCAGAGCATCATGTCGGCAGCGGCGTACGCGAGGTCCATCCGGTCCACATACGATACCGGGACATACGGCGGCATTCCGGGCATGTTGTCCACGCGCGGCACCTCGTTCTTCGGGCCGACCGCGTGCAGGATCTGGATGCCGGACCGCTGCAGCACCGGAGCGGCCTGCTGGACGACCTCGTTGAGGCGCCGGGCGCCCTGCGAGCCGCCGGAGACCAGCAGCGTGGGCAGGTTGGGGTCGAGCCCGAACGCGGCGCGCGCCTCGGGGCGCACCCGGGCGCGGTCCAGGGTCGCGATGGAGTGCCGCAGCGGGATGCCGATGTAGCGGGCGTTGCGCAGCTTGCTGTCGGGCGTGGCGACGGCGACCGCCGACGCGTACCGGGAGCCGATCTTGTTGGCCAGGCCGGGGCGGGCGTTGGCCTCGTGGACGACGATGGGCACGCCGAGCCGCTTGGCGGCCAGGTACCCCGGCAGGGCCACGTAGCCGCCGAAGCCGACGACACAGTCCGCCTTGGTGCGCTCCAGGATCTGCTCGGCGGCCTTGATCGTGCCGCGCAGCCGCCCGGGAACGGTGATCAGCTCGGGGGTGGGCTTGCGCGGCAGCGGTACGGCGGGGATGAGCGCCAGCTCGTAGCCCCGCTCGGGCACGAGCCGGGTCTCCAGGCCCCGCTCCGTGCCGAGGGCCGTGATCCCCACGGTCGGGTCCTGCCTGCGCAGGGCATCCGCGAGGGCGAGCGCGGGCTCGATGTGGCCGGCGGTCCCCCCGCCGGCGAGTACGACATGCACCGAAATTCACCGCTCTCCGGACGGGCGCTTCTTGACGCGCCGTCGCATCGACATCCAACTCACCCCGGTCCGGCCGCCGAAACGGGGCTCCCGGCCGGCCAGGGCCGCTTTCGCGGCGGGCTCGTCACGCGCGAAGGCGATCAGCAACCCGACGGCGAACATGGTCGGCAGCAGGGCGGAGCCCCCGTAGGAAAACAGCGGGAGGGGGACACCAGCGATCGGCAGCAGACCGAGCACCGCACCGATGTTGACCACGGCCTGGGCCGTGATCCAGGTGGTCACACCTCCCGCGGCGTACCTCACGAAGGGGTCCTCCGTGCGTCCGGCCACGCGAATACCCGCATAGCCTAGAGCCGCGAAGAGGGCCAGCACCGACAGCGTCCCCGCCAGACCCAGTTCCTCCCCGGTGATGGCGAAGATGAAGTCGGTGTGCGGTTCGGGGAGTTGACCCCATTTTTCCACACTCGCCCCCAGCCCCGAACCGAACCATCCGCCGGACGCCAGAGCATAGATGCCGTGTACGGCCTGCCAGCAGGCGTCCCCCGGGCCGGGGTCCGTGGCACCCAGGCACTCGACCCGCGCCATGCGGTTGGCGCTGCTCCGGATCAGCACCACGCCGATGACCGCGGCGATGCCCAGGACACCGGCGAACAGCCGCGTGGGCGCGCCGGTCAGCCACAGCAGGCCGAACAGGATGGCCGTCAGGATGATCGCCGTGCCCATGTCGCCGCCCAGCATGATCAGCCCGAGCAGCAGGAACGCTCCGGGTACGAGCGGCACCAGCAGGTGCTTCCACTGCGTCAGCAGCCGCTTGTCCTGTTTGCGGGCGAGCAGGTCGGCGCCCCACAGGATCAGCGCCAGCTTGCCGAACTCGCTGGGCTGGAGCTGGAAGGGGCCGCCGAGGTACAGCCAGTTCTGGTTGCCGTTGACCGCGTGCCCTATCCCCGGCACCTGCACCAGGACCATCAGGAAGACCGTGACCACCAGCAGCGGGTACGCCAGGGCGCGGTGCAGTCTGACGGGCATGCGGGAGGCGAGCAGCAGCAGTGCGGCGCCGATGACGGCGGCGAGGAACTGCTTGCGGAAGAAGTAGGTGGCCGGGAGCGACAGTTCCAGCGCCTTGATGATCGACGCCGAGTAGACCATGACGAGGCCGAGCACGGTGATGAGCATGCTGGCGCCGAGGATCACGTAGTACGCCGTCAGGGGACGGTCCCAGGCGCGGCGCGCCCGCTCGTACAGCCCGCGCACACCACCGCCGCGCGGCGGCCGGGGCTTGCGGAGCGTCCTCGCGCGGGCCGTGCCGCCGCGCGGCGCTGCGGCGGCCTTGCGGGGGCCGGTCGTACGGGTGCGCAGGGCGAGGCCGGGTGCGGGGCGCGGTCCCGCGGCCGGGCCCCATGCCGCGGGCGCTCCCGCCAGGGCGGTGGCCCGCGGGCGCGGCAGGGCGCCCCGGGTCAGGTCCGCGAGGCGCCGGGCCGCGGCCGCGAGCCGCGCGGCGAGCGGGTCGGCGGCGGCCCGGGCCCGTGCGCGTACGGGCTCCGGGGCTGCGGTGTCGTCGGCCGGCATGGTCGCTGTCCCCTCCAGTCGTGTCCGGCGCCGCCGGACCTGACGGGTGGTCAGGCGTCCCCGGCGGCGAGTGCGCGGACGGCGTCCTCGAACGCCTCACCCCGCTTGTTGTAGTTGACGAACATGTCCATCGAGGCGCAGGCCGGGGCGAGGAGCACCGTGTCCCCCGGCCGGGCGAGCCGCGCCGCCTCCCGGACCGCCGCCGCCATCGCCCCAGTGTCGGTCCGGTCGAGGTCGACCACCGGCACCTGCGGGGCGTGTCGCGTGAGGGCTTCGCGGATCAGCGCGCGGTCCGCGCCGATCAGGACGACACCGCGCAGCCGCTCGGCGGACCGGGCGACCAGCTCGTCGAAGGTGGCTCCCTTGGCGAGGCCCCCGGCGATCCAGACGATCGGGTCGTACGCGGCGAGCGACGCCTCCGTCGCGTGGGTGTTGGTGGCCTTGGAGTCGTCGATGTACGCGACCCCGTCCACCTCCGCGACGAAGGCGATGCGGTGGGCGTCCGGCCGGAAGTTCCGCAGGCCCTCGCGGACGGCCGCCGGCTCCACGCCGAAGGCGCGGGCGAGCGCGGCCGCGGCGAGCGCGTTGGCGATGTTGTGCGGGGCGGGCGGGTTCACGTCGGAGACCTGCGCCAGCTCCTGCGCCTGCTTCTGGCGGTCGGGGACGAACGCGCGGTCCACCAGGATGTCGTCCACGACGCCCAGCTGGGACGGTCCCGGCGTGCCGAGGGTGAAGCCGATCGCGCGGCATCCCTCCTCGACGTCGGCCTCGCGGACCAGGTCCTCGGTGGCCTTGTCGGCGGCGTTGTACACGCAGGCGACGGTGTTGCCCTCGTAGATCCGGCCCTTGTCGGCGGCGTACGCCTCCATGGAGCCGTGCCAGTCGAGATGGTCCGGGGCCAGGTTCAGCACGGCGGCCGAGTGGGCGCGCAGGCTGGGCGCCCAGTGCAGCTGGTAGCTGGACAGCTCGACGGCGAGGACGTCGTACTCCTCGTCGCCGAGGACGGCGTCGAGGAGGGAGACGCCGATGTTGCCGACGGCGGCGGTCCGCAGGCCGGCCGCCTCCAGGATGGAGGCGAGCATGCGGACCGTCGTCGTCTTGCCGTTGGTGCCGGTGACGGCGAGCCAGGGGGCGGGCGCGCGGCCGTCGATGCCGCGCAGCTGCCAGGCCAGTTCGACGTCGCCCCAGACGGGGACGCCGGCCGCCTCGGCGGCGGCGAACAGCGGCTTGTCGGGGCGCCAGCCGGGGGCGGTCACGATCAGCTCGGTGCCCTCGGGGAGCGTGTCGCCGTCCCCGAGCCGGACGGTGACGCCCTCGGCCTGGAGTTCGGCCGCCTGGGCGCGGGCGCGCTCGTCGTCGCCGTCGTTGACGACGGTGACGCGCGCGCCCAGGCCGTGCAGGACGCGCGCGGCGGGGACGCCGCTCACGCCGAGCCCGGCGACGGTGACCCGCTTGCCCTGCCATTCCGCTGCGCTGCTGCTCACTTGTCGGCTGCCCATCCCGCGTAGAAGAGGCCCAGACCCACGATGACGCACATGCCCTGGATGATCCAGAAGCGGACCACGACGAGGACTTCGGACCAGCCCTTGAGTTCGAAGTGGTGCTGGAGCGGCGCCATGCGGAAGACGCGCTTGCCGGTCATCCGGAAGGAGCCGACCTGGATGACCACCGAGAGGGTGATCAGGACGAAGAGGCCGCCGAGGATCGCCAGCAGCAGCTCCGTACGGGAGCAGATGGCGAGGCCGGCGAGGGCGCCGCCCAGGGCGAGCGAACCGGTGTCGCCCATGAAGATCTTCGCGGGCGAGGTGTTCCACCAGAGGAAGCCGAAGCAGGCACCCATCAGCGCGGAGGCGACGACGGCCAGGTCGAGCGGGTCGCGCACCTCGAAGCAGGCGTTCGGGTTGGTGAGCGTCTCGGCATTGGCGCAGGACTCCTGGAACTGCCAGAGCCCGATGAAGGTGTACGCGCCGAAGACCATCACCGAGGCGCCGGTGGCCAGGCCGTCCAGACCGTCCGTCAGGTTCACGCCGTTCGACATCGCCAGGATCATGAACAGCGCCCAGACGACGAACAGCACCGGGCCGATGGTCCAGCCGAAGTCGGTGATGAACGACAGCTTGGTGGACGCCGGGGCCAGTCCGCGCTTGTCGGAGAACTGGAGTGCGAGCACGGCGAAGGCGATGCCGACGATCAGCTGACCGGCCATCTTGGCCTTGGCGCGCAGACCGAGCGACCGCTGCTTGACGATCTTGATGTAGTCGTCGAGGAAGCCGACGAGACCCATGCCGGCCATCAGGAACAGCACGAGGATGCCCGAGTACGTCGGGTCCTCGCCGGTGATGACCTTGGCCAGGGCGTACGCGATGAGCGTGGCCAGGATGAAGGAGATGCCGCCCATGGTGGGCGTGCCCTTCTTGCTGCCGTGCGTGCGCGGGCCGTCGTCCCGGATGAACTGCCCGTATCCCTTGCGGGCCAGGAGCTTGATCAGCAGCGGCGTACCGATCAGGGTCAGGAAGAGCCCGATGGCCCCCGCGAAGAGGATCTGCCTCATCGGCCGGCGACCTCGCCCTCGGTGGAGGTCTCGAGCAGTGCCTGGGCGACCCGCTCGAGCCCGACCGACCTGGAAGCCTTCACCAGCACGACGTCACCCGGACGCAGTTCACTGCGCAACAGGTCGATCGCCGCCTGCGCGTCGGACACGTGCACCGACTCCTCACCCCACGAACCCTCGTTATATGCGCCCAGTTGCAGCCAGGACGCTTCCCTGCCCCCGACTGCGACGAGCTTGCCGACATTGAGCCGGACGGCGAGCCGTCCGACCGCGTCGTGCTCGGCGAGCGCCTCGTCGCCGAGCTCGGCCATCAGGCCGAGCACCGCCCACGTGCGCCCCCCCTTGGCCCGTGCGGTCTCGCCCATGGCGGCGAGCGCGCGCAGGGCGGCCCGCATGGACTCGGGGTTCGCGTTGTAGGCGTCGTTGACGATCGTCACACCGTCCGGACGCTCGGTGACCTCCATGCGCCAGCGGGAGAGGGAGCCCGCCTCGGAGAGCGCGGCGGCGATCTCGTGCACGGGCATGCCCAGCTCATGGGCGACGGCGGCCGCGGCGAGCGCGTTCGACACGTGGTGCTCACCGTACAGGCGCATGGTCACATCGCTGCACCCGGTGGGTGTGTGAAGGCGGAATGAGGGCTGTCCACTCGACGTGAGTCGGACATTTTCGGCGCGTACGGACGCTTCCTCGGACTCGCCGAAGAAGACCACGCGCGCCTTGGTGCGGGACGCCATGGCCTTCACGAGCGGGTCGTCGGCGTTGAGGACGGCCACGCCGCCCTGCTCCGCCGTCGGGAGCGCCTCGACCAGTTCGCCCTTCGCCTGGGCGATCCGCTCCCGGCCGCCGAACTCGCCGATGTGGGCGGAGCCCACGTTGAGGACGACGCCGACGCGGGGCGGGGTCAGCTCGGTGAGGTAACGGATGTGGCCGACGCCGCGCGCGCCCATCTCCAGGACGAGGTGGCGGGTCTCCTCGGTGGCGCGCAGCGCGGTCACCGGGAGGCCGATCTCGTTGTTGAGGTTCCCGGCCGGCCAGACCGTGGGGCCCTGGCGCTGGAGGAGCTGCGCGATCAGGTCCTTGGTGCTGGTCTTCCCGGCCGAGCCCGTGAGGGCGACGACGGTGGTCCCGAGCCGTTCGACGACGGTCCGGGCGAGCGCGCCCAGCGCGGCGGTCACGTCGGGTACGACGACGGCGGGGACGCCGACGGGCCGGGTGGCCAGCACGGCCACCGCTCCGGCCGCGACGGCGCCTTCGGCGTAGTCGTGCCCATCGACGTTCTCACCGGCGAACGCGGCGAAGAGACTGCCGGGCTCGACCTGGCGGGAGTCGTAGACCACGGAGCCGGTGACCTGTACCGCCGGGTCCGGTATGTCGTACGTCTGCCCGCCGACGATTTCGGCGATCTCGGTGAGGGAGAGGGCGATCACTTCTTCATCCCTGACTGTTCTGGATGGCTTCCCGCAGGACCTGGCGGTCGTCGAAGGGCCGCACCACGCCTGCGATGTCCTGGCCCTGCTCGTGGCCCTTGCCCGCGACGAGCACCGTGTCGCCCGGCCGCGCACGGGCGACGGCCGCGGCGATGGCGGACGCCCGGTCGGCGTCGACGAGCACGGTGCCCCGCTCGTGAACGGGGACCTGGGCGGCGCCCGCGAGCATGGCGGAGAGGATCGCGAGGGGGTCCTCGGAGCGGGGGTTGTCGGAGGTCAGCACGGCCGTGTCGGCGAGGCGCGCCGCGGCGGCGCCCATGGGGCCGCGCTTGGTGGTGTCGCGGTCGCCGCCGCAGCCGAGGACGATGTGCAGCCGTCCCTCGGTGACCTTGCGCAGCGTACGCAGCACGGACTCGACGGCGTCGGTCTTGTGGGCGTAGTCCACCACGGCGAGGTACGGCTGGCCCGCGTCCACGCGCTCCAGGCGGCCGGGCACGCCGGGCACGGCGGCGACGCCGTCGGCGGCGGTCTGCGGGTCGATCCCCGCGACGGCGAGGGTGACGACGGCGGCGAGGGTGTTCGCGACGTTGAAAGGACCGGCGAGCGGCGACTTGGCGCTGATCCGCTCGTCCTTGGGGCCGACGATGGTGAACGTGCTGCCGAGGGGGCCGCTGCGGACGTCCTCGGCGCGCCAGTCGGCGTCCGGGTCGCCGTCGGCGGAGAAGGTCACGACGGGCACGGTGGCCTCGGTGACGAGCCTCCTGCCGTACGGGTCGTCGTAGTTGACGACGCCCTGGCGGGAGCGGCGCGGCGTGAACAGCTGCGCCTTGGCCTGGAAGTAGTCCTCCATGCCGGAGTGGAACTCCATGTGCTCCGGGCTGAGGTTGTTGAAGACGGCGACGTCGAAGACGCAGCCGTCCACCCGGCCGAGCACGAGGGCGTGGCTGGACACCTCCATGGCGACGGCCTCGACGCCGCGTTCGCGCATGACGGCGAACAGGGCCTGGAGGTCGGTCGCCTCGGGGGTGGTCCGCTCGGACTTGATCCGCTCCTCGCCGATGCGCGTCTCGACCGTGCCGATCAGTCCCGGTGCGCGTCCGGCGGCCTTGAGGCCGCCTTCCACCAGGTACGCCGTGGTGGTCTTGCCGGACGTTCCGGTGATGCCGATCTGGAGGAGGTCCGTGCCGGGGCGGCCGTAGATCTCGGCGGCGAGTTCGCCCATCCGGCCCCGCGGGTCCTCGACCGTGAGGACGGGCAGGCCCGTCGCGGCGGCGCGGTCGGCTCCGGACGGGTCGGTGAGGATCGCGACGGCTCCGAGGTCGGCGGCCTGGGCGGCGAAGTCGGCACCGTGCAGCCGGGCGCCCGGCAGTGCGGCGTACACGTCTCCGGGGCGTACGGCTCTGGAGTCGTGGGTGATGCCGGTGACCTGCCCCTCGTACGGCCGGTTCGGCTCGTGCGGAGCGGGGACGTCCAGGCGGGCTGCCAGTTCGCCGAGGGGCGTGGGGCGGACCTGGACCGGACGGGGGGCTCCCGGCTGTTTCGCGGGGGCGCCCTGGTCGGTTGCTGGGGACTGATCAGGGTGTGGCACGGCGGTGAGCGTACCGGGCGCACCCGTGATCGGGCTAAATGAGGCCGCCGCGGCGCGGTCGGTGCCGGATCGGTTCCCGGGATCGGGCGTGATCGTTGTCACTGGGGCTCCCCTCGGCTCAGCTGCCGGGTGTGAAGGTGACCGGCATGCGCGGGGGCTGTGCTCCGGTCGGCGCGATGTGCAGGGTCTTCAGGGCGAACTCCATGACCTTCTTGTGGACGGGGCCGCAGATCTGGCCGCCGAAGTAGCTGCCCTGGGTGGGGTTCTGGATGGCGCAGTAGACGGTGAGCTGGGGGTCGTCGGCGGGTGCGAAGCCGGCGAAGGACGCCGTGTAGCCCTTGTAGCGGCCGAGTTGCGGGTCCACGCGGTTGGCCGTGCCGGTCTTGCCGGCGACGCGGTAGCCGGGGATGGCGGCCTTGGTGCCGGTTCCCTCCTGGTCGTCCACGACCGATTCCAGCATGGCGGCGAGGGTCTTGGCGGTCTTCTCGCTCACGACACGCGTCTTGTCGGGTTCGGGCGCGGGGGTGAAGCGGCCGTCGGGGCCGCGGGTGCCGCGTACGAGGGTGGGTTCGATGCGGACGCCGCCGTTGGCGATGGTCGAGTAGACGGAGGCGGCCTGCATGGCGTTGACGGACAGTCCCTGGCCGAACGGGATCGTGTACTGCTGGGAGGTGTTCCAGTCCTCGGGGCGGGCGAGGATGCCGGAGGTCTCGCCGGGGTAGCCGAGCCCGGTGGGGCTGCCGATGCCGAACTTGCGCAGGTAGGAGTGGAGGACCCGGTTGGCCTCCGCCTGGTTCTTGCCGAGCTGTCCGGTGGCGAGGATGGTACCGATGTTGGACGACTTGGCGAGGACGCCGTTGAGCGTCAGGTACCAGGTGGGGTGGTCGATGTCGTCCTTGAACAGCCGGTCGCCGCGGTGGAGCCGGTTGGGGACGACGACATGGGTGGAGGGGGTGGCGACGCCTTCCTCCAGTACGGCGGCCATCGACATCACCTTGGCGGTGGAGCCGGGTTCGAAGGCGTCCTGGAGGGCGGCGTTGCCCATGGCGGCGGAGTCGGCCTGCGACAGGTCGTTGGGGTCGAAGCCGGGGGCGTTGGCCATGGCGAGGACCTCGCCGGTGCGGGTGTTCTGCACGATGACGTAGCCCCGGTCGGCGCGGGAGGCGGCGACCTGCTCGCTGATGGCCTTCTGGGCGGCCCACTGGATGTCCCGGTCGATGGTCAGCTCGATGTCGGAGCCGGGGACGGCGGGGGTCTCGCGGGCCTGGGCGGTGGGCACGCGGCGGCCGCCGGAGTGCGCGTACGTGATCTTGCCGTCGCGCCCGGCGAGCTCCTCGTCGAGCATCGACTCGAGGCCGCCGGCGCCGTGGCCCTCGGCGTTGACGTAGCCCAGTATCCCGGCGCCGAGGGAGCCGTTCGGGTAGACGCGTTTGGTGCTCTTCTCGCTGAGCACGCCCGCGAGGACGCTGACGCCGGGTCCGCCCTTGGCCTTGTCCTCGCGGGCCTTCTTGGCGAACAGCGCCTTGAGGTCCTTGATCTGGTTCCAGACCTGCGGGGTCTGCTTGCGTGCGAGGACGGCGTACCGGGGCGAGGGCGGGGACTTGAGGGTGCGTACGAGGGCGGCGGGGTCCTTGCCGAGGAT
The DNA here is from genome assembly GCF_000478605.2 of Streptomyces thermolilacinus SPC6. Classification (GTDB taxonomy): domain Bacteria; phylum Actinomycetota; class Actinomycetes; order Streptomycetales; family Streptomycetaceae; genus Streptomyces; species Streptomyces thermolilacinus. The sequence goes on along the minus strand of NZ_ASHX02000001.1, from coordinate 4,948,866 downwards.
CGGCGCGAGGAGCGCGGCGGCCTGCTCGGGCGCGTCGGGGACCTTGCTCTCCTGCGGGGTGAACATCTTCGGGTCGGCGGTGATGTCGTACGCGTCCACGCTGGTGGCGAGCGCGATGCCGGACCGGTCGGTGATCTCGCCGCGCTCGGCGGCCAGCTTGTGGCTGAGGTAGCGGTTCTTCTCGGCCTTGGCGGCGTACGCGGCGGCGTCCACGGCCTGGACCTGGAGGAGGCGCACGACGAACGCCAGCATGACGAGGGTGAGGCCGACGCTGACCAGGCGGAGGCGCGGGCGCGGGCTGCCCAGGCGCAGTGGGCGCGGGGCCGGGGGCCTGGGCGGGGCCTGGCGGGGGCGGCGCGCGGCGGGGCCCCGGCCTGAGACGGAGGCCTTGCCCGACGCGGGGCGGGGGTGTGCGGAGCCGCTCGTACGGGCGCTGCCGGAGGTGCGTCCGGTGGGGCGCCGGGCGGCGGAGGGCCGGGGTACGCGGCGGTGCGGAGGTTCCTGGGAGGGCACTGCTCACCTGCCGGAGGGCGTCGGGGCGGGGGCCTGGGTCGCGGGGGTGCTGGGGGGCGCCTCGTCCCGGGCGCCCGGGACCGGGGCCTGCGGCTGCGCGCCCGGGACCGTGGCCGGGTCGGTGGGGCCGTACGGTGCCGGGGTGCCGGGTGCGTACGGCGTGGGGGCGTAGGGCGCGTTCGGCGTGGGCGCGTTGGGTCCCGGGGGTCCGGCGGGGGCGCCGGCCGGGGACGGGGCCGTACCGGGGAGGGCGCCGCCGTCGGTCGCCGGGGTCGGCGCGGGGGCGGCGGGGGCCGGGCTGGGGACGCCCTTGACCGTGCCGTCGGGCTCCAGGAAGGCGGGGCCCGTGCCGGGGACCATGCCCAGCTCGCGGGCCCGCCGCTCCAGGGCGTCCGGCGCGGAACGGGCGTCGATGTCCCGCTGGAGGGCCTGCTCCTCGTCGGTGAGTTCGGTGGTCCTCTTCTTCAGCTCGGTCAGCTTGAAGGAGCCCTGGCTGAGGGAGGTGTTGAGGAGCAGGAGCCCGATGAGCCCGCCGCCGAGGAGGACGACGACGAGCAGGACGAAGGGGGTCCGGGCGGCGGTGCTCGGCCCGGACGGCATGAACCGGGTGAGCCGGGCCGCGCGCCCCTTCAGGGGTCCTGCCTTCGTCACACGTCCTCCCTGATCCGTTCCGCGCCGCGCAGCCGGGCCGGCGCGGCCCTGCGGTTCTCGGCGACCTCCTCCTCGGTGGGTAGTTCGGCGCCCCGCGTCAGGAGCTTGAGCCGCGGCTGGTACCGCTCGGGCACGACCGGCAGGCCGGGCGGGGCCGTGGTGGCGGCGCCCGCCGCGAACACCTGCTTGACCAGGCGGTCCTCCAGCGAGTGGTACGACAGGACGGCGATGCGCCCGCCGACCGCGAGGGCCTTCACCGCCGCCGGGATCGCCCGCTCCAGTACGGACAGCTCGCCGTTGACCTCGATGCGCAGGGCCTGGAACGTCCGCTTGGCCGGGTTGCCGCCGGTGCGCTTGGCGGCCTGCGGCAGGGCGTCGCGGATCAGCTCGACCAGCCGGGCGCTGCGCGTGAACGGCTCCTTCTCGCGCTCCCGCACGATGGCGGCGACGATCCGCTTGGCCTGCTTCTCCTCGCCGTACGCGCGCAGGATGCGGACCAGTTCGCCGGGCGGGTACGTGTTGAGGACCTCGGCGGCGCTGACGTCGGTCGTCTGGTCCATGCGCATGTCGAGCGGCGCGTCCTGGGCGTAGGCGAAGCCGCGGTCGGCCTCGTCGAGCTGCATGGAGGAGACGCCGAGGTCGAACAGGACGCCCTGCACGCGCGGGACGCCGAGCCGGTCGAGCACCTCGGGCAGCTCGTCGTACACGGCGTGGACGAGCGTCGCGCGCTCGCCGAACCGGGCCAGCCGCTCACCGGAGAGGCGCAGCGCCTCGGTGTCACGGTCCAGGGCGACGAGCCGCGCCTCGGGGAACCGGGTGAGCAGCGCCTCGCTGTGGCCGCCGAGGCCGAGGGTGCAGTCCACGACGACCGCGCCGGGCCGCTCCAGCGCGGGGGCGAGCAGGTCCAGGCACCGCCGGAGCATCACGGGTACGTGCCGGGTGTTGCCGTCCGGCCGTCCGCCGCCGTCCTTGTCGGGGAGCTCCACCGGGTCCGTACCGGCGGCACCCCCATCGCGCCCTGTCATCTGCCCTCTCAGGTCCGGCGCGGCGTACGTACCACCGGGCCACCGGCGCCGGAGAGGGCGTCGGCCGACCGGCGAGCGGAGGCGCCGAGCCGTACATGCCACCGCACACGCGGAGGAGAAACTGCGGAAATCGCTCGGAATTCGCTCATTGTCTCCGTGAACTCGCGCCACTCTAGTCCACTCCCCCGTGCGGTCAATCAACCGGCCGAGCGCGTCGTCCGGGGGACTCACCGACGGGATCAACCTGGACAGATCACCCCTTCGGGTGGAGAACGCATCCGCCCTGTGGGTTACCTCACACCACGCCTCATTGACGTTCTTTGTCCGCACTCACGACGGGCCCCGCCGAGCCGTGACCATTAACGTCGTATCCATGTCGACTTCCGCGCATCTCCCCACCAACGTCCAGGACGGGACGGTCACCGACCGCCTCGTCGAGGCGAACCGCCGTTACGCCGAGCAGTTCACCGACCCCGGCATGGACGCGCGGCCCGTGCTCAAGGTGGCAGTCGTCGCCTGCATGGACGCCCGTCTCGACCTCCACGCGGCCCTCGGCCTGAACCTGGGCGACTGCCACACGATCCGTAACGCGGGCGGCGTGGTCACGGACGACGTGATCCGCTCGCTCACCATCAGCCAGCGCGCCCTCGGCACGCGCAGCGTCGTGCTCGTGCACCACACGGGGTGCGGCCTGGAGAAGATCACCGAGGGCTTCCGTGACGAGCTGGAGCAGGAGGTCGGGCAGCGTCCGACCTGGGCGGTGGAGGCGTTCCGGGACGTGGACCAGGACGTGCGGCAGTCGATGCAGCGGGTGCGGACCTCGCCGTTCCTCCAGCACACCGACGATGTGCGGGGCTTCGTCTTCGACGTGACGACCGGTCTGCTGCGGGAGATCGACCCGGCCTGACCGGGCTGCCCGCGGACGCGGGCATGCCGGACCGGGGCGCCCCGACCGGGCGGCGCCCGGGTCCGGCTCGCCGGAGGGTCCGCCCGGGGTGGCCGCCGGTCACCGCCGGGCGTCGCCGGTGGCTCGTCCGGCGGGGCCGACGGCCCCGGAGTGCCGGACCGAACCACTGAAGCCCTGACATATCGCCCGCGGTTGTCCGCAGCCGAGTGACACCGCGCCGCACGGCAACAAGAATGCGGGGTGACACCCTTCCGGACCGCAGGAAACGCTCCGCGGGCGGTGTCCGTATCTCTGGGTGGGCCGTGATGTCTTTTCATCGCACCGGCCCATGATCGAAAGGGCCGAGGAGGGCCGGTGACGACCTATGACGATCGAGCGAGCCTCACTGATCTGACCACCACAGCGGAGCGCGTCCGCCGGTCGGTGGAGGGTGTGATCGAGGGCAAGCCCGAGGTCGTACGGCTCTCGCTGACCGTGCTGCTGGCCGAGGGACACCTCCTGATCGAGGATGTCCCCGGTGTCGGCAAGACGATGCTGGCGAAGGCGCTGGCGCGGTCCATCGACTGCTCGGTGCGGCGCATCCAGTTCACGCCCGACCTGCTGCCTTCCGACATCACGGGCGTGTCGGTGTACGACCAGCAGCGGCGCGAGTTCGAGTTCAAGCCGGGCGCGATCTTCTCGCAGATCGTGATCGGCGACGAGATCAACCGCGCCTCGCCCAAGACCCAGTCGGCGCTGCTGGAGTCGCTGGAGGAGCGCCAGGTCACCGTGGACGGGCAGTCGTACGAGCTGCCGAGCCCGTTCATGGTGGTGGCCACGCAGAACCCGGTGGAGATGGAAGGAACGTATCCGCTCCCCGAGGCCCAGCGGGACCGCTTCATGGCGCGCGTCTCGATCGGCTACCCGAGCCCCGAGGCCGAGCTGCGGATGCTCGACACGCACGGCGGTCTCTCCCCGCTGGACGACCTCCAGCCGGTGGCGCACGCCCACGACATCGTGAAGCTGATCGACGCGGTGCGCGGCATCCACGTCGCCGACTCGGTCCGCCGGTACGCCGTGGACCTGGTCGGCGCCACCCGTACTCACCCCGACCTGCGGCTCGGCGCGTCGCCGCGCGCGACGCTGCATCTGCTGCGGGCCGCGAAGGCCGCCGCGGCGCTGGCCGGCCGCGAGTACGCGCTGCCGGACGACGTGCAGGCGCTGGCCGTGCCCGTCCTGGCGCACCGGCTGCTGCCCACCGCGCAGGCCCAGCTGAACCGGCGGACCGCCGAGCAGGTCGTCGTGGACATCCTCCAGCGGACGCCCGTGCCCGCGGTGGCCCAGCAGCAGCCCGCCGGTGAGGCGTTCCTCGCCCAGCGGCCCGGCCTGCGGCGGCTGTGATGACGGCCGCGCGTCCCGCCGGCCCGGACGGCGCGGTCCGAGGCGGCCTGTGGGGCGCTTTCGGCGGGCTGACCACGCGCGGCCGGTCGTTCCTGGCGGCCGGGCTGGCGGCGGCCGTGTGCGCGTACGTGCTCGGCCAGCCGGACCTGCTGCGCGTGGGTCTGCTGCTGGCGGCACTGCCGCTGGTGTGTGTGACGGTGCTGCACCGCACCCGCTACCGGGTCACGGCGAGCCGCAGGCTGTCCCCGCAGCGGGTGGCCGCGGGCGCGGAGGCGCGGGTGCGGCTGCGGATGGACAACGTGTCGCGGCTGCCGACCGGGCTGCTGATGCTCCAGGACCACGTGCCGTACGTGCTGGGGCCGCGGCCCCGGTTCGTCCTGGACCGGGTGGAGCCGGGCGGCAAGCGGGAGGTGTCGTACCGGGTCCGCTCCGACCTGCGCGGGCGGTATCCGCTGGGCCCGCTCCAGCTGCGGCTGAGCGACCCGTTCGGGATGTGCGAGCTGACGCGTTCGTTCAGCGCGTACGACCTGCTGACCGTCGTCCCGCGTACGGAACCGCTGCCGGCCGTCCGGCTTGCCGGTGAGGCGCCCGGGTACGGCGAGGGGCGGCACCACTCGCTGGCTCAGGTCGGCGAGGACGACATCATCCCGCGCGAGTACCGGTACGGCGACGACCTGCGCCGGGTGCACTGGCGTTCCACGGCCCGGTACGGCGAGCTGATGGTGCGGCGCGAGGAGCAGCCGCAGCAGGCCCGCTGCACGGTGCTGCTGGACACGCGCGCGGAGGCGTACGAGAGCGGCGGGCCGGACTCGTCGTTCGAGTGGGCCGTGTCGGGCGCCGCGTCGGCGGTGACCCACATGCTGGAGCGCGGCTACGCGGTGCGGCTGCTGACGGACACCGGGGACACGCTGACCGGCGACGGCGGGGACGGGTATGTCGCGCCGGGACACGAGGCGGCGGACACGGCGGGCCTGATGATGGACGCGCTCGCGGTGGTGGACCACTCCGAGGAGGCCGGTCTCGGGCGGGCGCACGACGTGCTGCGCGCGGCCGGGAGCGAGGGGCTGCTGATCGCGTTCTTCGGCGATCTGGACGAGGCGCAGGCGGAGCTGGCGTGCCGGATGCGGCGGCGCAGCGGTACGGCGGTCGCGTTCGTCCGGGACGTCGGGGGTGATGGGGCCGGTGGGTCTGCTGATGCTGGTGGGCTTGCTGGTGCTGGTGTGGCCGGTGGCTCTGCTGGTGCTGGCGGTTCTGGTGGGGTGGCGGACGCGGTGCGGCTCCTTCAGGAGGCGGGCTGGGCGGCGGTGCCGGTGCGGCCGGGCGACTCGCTCGCCGCGCTGTGGCGGCACGCCACGCGCGGCGTGGGCGCGGTCGCCGGCGGTGGTACGACGGGCTTCTCTGGGGGTTGGTCATGAGCGGCGGCGGGCGCCTGACGGTGTGTGCCCTGATCGCGACGGTGGCGGCGGCGTGTTCGCTGCTGCCGCTGGTCGGCGAGGTCGGCTGGATACTCCAGGCGGCGTTGCCGCTGGCGGTCGTGGCCGGGGTCGGAGCGGCGGCGCGGCGGGTGCCGGTGGCCCGCCCGCTGACGGTGGCCTCGCAGGTCGCGGTGGGCCTGGTCCTGCTGACGGCGCTGTTCGCGCGGGAGCAGGCGGTGGCCGGGGTGCTGCCGTCGCCGGACGTGTTCCGCCGGTTCGGCGCGCTGCTGGAGGCGGGCGTGCACGACGTGGGTCAGTACGCGCCCCCCGCGCCGGTGACGGACGGCATCCGGCTGATGCTGGTCGGCGGGGTGCTGCTGATCGGCCTCGCCGTGGACGTGCTGGCGGTGACGTTCCGCAGCGCGGCCCCGGCGGGTCTTCCGCTGCTGGCGCTGTACTCGGTCGCGGCCGGGCTGTCGGGCGGCGGCGGGGCGAGCTGGCTGTGGTTCCTGGTGGCGGCGGCCGGATATCTGGGGCTGCTGCTGGCGGAGGGCCGTGACCGGCTGGCCCAGTGGGGCCGCGTGTTCGGCGGCCCGAAGCCCCGGCCGGGCGGCCCGGCCGCGTTCGGGACGCCGGACGGGTCGGCGCCCGCGCCGCTGCGCACCGGACGGCGGATCGGCGCGCTGGCGCTCGGCATCGCCGTGGTCGTGCCAAGCGTGCTGCCGTCGCTGGGTGACGGCCTGCTGGGCGGCACGTCCACCGGCGAGGGCGCGGGCGGCACGATCTCGGCGGTGAACCCGCTCGTGTCGCTGAAGGAGAACCTGACGCAGCCCGCCGACCGCGAGGTGCTGCGGTACCGGACGAACGCGCCGGACCTGTCCGGGATGTACCTGCGGCTCGTGTCGCTGGACCAGTTCGACGGCACGTCGTGGCGCACGTCCGTACGGGGGGTGGAGGACGTGCCGGAGCGGCTGCCCACGCCGGTCGGGCTGAGCCCGCGGACCGGCACGACGGAGATCACGACGAACTTCTCGGCGGCCGGTTCGTACGAGCAGAAGTGGCTGCCGATGCCGTACCCGGCGACGGACGTGGACGTCGAGGGCCGCTGGCGGTACGAGCCGGTCGGACGGATGGTCGTCGGGGACGACGGGCAGACGACGGGCGGCGTCCAGTACTCGGTGAGCAGCCTCGTGGTCCGGCCGACCCCCGAGCAGCTGGCGGTCGCCCCGGCGGCGCCGGGCGCGCTGCTGCGGGAGTACACGCGCGTACCGGACTCGCTGCCGCGGGATGTGAAGGCCACGGCGCTCCAGGTGACGGCGGAAGCGAAGAACGACTACGAGCGGGCGGTGCGGCTCCAGGACTGGTTCGCCACGCAGGGCGGCTTCCGGTACGACACGAAGGTGGAGTCCGGGACGGGCGTCACCGCGATCTCCCGGTTCCTGAAGGACAGGGAGGGCTTCTGCGTCCACTTCTCCTTCGCGATGGCGGCCATGGCCCGCACGCTGAACATCCCGGCCCGGGTCGCCGTCGGTTTCATGCCGGGCACGCCGTCGGCCGGTGGCACCGTGTCGGTGAGCATCAAGGACGCGCACGCGTGGCCGGAGCTGTACTTCGAGGGCGTGGGCTGGACCCGGTTCGAGCCGACGCCGTCGCGGGGGTCGATCCCGGAGTACGCGATGCCGGACGCGCCTGACGCCGGTGACCCGGGCGCGGACGAGACCGAGCCCCGCCCGTCGGCGGCCCCCTCGGCGGAGCCGTCGCCGCAGGACAGCTGCGCCCCGCAGGTGGTGGGCCCCGAGGGCTGCGCGGGGACGACGCCGCAGGGCGCCGAGCCGCCCGCGGACTCCGGGATGGCGCTCGGTCCGGTGCTGCTGGCGGTGGCCGGGGGCGCGGCGGTGGTGCTGCTGCCGCTGACGCCGATGCTGTGGCGGCGGCGGGTACGGGCGCGGAGGCTGCGGGGCGGGGAGCCCCTGGCGGTGTGGGCCGAGGTCGTGGACTCGGCCTGGGATCTGGGCGTCCTGCCCGACGAGTCGCTGACGCCGCGCCGGACGGCGGAGCGGCTGGTGCGGGAGGGCCGGCTGGAGGGTGCGGCGGCCGAGGCGGTGCACCGGATCGCGGGCGCCGTGGAGGAGGCCCTGTACGCGCGCGTGCCGGGCGCCGCCGAGGGCCTGGCGGCACAGGCCGGTGCGGTACGGGCCGGGCTGGCGGCGGCTGTGGGGCGCGGTGCGCGGTTGCGGGCGCTGCTGGCGCCCCGGTCGGCGGCGCGCGTCGCCTGGGCGGCCTCCCACCGCCGCGCCGCGTTCACCGCCCGCTGCGGCACCCTCCTGCGCCTCCCGCCCCGCCTGCGCGGCTAGCCCCCGGGGCCTGGGGCCCCTGGGCCCGTGCCCTGCCTGGGCGGCGCGCCCGCGGCTGGTCCTGGGCCACCTTCTCCGGGCGGCGCACCCCAGCGGGGCGGTGCGGTTCCCTGCGGGGCGGCACAGTTCCCTGGGTGGGCCGCTCCCTGGGCCGGGCCGCTCCCTGGGGCGGTGCCCCACCTCGTTGTGGGCAGGCGTTCCGCAAGGCGGAACGGGTGGGCACAACGGGGTACCCGCCCGGGAGGGTGCCCACCTGTACGCGAGGCGCTCGACCGGGCACCCGCCAGGCGCGGGGCGAGACCCACAGCGGGGAGAGCGGACCCGCGTGGCAACGACCCCGCATGGGCTGGCCGGCACGCGACGGGGCGGACGTGTCCGCAAGGCGGTTGCCCAGTACGGGAGCGGCCACCGCAGGGAGGACGCGCAGCAGCACGGGGCCCGTGGCGCGCTCGGGTGCCGTCGCTCAGGGCGGTGGGTGTACATGCCGATGGAGGGGTGACCGCTTCCGCGGTCACCCCTCCATCGGCATTAGGTCAGTGGCCCTGTTCGTCCTGGCGGCGCTGCCAGCGTTCCTCGATGCGGTTCATCATGGAGCGGCGCTGCCGGTTCGCCCGCCCCTGGGGCGCGGCTCCGGGAGCTGGCTGCTCCCCGGGCTTGGGGGCCTTGCGCCAGCCGGTCACGGCCAGGACCGCACAGCCGAGCATGACGAGGAACCCCACCACGCTGATCCAGATCTGCTGGGCGACCATTCCGGCCATGAGGAGCGCGATACCCACCAGGAATCCAGCGACCGCCTGGTAGACCCGTCGTCGGGTGTACGTACGCAGCCCGCTTCCCTCGAGCGCTGTCGCGAACTTGGGATCTTCGGCGTACAGCGCTCGCTCCATCTGCTCGAGCATTCGCTGCTCGTGCTCCGAGAGCGGCACGGAGTCCTCCTCATCGTCGGTCGCGGGGGCGACCGGTATGCGGCCCTTTCAGGATAGGCAGGGATTCGTCCCCGTGAAACCCGCCCTCAGTGCCAATTCGCCGATCGGGCCGCCATGCCGGTTCGGCTGGTGAGGCGTTGATTCCCCGTCGGCCGAACCGTCATGCCGGATGGTGTCCTTCGATCATACGGGGAACCTGGCGCGATCGGGGCGGCTGTGGCGTACTCCATCTGCCGCTGAGGCGCTGTTCAGGGCGGTCCGCGGGGTCAGCCGCGCTTTTGGCCCAGGACGTGCAACTGCGTGGCGACCGAGTGGAACGCGGGCAGCTCGGCGGCGGCGGCTTCCAGCCGGTTCAGGGCGTCGAGCGCGCCCGGCTCCGTGTCCACGAGCACGCCGGGGACCAGGTCGGCGAAGACCCGTACGCCGTGCACCGCGCCGACCTCCACACCGGCCGCCTCGACGGTCTCGGTGAGCTGCTCGGCGGTGAAGCGGCGCGGCACCGGGTCGGCGTCGCCCCAGCGGCCGGCCGGGTCGGTCAGGGCGCGGAGCGCCTGGTTGAAGTGACCGGCGAGGGCCCGCGCCAGAACGGCACCGCCGAGGCCCGCGGCGAGCAGGCTCAGCACACCGTCCGGCCGCAGCGCCTCCACGGCGTGGCGCACGCCTTCGGCGGGGTCCTCCACGTACTCCAGCACGCCGTGGCAGAGGACCGCGTCGAAGCCGCCGCGCTCCACCACGTCGAACAGGTCGTGGATGTCCCCCTGGACGCCGCGGACGCGGTCGGCGACGTCGGCCTCCGCGATGCGGCGCTCCAGCGCGAACAGGGCGTTGGGGCTGGGGTCCACCACGGTCACGCGGTGGCCGAGGCGGGCGACGGGCACCGCGAAGTTGCCGCTGCCGCCGCCCGTGTCCAGGACGTCGAGCGTTTTCCGGCCGGTCGCTTCGACCCTGCGGTTGAGGGCCTCCTCCAGGACGTCCCACACGACGGCGGTACGGAGGGAGGCACGGGGGCGCTGCGGGTCGGACACGGCAGTTGTCTCCTCGGTGACTGTTACGAACGGTCCCAGCCTATGGCCTCGGGCGCCGTCCTCGGCCGCGGTGTGGGCCGCAGCGTGAGCAGCCGCTCCACGAGGCGCAGGAACAGCGCGACGTCACGGACCAGGTCGTCGGCGTCGCGCGCGGTGGCGGCTCCGCGTATGCCCGCCTCGGCGCGGGCCCTGCGGTCGGCGCCCGCCGCGAACAGGGCGCTCCACTCGGCCAGCTCGGGCGCGGTCTCGGTGAGGATCTCCCAGGCGGTACGGATTCCGCGCCGCCCGCGCCGCCGGGTGTCGGGACGGCCGCGTACGGCCAGGACGGCGGCGGCGGTGCGGAGGGCGGCCAGGTGGGCCGTGGCGTACCGCTCGTTGGGGTCGTCGAGGGTGGTCGCCTCGGCCAGTCCCGCGTGTGCCTGGGCGAGCAGGTCGAGGGCGGCGGGCGGGGCCGATGAGCGGCGCGGCACGGGATGGACGTCGCTCGCCATGACGGACCTCCTGTCGTCGTGTGACGGCACTCCAGCCGTCTGCCCCCATCGTGCGAGCTGCCACTGACAATCGCCGCTGACCTGCGGTTTTGCTTCACCCCAACGATCACCTGTAGTTTTTGAACTGACTGGTCAGTTCAAAGACGTTGGGGGGTTCGTGGAGAGCGCGGACAACGGGACCGGCACCACCTGGGCGGAGGCGTCCCGGCCCGGGGCGGCCGTCAGAGCGGAGGGATTCGGCGTGAAGGGCCCGCGCGGCTGGGCCTTCCGGGGGATCGACGTGGACGCCGCTCCCGGCAGCCTCGTCGCCCTGGCGGGCCCCTCCGGGTCGGGCCGCACCTGCCTGCTGCTCGCCCTGACCGGGCGGATGAAGGCCGCCGAGGGGTTCGCCGAGGTGGGCGGGGTGCGCCTGCCGCGCAAGATGGCCGCCGTACGACGGTTCAGCGCCCTCGCGCACGTACCGGGTGTGAGCGACCTGGACCCGGCGTTCACCGTCGCCGAGCACCTGCGGGAGGCCGCGCTGCTGCGGCGCAGGTTCAGCGGTTCGCCGCTGGCCCTGCTGCGCCCGCGCGCCGGGCGGGCGGCCGAGAACCGGCGCCGGGTGGAGGCCGCCCTGGAAGCCGCCGGGCTGGACCCGGAGACGCTGCCCAAGGGCGAGCGGACGTCCGTACGGGACCTGGAGCGGCTGGAGGCCCTGCGCCTGTCCGTGGCGCTCGCCCTGGTGGGTGCGCCGCGGCTGCTCGCGGTGGACGACACGGACCTGAAGCTGGGCGACGCGGATGAGGCGGCCGCCTGGTCGATGCTCCGCTCCGTCGCGGACAGCGGCGTGACCGTACTGGCGGTCTGCACGGAGGTGCCGGACGAGGCGGACGCGGTGGTCCGTACGACGGGCTCGGCCGCAGGCGCGAAGGGCGACGGCGAGGGGCCGAAGGACGAAAAGGCCGGGGCCGAGGCAGCCGCTTCAGAGGAAGCCGGAGAGCCCGCCTCGGAGGAAGCCCGGAAGGCCGGAGGGACCCGTCCGGAGGCCGAGGAGCCCCGCCGGGGCGAGGGCGGCGCCGGCGAGGACGACGAGGACGAGGACGACGAGGAGGGGGCGGCCGATGCGATCGCCGAAACTGGCCGCGCTTGAGCTGAGGCGGTTCGGGCGGGGGAAGCTGCCGCGCGCCGCGCTGGTCGCGATCCTGCTGCTGCCGCTGCTGTACGGCGCGCTGTACCTGTGGTCGTTCTGGGACCCGTACAGCAGGCTCGACCGGATACCCGTCGCCCTCGTCAACGAGGACAAGGGCGCCACCACCGACGGCAAGAGGATCAACGCAGGCGACGACCTCGCCGACGGCCTCAAGGACAGCGCCGTCTTCGACTGGCACGAGGTGAGCGACGCCGAGGCGCGCGCGGGCGTCGAGGACGGCCGGTACTACCTGTCGCTGACGATGCCGGAGGACTTCAGCGCCCGCATCGCGTCCAGCTCCGGCGACGCCCCCGAGACGGGCGCCCTCCAGGTGCGGACGAACGACGCCAACAACTACATCGTCGGCCAGATCTCCCGCAGCGTGTTCTCCGAGGTGCGGACGGCCGCCTCGACGAAGTCGTCCCGTACCTTCCTCGACAAGATCTTCATCTCGTTCTCCGACATCCACGACGCGACGGAGAAGGCCGCCAAGGGCGCCAACGACCTCAAGGACGGCGTCGGCGAGGCGAAGAAGGGCGCCAAGAGCATCGCGGACAACCTGGCGAAGCTCAAGGACGGCACCTCCGACCTCGCCTCCGGGCTGAAGAAGATCGACTCCGGCGCCGGGGAGCTGAAGAGCGGCACCCGCAAGGTCGCTGACGGCACGCAGCAGCTCGCCGACCGGGTCAACGGCGTCGCGCCGAAGGTCCGCCCGTACCTCCGCGACAACGGCAAGCAGGTCGGCGACGCCGCCCGGCTCGTCGCGGACACCTCCAAGGCGGCCCGCAACAGCCTCGACAGCATCGTCCGGCTCGGTCCCGGCGCCCGCACCCGCGCGCAGCAGGCGTCCGAGGGGCTCACCGCGCTGTACACCAAGCGGTGCGAAGGCGGCCTCGTCACCGACTCCGAGCTGTGCGAGGAGCTGAAGAAGGCCAAGGTCGCCGCCGCCGACGTGGCGGTCATCGGCGACGACATCCACGCGCTGGCGCAGGACAGCAACGGCGACCTGAAGAAGCTGGACGCCCACCTCGCCGACCTCCAGAGCAAGGCGGAGGCCCTCGGCAAGCGCGCGCCGACGCTCAGCCAGGACGTCGACTACGCCATCGCCCGCATCAACGAGCTGAACAGCGGCGCCCAGCGCGTCGCCAAGGGCATGGCCGACCTCCACAAGGGCATCACCAAGAGCAAGGACGGCGCCGTCCGCGTCGATTCCGGGCTCGGCAAGATCAAGAAGGGCGCCAACGACCTGAACGGCGGCCTGTTCAAGCTGGCCGACGGCTCCACCGAGCTGGCCAGCGGCCTCGACGAGGGCGTCGAGCGCATCCCCGACTACGACAAGCGGGACCGCGACCGCCGTACCGAGGTGATGGCCGACCCGGTCCAGCTCGCCTCGCAGTCGCTGCACAAGGCGGCGAACTACGGCACCGGCTTCGCCCCGTACTTCATCCCGCTGTCCCTGTGGGTGGGCGCCATGGTCGCGTACATGTTGATCCAGCCGATGAACCGGCGGGCCCTCGCCGCGGGCGCCTCCGCCTGGCGGATCGCGTTCGCGGGCTGGCTGCCCGTCGCGGTGATCGGCCTGGCGCAGGTGGCGGCCCTGATGGCGGTACTGCACTGGGGCCTCGGCCTGGAGATGGCGCGCTCGGCCGGGACCGTGGGCTTCCTGGCCCTGGTGACCTGCTGCTTCGCGGCGATCATCCAGTGGCTGAACGCCCGGTTCGGCGCGGCGGGGCGCATCCTCGTCCTGGCGCTGCTGATGCTCCAGCTCACGTCGGCGGGCGGCACGTACCCGGTGCAGACCAGTCCGGGCTTCTTCAACGCCGTCCACCCGTACCTGCCGATGACCCATGTCGTCGAGGCGCTGCGCAGGCTCATCACCGGCGGCCCGCTGGACCCGGTGTGGCTGGCGTGCGCGGTGCTGGCGGCGTTCACGGCGGGCGCGCTCGCGCTGACCGCCCTGTCCGCCCGCCGCAAGCAGGTGTGGACGTTCGACCGACTGCACCCCGAGCTGAGCCTGTAGGCGGGAAGGACCGCACGGACCTGTGAGAATCGACGCCATGGACACCCAGAGCACCCGTCGGCAGGCCACCCGCACCAAGCTGTACGAGGCGGCCGTCACCCTCATCGCGGAACAGGGCTTCTCGGCGACGACCGTCGACGAGATCGCGGAGCGGGCCGGGGTCGCCAAGGGCACGGTCTACTACAACTTCAAGAGCAAGACCGAGCTGTTCGAGGAGCTGCTGCGGCACGGCGTCGGCCTGCTGACGGCCTCGCTGCGCACCGCCGCCGACGAGACGGCGGCGCGCGGCGGGACGCGGGTCGAGGCGCTGGACGCGATGATCCGGGCGGGTCTGGTCTTCATCGACCGGTACCCGGCGTTCACCCAGCTGTACGTGGCCGAGCTGTGGCGCACCAACCGGGCGTGGCAGTCCACGCTGCTGGTGGTGCGGCAGGAGGCGGTCGCGGTCGTGGAGACGGTGCTGCGGGAGGCCGTCGCGAACGGCGAGGTGAGCGAGGACATCGATGTCTCGCTGTCGGCCGCGGCGCTGGTCGGCATGGTGCTGGTGGCGGCGCTCGACTGGCAGGCGTTCCAGCGGGAGCGGTCCCTCGACGACGTGCACGCGGCGCTGTCGCGGCTGCTGCACGGGCGAGTGACCGGCCGCTGAGGCGCCCGTGCAAGGCGGGCGCGCGCCGGTGCGGGTGAGCGGCGGCCGCTGACGGACGGGCCCGCGGTGCGCCTGCTCGCCGAGCCGGGCGCCCGAGCGGGCGTGCGGGCGTGCGCCTGAGCGGGCGTGCGGGCCTGCGTACGGGCATAGGAAAGCGCCGGTCCGGTGAGGCTCGATCCCCCCGAGCCCCGCCGGACCGGCGCGTCCACCCCCGTGTCCCCCTTGCTTCCCCCGTACGGGCAGGTGCGCGGTGCCGGTTCCGCAGCCCCGTGTCGGCGGTACCCGCGCCGCGCCCCTTCCGTGACCCCCACTCTTCCGTCCCGGCGGGCCGCGCCCCATCCGCGTACCTACTCATCCGGACGCCTGAGTACGGATACTCAGCCCTCCGTGCCGGACCCCACCCGCGGGCGCGGGCGGCTGGCTACGATCGCGTCCGTGTCCGTACTCCCCCTGGCTTCACCAGCGGCTGGGCCAGCGGGATCAACGCCTACGCGGTGATCCCGCTCCTCGGCGTGTTCGGCGCGACGGGCGTCGCCGACGACGTGCCCGCGGCGCTCCAGCGCACCGACGTGCTGATCGCCGCCGGAGTGCTGTTCCTCTGCGAGGCGGTCGCCGACAAGATCCCGTACGTGGACACCGCCTGGGACTCGGTCCACACGGTCGTGCGCCCGGTATCCGGCGCGGTGGTGACGGCCCTGCTGGCGGGCCAGTCCGGGTCGCTGCCCGAGCTCGCGGCGGGCGCGGTCGGCGGCTCGACCGCCCTGGTGAGCCACCTGGTCAAGGCCGGTACGCGGATGGCGGTCAACACCTCGCCCGAGCCGTTCAGCAACACCGTGGTCAGCGTCGCGGAGGATCTCGGCGTCGCCGCGATCGTGACGTTCGCGGTCTTCAACCCGGTCGCCGCGGCGGCCGTCGCGGCGGCGCTGCTGGCGCTCGGCGTCACCGTGATCGTCCTCCTCGCGGGCCGCATCCGCCGCTTCCGCCGACGGCGTGCCGGGCGGCGCGAGGAGCGGCACCCGGCGGCGAGGGGCGGCGCAGCCGGACCGGCGGGCTGACCTGCGCGCCGGCTCGCGGGCCGGTCTGCGATGCCGGTCTGCGATGCCGGTCTGCGATGCCGGTCTGCGACGCGGGCGTCGACGCCGGGCCCGACCTGCGGTGCCGGGCGCCGGCCACCGGGCCGGGGCGGGGTCCGGGGGCTGGCGGGGCCGGGTTCCGCGTGGCTTATAGAGTCGCCCGCATGGCACGGATTGCGGTGATCGGCGCCGGGATGGGCGCCATGGCGGCGGCGGCCCGGCTGGCCGTCGCGGGGCACCAGGTGACGGTGCACGAGCGGGCGGAGACGTACGGCGGCGGGGTGCGTCGCTTCGTACGGGACGGCTTCGGCTTCGACACCGGGCCCGGGCTGCTGCACCTGCCCGCCGTGTACCGGGACCTGTTCGTCAAGACCGGCAAGGAGCCGCTGGAGCGCCGCGTCGAGCTGACGCAGGTGGACCCGGCGAGCCGCCACGTCTTCGCGGACGGTACGGCCGTGTCCCTGCCGAACGCCTCGCGGGCCGGGGTGGTCGCCGCCCTGGACGACGCTCTCGGGCGGGGCGCGGGCGAGCGGTGGGCGGCGTTCCTGAACCGGGCGCGCGACGCCTGGGACCGCTCGCGGCGCCCGCTGCTGGAGGAGCCGCTCCCGGCCGACGTGACGCCGTTCTCCCGCGACCCGTACCCGGCGCGGAGGACGGGCCTGCTGCGCCGCGGCGCGACGACGCTCGCCGAGGTGGGCCGCCGGGAGCTGGGCGACGCGCGGCTCGCGGCGCTGCTGGACGGGTACGCGCTGGCGTACGGGCTCGACCCGGCCGCCGCTCCCCCGTCGGCGGCGGTCCTGCCGTACATGGAGCAGACCTTCGGCACCTGGTACGTGCGCGGCGGCCTGCGCGCGCTGGCCGACGCGGTGTACGAGCGGTGCCTGGCGCGGCGCGTCGAGTTCGTCTTCGGCACGGGCGTGACCGGCGTGGTCGCGAGGGACGGGCGGGCCGCCGGTCTGGAACTGGCGGACGGGCGGGTCGTGGACGCCGACCACGTGGTGGCGGGGGCGCCGGTACCGGCGCTGTACGAGGACCATGTGGTCGCGTGGGAGCGGCAGGAGGAGTGGCCGCGCTTCCAGACCGGGGTGGCGTCGGGGCGGGTCACCGTGTGCCTGGCGCTGCGCGGCGCGCGGGAGGACGGCGCGGCGCACCGCACGGTGGTGCACTCGGCGGACCCGGCCGGGGAGCGGGCGGCCCTCGCGGGCGGCGGGCCGCTGTGCGCGCGGCCGACCGTGGTGGTGCTGCGCCCGGACGACGCGGAGCTGCGGCCGGACGGCGACCACGAGGCGGTCACGGTGACGGCGACGGTCCCGGCGGGGGACGCGGGCGGCGCGGGTGACCCGTGGGGCGACACGGCGGCCGTGGAGGCGTTCGCGGACCGGATGGTGGAGGCCGCCGCGTCGGCGGTGCCGGGGCTTCGGGAGCGGCTGCTGTGGCGTGAGGTCCGTACGCCGGTCCACACCCGGGACGAGACCGGGAGCCGCCGGGTGCCCGCGCCCGCGCTGGCGGGCGGGCGCGGCGCGTGGCTGCCCGCCGCGAACCTGGCGCCGCTGCCGGGCCTGTACTTCGCGGGCGGCTGGTCCCACCCGGGTGGCGGCCTCGCGCACGCCGGGATGTCGGGCGCGCTGGTCGCGGGCCTGATCGTGGAGGGCGCGGACTTCCGCGGCTCGCGGTAGGGCGGTAGGGGCGCCCGTCAGCAGCTCAGTAGCGCTGGGGCGTCTGGTCGTAGCCGTAGGGGGCCGGGGGCTGCTGCGGCGGGGGCGGGAACTGCGGTTCGTTGTCGCGCTGGGGCGGCACCCATACGCCGCCGGGCGGGGTGTCCGTGGCGTACTGCTGGGCGTACGGGTCGGCGGCGTACTGCTGCCGGCCGTACGGGTCGTAGGCGCCGTACTGCTGCGGGTCGGGCGCGGCGGTCGCCGTGCCGCCGTACGGGTCCGCGTAGGCGGCGTACTGGTGCCGGCCGCTGTCCGTGCCGTAGTCGTGGGCGGGGGCGTACGCGGCCGGGTCGTACGCCGGGTAGTCGCCGTACGCCTCCTGCGGGGCGCCGTCGGGGGCGGGGGCGGGCTGCTGCGTACCGGACGTGCCGTAGACGCCGTACTCGCCCGTGTCGTCGGGCAGCGGGAGCGGCTCGTGGACGGGCGGGGCGGCCGGCATGGGCGGCTCCTGCGGGTCGTCGTACGCGAGCTCGGTGACCTCCAGCGCGGGGCCGGGCTCCCGGTCCTGCCCCGCGGTCCTGCGGCGGCGGCTGGCGCCGGGCTTGCCGCCGAGCGCCCAGCCGGTGGAGAAGCCGCGCAGGAAGGACATCGTGACGAGGGCCTGGCCGACGCCGAACGCCGCCGTGCCCGCGATGATCAGGGGGAGCGACGACAGGACGACACCGGCGACGACGCCGAGGAAGCCGAAGAAGGCCAGCAGCCGCCAGCGCAGCCGCGCCTTGTACTGCAGCAGTACCTCGCCGAGAAGCCAGAGCGCGACGACGCCGAACGCGATGTAGAGGACCGTCCACCAGCTCCAGTCCATGCCCGCCCCTCTCGTCGGCCGCCGCCTCGGGGAGTGAGGGTACGGCCGGTCAGGACTGCTGATGCAGTCCGAGATTCTCGTAGATCTCGAGTGTCGCCGTGGAGTTGTTCAGCGTGATGAAGTGCAGTCCGGGCACGCCTTCGGACAGCAGCCGCGCACAGAACTCCGTCGCGAACTCGATGCCCAAGGAGCGTACAGCGGCCGCGTCGTCCTTGACCGCGAGGATGCGCTCTTTGACGGCCGGGGGGAAATGCGCGTTGCTGAGCTGCGGCAACCGGTCCAGCTGGCGCACCGCCGTGACGGGCATGACCTCGGGGATGACCGGCGTGTCGCAGCCCGCGGCGGCGACCCGGTCGCGCAGACGCAGGTAGCTCTCCGGCTCGAAGAACATCTGCGTGATCGCGTAGTCGGCCCCGGCGCGGCACTTGTCGACGAAATGGCGGACATCCGTGTCCCAGTCCGTGGACCGGGGGTGCATCTCGGGGAACGCGGCGACACCCACGCAGAAGTCGCCGGCCTCCTTGATCAGCCGGACCAGGTCGGCGGCGTAGTGCAGGCCCTGCGGGTGCGGGATCCACTCGCCCATCGGGTCGCCGGGCGGGTCGCCGCGCAGGGCGAGGATGTTGCGGATGCCGACGTCGGCGAACTGGCCCACCATGTTGCGCAGTTCGGCGACCGAGTGGCCCACCGCCGTGAGGTGCGCGACGGGGGTGAGCGTCGTGTCGGCGGCGATCTGCTCGGTGGCCTTGACGGTGCCCTCGCGCGTGGAGCCGCCCGCCCCGTACGTCACGGAGACGAAGCTCGGGGCCACCGCCTCCACCCGGCGCAGCGCGGTCCAGAGGTTCCGCTCGCCCTTCTCGGTCTTGGGCGCCCAGAACTCGAAGGAGTACGTGGTGCCGCTGTCGAGCAGATCGCGCACCGTACGCGCGCGATCCGTCCTGGTGGAGGGGGTGCCTAGGGCCATACGGGCAGGTTAGCCATCCGGAGATGCCTCACCCAACCGGAGCAGCACCTTTCGGGCCTTTTGCCGGAATCTTGTCCGATGGGCGGACAGGGGTGGGGGCGATATGCCTGTTCGCCCCGGTATTCGTCCCAGTATGCGGACGAGTGGGGCCGGTACGTGGTCTTCTCGCGGGTGGGACGGATCAGCCGACGGTCACGGGGGCGTCGGCGGCGGCCCGCTCACGTATGCGGCGGGCCAGGCCGGCCGTCGCGGCGGCGGGGTCGTCCGCCTCCGTGATGGCGCGGACGACGACGACCCTGCGGGCGCCCGCGTCCAGCACCTCGTCGAGGTTGCCCGCGTCGATGCCGCCGATCGCGAACCAGGGCCGCTCCTGGGCGAGGGAGGCCGCGTACCGCACGAGGCCGAGGCCCGGCGCGTACCGGCCCGGCTTGGTGGGCGTGGGCCAGCAGGGGCCCGTGCAGAAGTAGTCCACGCCCACCTCGGCGGCGGCCGCGTCCACCTCCGCCTCCGCGTGCGTGGACCGGCCGATCAGCACCCCGTCGCCGAGGATGGCGCGGGCGGCGGGGACGGGCAGGTCCCCCTGGCCGAGGTGCAGCACCTGGGATCTGGCGGCGTGCGCCACGTCGGCCCGGTCGTTCACGGCGAGCAGCTTTCCGTGGCGGCGGCAGGCGTCGGCGAACACGGCGAGGTGCTCCAGCTCCTCACCGGCCTCCATGCCCTTGTCGCGCAGCTGCACGATGTCCACCCCGGCGGCGAGGACCGCGTCGAGGAACTCCGGGAGGTCTCCCTGGCGCTTGCGGGCGTCCGTGCACAGGTACAGCCTCGCGTCGGACAGGCTCGCGGCGGCGCTGGTGGACATGAGGTGATCCCCCCGGTTCGGTGCGGCGGCGGTGCGCGGCCGGGGCCTGAGAGGGCTCCGGCCGCGCACCGCCCGTGTCGTGCGGCGTTCGTGTCGGCTTGTCGCTTGTCGGCTTGTCGGGCGTGTCGGCTCAGACGGCGAGCGCCTGGGCGCGGCGCTTCACCTCCGTGCCGCGATTCTCCGCCAGGGCCTGCGCGGGCGTGCCCGGCAGGGACGGGTCCGGCGTGAAGAGCCACTCCAGCATCTCCTCGTCGGTGAAGCCGTCGTCCCTGAGCAGGGTCAGGGTGCCGGAGAGGCCCTTGACGACCTTGCCGTCCTTGATGAAGGCGGCGGGCACCTGGAGCGCGCGGTTCTCACCGCGGCGCACGGCGATCAGCTGGCCCTCCTTGACGAGCTGCCGCACCCGCGTCACTTCCACGCCGAGCAGCTCGGCGATGTCAGGGAGGTACAGCCAGGCGGGGACGAGCTCGTCGATCTTCGTGTCAATCTCGGTCACACGACAAGCGTGCCATCCCGCGCTGACAGTGGGTAGCCGGGCCCGCCGTCCGGGCCACGGCCCGTGTCGCCGGACCCCCGCCGCCCGGCCGTCGGGCGTCAGGTGTCAGGCGCGTACCGCCGACTTCAGCGGCACGTCCGGGTCCGCGACCAGCGCGGGATCGACCGGCGTACCGGCCTCGATGAGCCGCCTTCCCTGCGCCAGGTCGCGCGGCCGCCCCACGGCGAGCACCGCAACCAGGGCGCCGTCCCGCAGCCACACGAGCGCCCAGGCGGGGTCGGCCGGGTCACCGCGCCAGACGGCCTCGTCGGCGGAGGCGTGGTGGCCCGCGTACTGGACGAACCGGCCGAACTGCTCGGACCAGAAGTACGGCACCGGGTCGTACGGCCGGGGCTCCGCGCCCAGCACGGCGGCGGCGACCGTACGGGGTCCCTGAAGGGCGTTGTCCCAGTGGTGGACGTGCAGCCGCGTCCCGTAGCGCGCCGAGGGGAACGAGGCGCAGTCGCCGACCGCGTACACGTCCGGCACGGAGGTGCGCAGGTGGTCGTCGGCCACGACCGCGCCGTCCGGGCCGAGCGCCACCCCGGAGCCGCGCAGCCAGCCGGTGGCGGGCCGGGCGCCGATGCCGACGACGACCGCCCCGGCGGGCAGGACCCGCCCGTCGGCGAGGACGACCTGACCGGGATCGACCCGCTCCACGCGCGCGTGGAGCAGCAGTTGGGCGCCGCTCTCCTCGTACCAGGCGGCCATCGGTTCGGCGGCCTCGGCGGGCAGCGCCCCGGCGAGCGGCCGTGCGGCGGCTTCCACGACGGTGACCGCGCACCCGGCCTCCCGGGCGGCCGTGGCGAACTCGGCGCCGATCCAGCCCGCGCCGACGACGACCACGTCGTGCTTCCCGGCGAGGACCGGGCGCAGGCGCTCGGCGTCGTCCAGGGTGCGCAGCAGGTGGACGCCGTGAACGCCCTCCGCGCCGGGCAGCTCCAGCGGGACCGCGCCGGTCGCGACGACCAGAACGTCGTACGGGACGGGGCCTGCCTCCGTGTCCACCTCGTGGTCGCCGGGGCGCAGCCCGGTCACCTCGACGCCGAGCCGCAGTTCGACGCCGAGCGCCTCGAAGTCCACCTCGAACGCGGAGCCCTCGGCGTTGCCGAGCAGGTATGCCTTGGACAGCGGCGGCCTGTCGTACGGCTGGTGCGGCTCGGCGCCCAGGAGCAGCAGCTGCCCGCTGAACCCCTGTTCCCGCAGGGCGACGGCGGTCTGGACCCCGGCCATCCCGGCGCCGACGACGACCACGCGCCGCGCGTCCGCCGGGGCGTCCTCGCGCGCGTGGGGCTGCTGTTCCTCGCGCGGCTGTTCCTGGTGCTGCTGCTCGCTCACGCCCTCACCTTACGCAGCCGCCACACCGTCGGACATCCGCCCGACAGCGGCGTCCCGGCCGTCCGGCAGCGGCGTCAAGGCACCCCGGCGAGCGGTCCCGGTGCGGCGTCCCGGCCGTCCGGCGAGCCGTCCGGCAGCCGCGCCACGGCGGCCCGCTCCAGGTGCGGGCAGGCCGGGAGGGTGGGTCCGGCAACCGGTTCGGCCTTACCGGTGTTTCAAGGGTGGGGTTAGTCTGGGCGCGCCAGAACATCGCGGGAGCCCGGCGCACCGGGCTGAGAGGGAGGCTGGGCGGCCTCCGACCGTACGAACCTGATCCGGGTCATGCCGGCGAAGGGAGGGGCTGGACGCCCATGTCACGCAGTACGTCGGACGTCCTCGTCATCGGGGGCGGGATCATCGGCCTGGTCACGGCCTGGCGGGCGGCGCAGCGCGGGCTGCCCACCGCCGTGGCGGACCCGGAGCCGGGCGGCGGCGCCGCCCGGGTGGCGGCTGGCATGCTCGCCGCGGTCACGGAGCTGCACTACGGGGAGGAGACGCTCCTCGGGCTCAACCTGGCGTCGGCCGAGCGCTATCCGGGCTTCGTCGCGGAGCTGGAGGAGGCGGCCGGTCTGGACGTCGGCTTCCGCACGAGCGGCACGCTCGCGGTGGCGCTGGACGCGGACGACCGGGCCCATCTGCGGGAGCTGCACGCGCTGCACCTGCGGTGCGGGCTCGCTTCGGAGTGGCTGACGGGCCGGGAGTGCCGCCGCCTGGAGCCCATGCTGGCGCCCGGTGTGCGCGGCGGGCTGCGCGTGGACGGCGACCACCAGGTCGATCCGCGGCGGCTGTCGGCGGCGCTGGTGGCGGCCTGCGAACGGGCCGGGGTGGTGTTCCACCGCGCGGCGGCGGAGCGGCTGTCGGTCGTGGGGGGCCGGGCCGCGGGCGCGGTCCTCGCGGACGGCACGGAGGTCGCCGCGGGCCAGGTGGTGCTGGCGGCGGGCAGCATGAGCGGCCGCCTCGGGGGCGTACCGGAGGAGGTGCTGCCGCCGGTGCGGCCGGTGAAGGGCCAGGTGGTGCGGCTCGCGGTGCCGGAGGCGTACGCGCCGTTCCTGACCCGGTCGGTGCGGGCGGTCGTCCGGGGCAGCCATGTGTACCTGGTGCCGCGCGAGAACGGCGAGCTGGTGATCGGCGCGACGAGCGAGGAGATGGGCTGGGACACGACGGTCACCGCGGGCGGGGTGTACGAGCTGCTGCGGGACGCCCACGAGCTGGTGCCGGGCCTCACGGAGCTACCGCTCACCGAGACCTGCGCCGGACTGCGGCCCGGCTCGCCTGACAACGCGCCGCTGCTGGGCCCGACCGCGCTGCCGGGGCTGCACCTGGCGACCGGCCACTACCGCAACGGCGTGCTGCTGACCCCGGTCACCGGGGACGTGATGGCCGCCGTGCTGACGACCGGGGAGCTGCCCGAGATCGCCCGCGCGTTCACCCCCGACCGTTTCGCCACCGTAGGAGTGTCATGACGAACCAGGTACGCGCCGCCGTCACCGTGTCGGTGAACGGCGAGCCGCGCGAGCTCCCCGCCCCGGCCGCCCTGGACGCGCTGGTGGCCACGCTGACGACGGCCCCCTCCGGGGTGGCGGCGGCGGTCAACGAGACGGTCGTGCCGCGCGGCGAGTGGGCGTCCACCGTGCTCGCGGACGGCGACCGGGTCGAGGTCCTCACCGCGGTGCAGGGGGGCTGAGCCATGGCCGACGACCGTCTCACCATCGCCGGGACCTCCTTCGACTCCCGGCTGATCATGGGTACGGGCGGGGCGCCGAGCCTCGACGTGCTGGAGCGGGCCCTCGTGGCGAGCGGCACGCAGCTGACGACCGTGGCGATGCGGCGGATCGACCCGACCGTGCACGGCTCGGTGCTGTCCGTGCTGGACCGGCTGGGCATCCAGGTGCTGCCGAACACCGCCGGGTGCTTCACGGCGGGCGAGGCGGTGCTGACGGCCCGCCTCGCGCGCGAAGCGCTCGGTACGGACTGGGTGAAGCTGGAGGTCGTGGCGGACGAGCGGACGCTGCTGCCGGACCCGGTCGAGCTGCTGGACGCCGCCGAGACCCTGGTGGACGACGGCTTCACCGTACTGCCGTACACGAACGACGACCCGGTCCTCGCGCGGAAGCTGGAGGACGTGGGCTGCGCGGCGATCATGCCGCTGGGCTCGCCCATCGGGTCGGGCCTCGGCATCCGCAACCCGCACAACTTCCAGCTGATCGTGGAGCACGCGCGCGTGCCGGTGATCCTGGACGCGGGCGCGGGGACGGCGTCCGACGCGGCGCTGGCGATGGAGCTGGGGTGCGCGGCGGTGATGCTGGCGTCCGCCGTGACGCGGGCGCAGGAGCCGGTGCTGATGGCGGAGGCGATGCGGCACGCGGTGGAGGCGGGGCGGCTCGCGTACCGGGCCGGGCGCATCCCGCGCCGCCACTTCGCGCACGCCTCGTCCCCGGCCGAGGGCCGCGCCGCCCTCGACCCGGAGCGCCCGGCGTTCTGACCCCGGCACCGGAGGGCGCCCGACCGGCCCGTCTCCCCGCCTGTCACAAGTTCGCTGCACCGGGGAACCGGTCATGTACAGGCCGAGGGGCGGGTCCGGCGGGGCTCGTAGACTCGGGGCGTGGATACGACCCTTCACGACCCGCTCGTCGGCAGGCTGCTCGACGGCCGCTACCGCGTGGACGCGCGCGTCGCCGTCGGCGGCATGGCCACGGTCTACCGGGCGGTGGACACCCGCCTCGACCGGGACCTCGCCCTGAAGGTGATGCACCCGTCGCTGGCGACCGACACGACCTTCGTGGAGCGGTTCATCCGCGAGGCCAAGTCCGTGGCCCGGCTCTCGCACCCCAATGTGGTCGGCGTCTTCGACCAGGGCACGGACGGGCCGTACGTGTACCTGGCGATGGAGTACGTCGCCGGGTGCACCCTGCGCGACGTGCTGCGGGAGCGCGGGGCGCTGTCCCCGCGCGCCGCGCTGGACGTGCTGGAGCCGGTGCTGGCCGCGCTCGGGGCGGCGCACCGGGCCGGGTTCGTCCACCGGGACATGAAGCCGGAGAACGTGCTGATCGGCGACGACGGCCGGGTCAAGGTCGCCGACTTCGGCCTGGTCCGCGCGGTCGGCACGGCCACCAACACGACCGGCTCGGTCCTGGGCACCGTGTCGTACCTGGCGCCCGAGCAGATCGAGCACGGCACCGCCGACACCCGTACCGACGTGTACGCGTGCGGGGTCGTCCTGTACGAGATGCTGACCGGCGGCAAGCCGCACGGCGGCGACACGCCCGCCCAGGTCCTCTACCAGCACCTGAACAACGACGTCCCGGCCCCCTCGTCCGCCGTCCCGGGCCTGGCGCCCGAGCTGGACGCCCTGGTGGCCGTCGCCACCGCGCGGGACGCCGAGGCGCGCCCGCACGACGCCGTGGCGCTGCTGTCCCGTGCCCGCGCCACGCGGGCCGCGCTGGACGACGCGCGGCTGGACCTGGTGCCGCCGGACGCCCGGGGCGAGGGGCGTACGGACGCTTCGGCGCGGGACGCGGAGGCGGACGCGGAGCCGGTCGGACCCGACGATGTGACGAGCGTCATCGCCCGCCCGGTGTCGGCCCGCGCCGGGGACGGGACCGGGGAGGACGCGGCCGCGCTCGTGGCCGGGTCCGCGGGCGGGGCCGGGGACGTGGAGCGCACGAGCCGGCTGGAGCTTCCGCCCGAGGCCGGTACGCGCCCCGAGCGCCCGACAAGTCCAGCGGGTACGGGCGGACGCGGCCGTCGCGTCCTGGCGCTGGCCTCCGGTCCGCGCCGGGGCCTGGTGGCGGTCCTGACGACGGTGCTGCTGGTCCTCGGGGTCGGCGCGGGGGTCTGGTACATCAACTCGGGGCAGTTCACCCGCGTGCCCACCACGGGCGTGCTCGGCAAGACCCGCGCGGAGGCCGAGCGGCGGCTCGCGGACGAGGGCCTGGAGGTGGGCGGGACGCGCGAGGAGTTCAGCGGCGCGTACGAGCGGGGCACGGTCATGGGCACCGACCCGGCGCCCGGTGAGCGTATCCGCGGCAACGGCTCGGTGGACCTCGTCATCTCGCGCGGCCCGAAGATCGTGAAGGTGCCCGAGCTGAAGGGCGAGCCGCTGGACGCCGCGAAGGAGCGGCTGCGGGAGGCGGGCCTGGCGGCCGGGGTCGTGACCGAGGAGTTCGACGCCGGGGTCGCGAAGGGCTCGGTCATCCGCACCGACCCGCCCGCCGGCACCGAGCGGTCGCCGGACGCGGCCGTGGCGCTGGTCGTCAGCAGGGGCGCCCCGATCGAGGTGCCCGGCGCGGTCGGCCGGCCGCTGACGGATGCCCGCGACACGCTGACGGAGGCCGGGTTCACCGTGGAGGTCGCCGAGGAGCGGGTCCACTCGCCGCACCCGGCCGGTTCGGTCGCCGCCCAGTCCCTCCCGGCGGGCACCCGCGCGGCCGAGGGCGACACGGTGACGCTCACGCTCTCCAAGGGGCCGCGCATGGCCGCCGTACCGGATGTGACCGGCAAGAGCACCGACGACGCCACGCGCGAGCTGAAGGCGGCGGGCTTCGAGGTGCGGGTCGAGAAGTCCTTCCCGTACCTCGGGGACACCGTCAGCGGCCAGTCCGTGCCCGGCGGCGACAGCGCGCCCGAGGGCGCCACGATCACCATCAAGATCAAGGGAATCTAGTCACACCATGCTCCCCCCAGCCTCCGCTCCCGCTCGTGCCGGGGGGACGCTCCGTCCCGTCGGCGGCCATGTCCCCGTGGCGGGCGGCCTGGCCAGGACCGGTCTCGCCTTCGCCCGGGAGATCGGCGCCGAGGCCGTCCAGGTCTTCGTCGCCAACCCGCGCGGCTGGGCCACCCCGGCCGGGAACCCGGCTCAGGACGAGCTGTTCCGCGAGGGGTGCGCCGCCGAGGGCATACCGGCGTACGTCCACGCCCCGTACCTGATCAACTTCGGCTCGCACACGGAGGCCACCGTCGAGCGGTCCGTCGAGTCGCTGCGGCACTCGCTGCGCCGGGCCCGCGCGATCGGCGCCCTGGGGGTCGTCGTCCACACCGGTTCGGCGACCGGCGGGCGGCCGCGCGAGGTGGCGCTCGCGCAGGTACGGGAGCGGATGCTGCCGCTGCTGGACGAGCTGACACACGAGGACGACCCGTTCCTGCTGCTGGAGTCCACGGCCGGGCAGGGCTCGTCGCTGTGCTCCATGGCCTGGGACCTCGGGCCGTACTTCGAGGCGCTGGACGCCCATCCGAAGCTCGGCGTCTGCCTCGACACCTGCCACGTCTTCGCCGCGGGCCACGACCTGGCCGAGGTCGACGGGGTGCGCAAGACGCTGGGCCTGCTGGTGGAGACGGTCGGCGAGGGGCGGCTGAAGCTCATCCACGCCAACGACTCCAAGGACGTGGCCGGTGCGCACAAGGACCGGCACGCCAACATCGGCGCGGGCCACATCGGCGAGGAGCCGTTCCGCGAGCTGATGCGCCACCCGGCCACGGAGGGCGTGCCGCTGGTCATCGAGACGCCGGGCGGCAAGGAGAAGCACGCCGAGGACGTGGCGCGGCTGAAGTCCCTGCGGGTGCCGCCACCGAGGTGACGTGGCGGCCCCGACGCTTGAGGAATACCCCTAGGGGGTATACGGTTTCTGTTATCGAGCAGGAACCGTCACTCGGCATGGGGGCACGCCATGGACCACAGCGCACACGAGCACGGCCACCACGCCGGCCACGCACCGCACGCCGGCCACACGGCCCACCAGGGCCACGACCAGCAGGGCCTTGGCCAGCAGGCCGACCAGGGCCACGGCCACGAGGGGCACCACCACAACCCGGGCGGCCCGGTCGGCTGGGCGATGGCGGCGAAGGCCACCCTCCACTGCCTCACCGGCTGTGCCATCGGCGAGGTCCTCGGCATGGTCATCGGCACGGCGCTCGGCTGGGGCAACGCGCCGACGATGGCCCTCGCGATCGTGCTGGCGTTCTTCTTCGGCTACTCGCTGACCCTCTGGGCCGTCGTACGGGCCGGGCTGGGCCTCAAGGCCGCCATCGGCGTCGCGCTCGCGGCCGACACGCTCTCGATCACCGTCATGGAGATCGTGGACAACGGCGTGCTGCTGCTGGTGCCGGGGGCGATGGACGCGCATCTCGCGGACGGGCTGTTCTGGGGCGCCCTGGCGTTCGCGTTCGCC
Source organism: Streptomyces thermolilacinus SPC6 (assembly GCF_000478605.2). GTDB lineage: Bacteria > Actinomycetota > Actinomycetes > Streptomycetales > Streptomycetaceae > Streptomyces > Streptomyces thermolilacinus. Next base: position 4,920,853 of record NZ_ASHX02000001.1, on the reverse strand, counting down.
GTCGCGTTCGTCGTGACGACGCCGGTCAACAAGTGGATGATCGGCCGCGGCAAGGGGCACGCGGTGGTGCACCAGTACCACGGCTGACGATCAGCACCGCCGCTCGTACGCTCGTACCGGGAGTCAGAGCTCCGGGCCGTCGCCCGGCTCCTCCTGGTACGAGTAGCGCTGTTGGGCCCAGGGGTCGCCGATGTTGTGGTAGCCGCGCTCCTCCCAGAAGCCGCGGCGGTCGGCGGTCATGTACTCGACGCCGCGGACCCACTTCGGGCCCTTCCAGGCGTACAGGTGGGGCACGATCAGCCGGAGCGGGAAGCCGTGCTCGGCGGTGAGCAGCTCGCCGTCCTTGTGGGTGGCGAAGATCGCGCGCTCGGAGGCGAAGTCGGACAGGCGCATGTTGGCGCTGAAGCCGTACTCGGCCCACACCATCACATGGGTGACATCGGGCGCCGGGGGCGCGAGCTCCAGCACCGTACGCGCGGGGACACCCCCCCATTCGGCCCCGACCATGCTGAACTTCGTGACGCAGTGCAGATCGGCGACGACGGTGGAGAACGGGAGGGCGGCGAACCCCTCGTGGCTCCAGCAGTGCTTGCCGCCGTCCGCCGTGGCGCCGAAGACCCGGAACTCCCAGCGCTCGGGCCGGAACTTGGGCACGGGCCCGTAGTGGGTGACCGGCCAGCCGCGCTGCAGACGCTGTCCCGGTGGAAGCGTGGACTCCCTTGCTGCCCGGTGTTCCGCGCTTTCCGGCTGACCCATGACTCAATGGTGACAGACCGGGAGGGGTGGTCACGACCGGGGCCGGGGTCGAATCGGGCAAGCCCTACTAAGCCTTGACTTACTGGACGACCCTTCCTCGTGGTGCGAGGATGCGCGCATCCCGCCCCTTCACTCACGTGGAAGGAGCCTCTGCGATGCAGGGCGACCCCGAGGTCATCGAGTTCCTCAACGAGCAGCTGACCGCCGAACTGACCGCGATCAACCAGTACTTCCTGCACGCCAAGATGCAGGAGAACAACGGGTGGACGAAGCTCGCGAAGTACACCCGCGCGGAGTCCTTCGACGAGATGAAGCACGCCGAGGTGCTCACCGACCGGATTCTGTTCCTGGAGGGCCTGCCGAACTACCAGCGGCTGTTCCACGTCCGTGTGGGCCAGACGGTGACGGAGATGTTCCAGGCGGACCGCGAAGTCGAGGTCGAGGCGATCGACCGGCTGCGGCGCGGCATCGAGGTGATGCGCAACAAGGGCGACATCACGTCGGCCAACATCTTCGAGTCGATCCTCGCCGACGAGGAGCACCACATCGACTACCTGGACACGCAGCTGGAGCTGGTGCAGAAGCTCGGCGAGTCGCTGTATCTGGCGACGCTGGTCGAGCAGCCGGAGAGCTGAGGCGCGCGCCGGAAAGCGGAGAGCCGAGGCGCCGCCGGATGAGCGGAGACGCGAGCGGAGAGCCGACACGCCGCCGGGGAGCCGGGACGGGCGGGCGGCGCCCCTACGGCCGCGCTACGCGGCTTCCGACAGGTCGGACAGGGCCGGCTCGCCCTGCTCCAGCAGCTCGCGGCGGGGGCAGGCGCCCCGGCCCAGAATGGCCTGAATGCGGCGCACGCACGAGCCGCAGTCGGTACCGGCCTTGCAGGCCGACGCTATCTGGCGCGGGGTGCAGGCACCGGCGTCCGCGTGTTCCTTGACCTGCTTCTCGGTGATACCGAAGCACGAGCAGACGTACACGCGGGTCACCTCCCTGCCAGGTCGTGGGGCCGACGCCCCCCCGCTTGGACGGTGAGGCAAACCTAACCTTACCCATAGGGCGCGGTACGGGAAAGCCCGGGCGGCCACGGAAAACGACGGTGGGGCGCGGATCACACAGATCCGCGCCCCACACGTTTTCCAGCCTTCTTCAAGCCCGCTTCAAGCCAAGATCAACCCACGGTCGGGTGATCCGGGATCACTGGGACCTGTACATCTCCGCCACCAGGAAGGCCAGGTCCAGCGACTGGCTGCGGTTGAGCCGCGGGTCGCACGCCGTCTCGTAGCGCTGGTGCAGGTCGTCCACGAAAATCTCGTCGCCGCCGCCCACGCACTCGGTGACGTCGTCGCCGGTCAGCTCGACGTGGATGCCGCCGGGGTGCGTGCCGAGCTCCTTGTGGACCTCGAAGAAGCCCTTGACCTCGTCCAGCACGTCGTCGAAGCGGCGCGTCTTGTGGCCGGACGCCGCCTCGAAGGTGTTGCCGTGCATCGGGTCGGTCACCCAGGCGACGGTCGCGCCCGAAGCGGTGACCTTCTCGACCAGCTCGGGGAGCTTGTCGCGGACCTTGTCGGCGCCCATGCGGACGATGAAGGTCAGGCGGCCGGGCTCGCGCTCGGGGTCGAGGCGGTCGATGTAGGTGAGCGCCTCGTCCACCGTCGTGGTGGGGCCGAGCTTGATCCCGATCGGGTTGCGGATCCTGGACGCGAACTCGATGTGGGCGTGGTCCAGCTGCCGGGTCCGCTCGCCGATCCACACCATGTGACCGGACGTGTCGTACAGCTCGCCGGTGCGCGAGTCGACGCGGGTCAGCGCCGTCTCGTAGTCGAGGAGCAGCGCCTCGTGGGAGGCGAAGAACTCGACCGTGCGGAACTCGGCCGGGTCCGTGCCGCACGCCTTCATGAAGTTGAGGGCGTTGTCGATCTCGCGGGCCAGCCGCTCGTAGCGCTGCCCGGACGGGGACGACTTCACGAAGTCCTGGTTCCAGGCGTGCACCTGGCGCAGGTCGGCGTAGCCGCCGGTGGTGAAGGCGCGGACCAGGTTCAGCGTCGAGGCGGACGCCTGGTACATCCGCTTGAGCCGCTCCGGGTCCGGGACGCGGGCCTCTTCGGTGAAGGCGAAGCCGTTGACGGAGTCACCGCGGTACGTCGGCAGGGTCACCCCGTCGCGGGTCTCGGTGGGCTTGGAGCGCGGCTTCGAGTACTGGCCGGCGATCCGGCCCACCTTCACGACGGGCACGGAGGCGGCGTACGTCAGCACGGCGCCCATCTGGAGGAGGGTCTTCAGCTTGGCCCGGATGTCTTCGGCGCCGACGGCGTCGAAGGACTCCGCGCAGTCGCCGCCCTGGAGGAGGAACGCCTCGCCACGGGCGACGGCTCCCATGCGGGCACGCAGCTGGTCGCACTCACCGGCGAAGACGAGCGGCGGATACGACTCGAGGTCGGCGATCACATCGCGCAGAGCCTCGGCATCCGGGTACTCGGGCTGCTGCGCCGCGGGCAGGTCTCGCCAGGTCGCCTTGGCGGCGACGGCGTGGGTGTCAGCGTTCACGGTCACCTCGCCAACATTACGCGGTCGGGGCAGATGTCCACGTACAGGATCAGAAAGTGAGACAGCGGACTCCACGACCTGGTCCCGGCCCTGCCCGGCGCCCCTGCGCGGGCTCCTCGGACGCCCCTGCGCCGGCCCCTCGGGCGCCCCGGCGCGGGGGCGAGGTGCGTCGCGACGCACCCGGTGCGTCGCGGCGAACCCGGGTTTGATACCGTCACGCGCTCTTGAGGCTTGAACAACTTGGCCAGCAACGAACGTCATACAGGGGTGGGACTTGAGCGCTGGACACCGAAGAGACCGCAAGAAGAGAAAACTCCTCATATACGGCATCGCCTCGGCGGTGGCCGCCGCGATGACCGCGGGCACCCTCGCCGTGGCGTCTCCGGACTTCCTCGGCTCCTCCGACGCGAAGGCCGTGCCGCCGGCCGCCGAGCTCCAGGCGGAGTTCGAGGAGGCGGCCCGCGAGTTCGACGTCCCGAAGAGCGTGCTGATGGCGGTCTCGTACCGGCAGACGCGCTGGGAGAGCCACGACGGGCTGCCCAGCACCACGGGCGCGTACAACGTCATGGGCCTGACCCAGGTGAACCCGGAGGACCTGGAGGACGGCCACGCGGGCGAGGACGACGATCACCGTCTCGCCCACATGAACCGCAGCGGCGACCCGAACATCGAGAAGCACTTCGACGCGGAGAAGGCGCTGAAGTCCGTCCGGAAGAAGCCGGTGGACACGAGCGACCCGCGGCTGCACACGCTGGACGAGGCCGCCGAGCTGATCGACGCCTCCCCCGACGCGGTGCGCGAGGACCCGGCGCAGAGCATCCGGGCGGGCGCGGCGCTCCTCGCCGAGTACCAGCGCCAGGCCACCGGCTCCCTGCCCGACGACCCGGGCAAGTGGTACCCGGCCGTCGCCCGCTACAGCCAGGCGCCCGACCGCAAGGGCGCGCAGCTGTTCGCGAAGCGGGTCTTCGAGTCGATCAGGACCGGCGAGCGGCGGATCACCAACGACGGCCAGCAGCTGTCCCTGCCCGCGGACCCGTCGGTGAAGCCGGTCCAGTCGAAGGTCCCGCTCGCGATGACCTCGGCCAGTACGACCGCCGTCCCCACGCCCGACTGCCCGGCCGGTCTGAACTGCGACTTCCGCCCGGCCGCGTACAAGCAGAACAGCGGCCCGGACGACTGGGGCAACTACAACATCGCCAGCCGCCCCGCGGGCGGCCACGACATCCGGTACATCGCCATCCACGACACGGAGGGCAGCTACGACGGGTCGCTGGCGGTCTTCCAGAACTCCAACACCTACGCCAGCGCCCACTACATGGTCCGCGCCTCCGACGGTCTGGTCACCCAGATGGTGGAGAACAAGAACGAGGCGTGGCACGCGGGCAACAAGACCCTCAACATGCACTCGATCGGCATCGAGCACGAGGGCTACGCCATCAAGGAGGGCAGCTGGTACACCGAGCCGCAGTACGAGTCGTCCGCGGCGCTGGTGAAGCACCTGGCGGCGAAGTACGACATTCCGCTCGACCGTGAGCACATCATCGGCCACGACGAGATCCCCGGCGTGCTGGACACGAAGGTCCGCGCCCAGCACTGGGACCCGGGCCCGTTCTGGGACTGGAACCACTACATGTCGCTGATGGGCGCCCCCACGGGTGCCGGCGGCGCGGGCGGCCCGCTCAAGGCCGGGCAGCTCGTCCGGGTCGTACCGCCGTTCACCACGGCGAACCAGCCGAAGCTGACGAACAACGGCAGCGCGGTCCCCGCCCAGCCGGCGAACTTCGGCTACCTGTACACGTCGCCGTCCACCTCCTCCGCCACGATCAGCGACCCCTACCTGGGCGCGCAGAGCTGGAGCGAGGGCTGGAACTGGGCCAACAAGATCGTCGCGGGCGGCACCTGGGTCGTCGCCGAGGCGCAGAACAACTGGACGGCCATCTGGTACGGCGGCCAGAAGGCGTGGTTCTACAACCCGGGCGGCCAGTACACGGCGCCCGTGGGCACCGGGACCGTGGTGCGGGCCAAGGCGGGCGCGACCGTCAGGGTCTACGGGCGCAGCTACCCGGACGACGCGGCGTACGCGGGCACGGGCGTGCCGGTGCAGGACCAGAACAGCGCGCACCTGACGAAGTACAGCCTGCCGGCCGGGCAGACGTACACGCTCGCCGGGGACGCCGTGCCGGGCACGTACTACTACGGCGGCACGATCGACGGCACGGGCACCGGCTCGCGGACCCTGGTCCAGGGCAGCAACCTGTTCTACCCGATCCGCTACAACCACCGCTTCGCGTGGGTCAGCGCGGCCGACGTGGAGAAGGTCACCAGCACGGCGCCCGACCCGGGCACGAACCGCTACAACACGCTGGCCCGCGACGCCTCGGGCGTGCTGTGGCAGTACCAGGGCACGGGCAACGCCGCCTCGCCGTTCTTCACCCGCTACCGGGTCGGCAGCGGCTGGGGCGCGTACAACATGATCACGTCCATGACGGCGCTGCGCGCGGACGGCACGGGCGACGCGGTGGCCCGCGACGGCTCCGGCGGCCTGTGGTACTACCAGGGCAGCGGCAACCCGTCGGCGCCGTTCAAGGCGCGGCTGTACGTCGGCAAGGGCTGGCAGATCTACAACCTGATGAGCGGCGCCCGGGACCTCTCCGGTGACGGCATCGCGGACCTGGTGGCCCGCGACGGCTCCGGCTACCTGTGGTTCTACGCGGGCACCGGGAACCCGGCGGCCCCGTTCAAGGCGCGCACGTCGATCGGAAGGGGCTGGCAGATCTACGACTCCATGACCGACACGGGCGACGTCACCGGCGACGGCAAGCCGGACATGGTCGCCCGCGACACCTCCGGTGTGCTGTGGCTGTACCAGGGCACGGGCAGCGCGACCGCGCCGTTCGCCGCCCGTACGACCATCGGCAAGGGCTGGCAGATCTACAACACGCTGCTCGGGCCGAGCGACCTGAACAGGGACGGGCAGCCGGACCTGATCGCCCGTGACGCCAACGGCCACATGTGGTTCTACCAGGGCCGTGGCAGCACGACCGCGCCGTTCGTCACCCGCACCTCGATCGGCTCGGGCTGGCAGATCTACAACCTGTTCGTCTGATCCTCCCCCTGCCCCGAGGGGCACCCGCCGCCCGTGGCGCGCGGTCCGTTCCGGCTGACGGAACGGACCGCGGCGCCACGGGCGGATGCGCTAGGGTCGGCGTCATGTTCGCGCCGACGACCCAGAACTGGTGGTGGACCGCTCATCCGGCGGCCCACTGATCGACGCGCGCACACACGACGCGAAGGCCGCCCGAGGGGCGGCCTTCGGCGTTTCCGGGGCCGTTCCTCTCCACCTCGGAAGGAACCACCGATGGACCTCCGGTCCCTGCTCGACCCGTCAGGCCCCCCGTTCGCCCTGCTCCGCCGCCGCACGCCCGGCCGCGACCACGACACGGTCGAGGTGCTCGCGGGCCCCGTCCACGAGGTGGGACGCCTCGCCGACCTGCCCGTCGGCGAGCGGCCCGCGCTGGCGCTCGTCCCGTTCCGGCAGCTGCGCGAGCGCGGCTTCGACGTCCGCGACGACGGGACGCCGCTGTCCGTGCTGGTCGCCGACGAGACGTACGAGCTGCCGCTCGCCGACGCCCTGGAGCTGCTGCCCGCCCATGACGTGCGGGTGGACGACGGCGGGTTCGACGTGCCGGACGAGGCGTACGCGCGGATGGTGCGGCGGGTCGTGGACGAGGAGATCGGGCACGGCGAGGGCGCCAACTTCGTGATCCGCCGCACCTACCACGGGCGGGTGCCGGGCTTCGGCCGGGCGGACGCCCTGGCGCTGTTCCGGCGGCTGCTCGCCGGGGAGCGGGGCGCGTACTGGACGTTCGTCGTCCACACCGGCGAGCGCACCCTCGTCGGGGCCAGCCCCGAGGTGCACGTGCGGATGTCGGGCGGCACGGTCGTGATGAACCCGATCAGCGGCACGTACCGCTATCCGGCGGGCGGGCCGACGCCGGAGGACCTGCTGACCTTCCTCGCCAGCCGCAAGGAGACCGACGAGCTGTCGATGGTCGTCGACGAGGAACTGAAGATGATGTGCACCGTCGGCGACATGGGCGGCGTCGTCGTCGGGCCCCGGCTGAAGGAGATGGCGCACCTCGCGCACACCGAGTACGAGCTGCGCGGGCGGTCCACGCTGGACGTGCGGGAGGTGCTGCGGGAGACGATGTTCGCGGCGACGGTCACCGGGTCCCCGGTCCAGAACGCCTGCCGGGTCATCGAGCGCCACGAGGAGGGCGGGCGCGGCTACTACGCGGGCGCGCTGGCGCTGCTCGGCACCGACGAGGGCGGCGCTCAGACGCTGGACTCGCCCATCCTGATCCGTACCGCCGACATCGACGCCGACGGCGGGCTGCGAGTGCCGGTCGGCGCGACGCTGGTACGGCACTCCGACCCCGACGGCGAGGTCGCGGAGACCCACGCCAAGGCGGCGGGCGTCCTGGCGGCGCTCGGGGTGCGTCCGGGGCGCCCGGCCGAGGAGGCGGTACGGCCGGTGCGGCTGGCGGACGACCCGCGGGTGCGGGCGGCGCTGGACGCGCGGCGCGCCGGCCTGGCGCCGTTCTGGCTGCGGATGCGGGAGCGGGCCGCCGATAACCAACTGGCCGGGCACGCGCTGGTGGTGGACGCGGAGGACACGTTCACCTCGATGCTGGCGCATCTCCTGCGGTCCCTGGGGCTGGAGGTGACGGTGCGCCGGTTCGACGAGCCGGGACTGCGGGAGGCCGCGCTGACGCACGCCGGGCCCGTGGTGCTCGGCCCCGGACCGGGCGATCCGGGCGACGGCGACGACCCCCGGATGCGGCTGCTGCGGGGGCTCGCCGCGGAGCTGCTGGCGGGGCACCGGCACCCGCTCCTGGGGGTGTGCCTGGGCCACGAGCTGATCGCCGCGGAGCTGGGCCTGGAGATCGTACGGAAGCGGGTGCCGTTCCAGGGCGCGCAGGTGGACGTGGAGCTGTTCGGGGCGCGGGAGCGGGTCGGCTTCTACAACAGCTTCACCGCGCGCTGCGACGACGCGGCGGCCGCGCGGCTGGCGGCGCGCGGGGTGGAGGTGAGCCGCGACCCGCTGAGCGGCGAGGTCCACGCGCTGCGCGGCGACGGCTTCGCGGGGGTGCAGTTCCACCCCGAGTCGGTGCTGACGCTGAACGGCCCGGCGATCGTGCGGGACCTGATGACGGGTCGCCCGCAGGGCCTGGAGCTCCGGCCCGAGGGCCAGTCGGCGGGGTCGCCCCTCGGGTGAGGCGGCGGGTCGGCCGGCGGGAACGAGGGCGTACGCACCTGTGCGGCCGGCGCTGGACCGGGGCCGCCGCCCCGTTGTGCCCCACCCGTTCCACCCTGGGGCCCCCTTGAGGGAGGACCAGCTGCCACAGCGGAGCGGCAAGCGGAAGCGGCCCGCAGCGCAGCCTGCCCGCCGGGGGGTCCGCAGCGGAGCGGAGGGCAGGGGACGCGGGGTCAGGGGGTGTCGAGGCCTGATTCGATGGCGTAGCGGACCAGTTCGACGCGGTTGTGGAGCTGGAGCTTGCCCAGCGTGTTCTGGACGTGGTTCTGGACCGTCCGGTGCGAGATGACCAGCCGCTCCGCGATCTGCTTGTAGCTGAGGCCCTTCGCCACCAGCCGCAGCACCTCCGTCTCACGCTCCGTCAGGCGCGGCGCGTTCGGCTCGGGGGCGCCCCGCTCCGGCGCGGGCTCGGCGGCCAGGCGGCGGTACTCGCCCAGGACCAGGCCGGCCAGCCCGGGCGTGAACACCGCGTCCCCGGAGGCCGTACGCCGTACCGCGTCCAGCAGCTCCGCCGTACTGGCCGACTTCAGCAGGTACCCCGTCGCGCCGGACTTCACGGCCTCCAGCACGTCCGCGTGCTCGCCGCTCGCGGACAGCACCAGCACCCGCACCGGCAGGTCCCCGCCGCCCACGAGCTCCTTGCAGACCTGGACGCCCGGCTTGCCCGGCAGGTTCAGGTCGAGGACCAGCACGTCCGGGGAGGTGGCGCGGGCGCGGCGTACCGCCTGGTCGCCGTCGCCCGCCGTGGCCACCACGTCGAACCCGGCCTCCGCCAGGTCGCGGGCGACGGCGTCGCGCCACATCGGGTGGTCGTCCACCACCATCACCTTGATCGCCTGTTCCGTCATCGTTCCGCCTTCCCCCGTGGGACCTTCAACTCGACTTCCGTGCCCTGCCCGGGGACCGAGAGCAGCTCCGCCGTCCCGCCCAGGTCCCGCAGCCTGCCGCGGATGGACTGGGCGACGCCGAGCCGGCCCTCGCTCTCCGCCTGGGCGAGACGCCCCTCGGGGATGCCGGGCCCGTCGTCGCGCACGGTCACGACGACCTCGTCCGGCCAGTCCTCGACGAGTATCCACGCCCGGGCGTCGGGCCCGGCGTGCCTGCGGACATTGTCCAGGGCGGCACCTACAGCGGCAGCCAGCTCGGCGGCCGCCGCACGGGGCAGCAGCACCGGGGCGCCCGGTTCGGCGAACGTGACCCGGGACCCGGCGTGCGGCGCCAGCAGCGTCCGCAGGTCCTGCTCACCGCCGCCGCCCGGCCCGTACGAGCCGTCCGGCCCTTCGGGCTCGTCGATCAGCCGGACGACCGCACCCTGCGAGGCGTCCTCGCAGACGTGGGACGGCCGGGCCAGGCCGCCCGCGACCAGGGTGCGCAGGGCCACCTCCTGCTCCCCCGCCATCCGGCCCAGCTCCGCCGCCTCGCCGCCGAGCGCGGTGCCGCGCCGCTGCACCATGGCCAGCACCTGGAGAACCGAGTCGTGGATGTCGCGCGCGAGGCGCTCCCGCTCCCGGGTGGCGGCCTCGATCTCCAACGCCCGGGCGAGGGTGCGCTCCGACGCGCGGGCGACCTCGACCACGTATCCGATCGCGATGGACGCCACCCACACGAGCAGCACGTTGTGGAGGGTGTCGCGGCTCGGCTCGCCGCGCTCCACGATGTTGGCGACGGCGACCAGCGAGGACGCGAAACCCGCCCAGCGCCAGCCGCCCTTGATCGCGTACGCGAGGACCGCGCCGGCCGTCCAGATGCCGGGCAGCGTCGGCCCGTCCTGCACCTGGGCGTGGTTGTCGGCGAACGGCGTCAGCAGGATGCCGGTCAGCGCGACGGTCAGATCGACGGCGAGGAACGGTTTGGTGCAGCGGGCGGCGCCGGACACCTGCGGCAGGGTCGCCAGCGTCCACACGCTCATCACGGCGAGGAACGCGGCGCCGGCCCACGGCCGTTCGAAGCTGCCGTGGTTGACCAGGAAGAGGAGGTCCGCGTAGATCATGGTGAGGACGCGGTACGCGGTGAGCGCGCGCCACAGCGGCTGCTCCACGGACATGCGGACCACCCGCTCGCGCCTGGCCATCTCCCCCACCCCCCATGCGCGGCACGCCGGGTCCCGCGTGCGGGACGCCTGCGGCCGCGCGTCGTGCCTCGTGCGTCTGTGCCGTCAGCCGGCCGGCTTGTCCGCCGTGCCCTCGGCCGCCGTGCCCTGGGCGTCCGCCTTGTGCTCGCCCTTGGCCGCCGCCTTCGCGGCCCTCTCCGCCTCGGCGATCTGCCGCTTGGCGACCGTGGCGTAGATGTCCACGTACTCCTGGCCGGACAGCTTCATGATCTCGTACATCACCTCGTCGGTGACCGAGCGGAGGATGAAGCGGTCGTTGTCCATGCCCTGGTAGCGGCTGAAGTCCAGCGGCTTGCCGATGCGGATGCCGGGGCGCATCAGCTTGGGGACGACCTTGCCGGGCGGCTGGATCTTCTCCGTGTCGATCATGGCGATCGGGATGACGGGCGCGCCCGTGGCCAGCGCCACGCGCGCGAGGCCGCCGGTCTTGCCGCGGTACAGCCGCCCGTCCGGGGAGCGGGTGCCCTCCGGGTAGATGCCGAACAGCTCGCCGCGCTTGATGACCTCGATGCCGCTGCGCACCGCGGCGTCCCCGGCGCCCCGCGCGCCGGAGCGGTCCACGGGGAGCTGGCCGACGCCCTTGAAGAACGCGGCGGTGAGCTTGCCCTTCACGCCGGGAGAGGTGAAGTACTCGGCCTTCGCGATGAAGGTGACCTTCCGGTCGAGGACCGCCGGGAGGAAGAAGGAGTCGGAGAACGACAGGTGGTTGCTCGCGAGGATCGCCGGCCCCTCGGCGGGAATGTTCTCGAGGCCCTCCACCCAGGGCCTGAAGGCGAGCTTCAGCGTCCCTCCGATGGAGAACTTCATAGCGCCGTAGATCAACTCGTGTTCCTCCCGTGTTCCGTCGCACAGACCTTAACCCGTACGGGCCTCCCGGCACTCTTCCGTCCGCGCCGGGGCCGTCGGCCACCCGGCGCGGGCGGTGTGACGGCCCTGGTCGGTGTCACCCCGGTCGCGTACGGTGAAGTACACGTTTCCAAGCCCACCGAATCCGAACGGGAGACCTCCGTGCCGGTCCTTCCTGGAGCCGAGCCGTACCGCCACGAGGGCGGCGACGTCGGCGTACTCCTCTGCCACGGCTTCACCGGTTCGCCCCGGTCGATGCGCCCCTGGGGCGAGTACCTCGCGGAGCGCGGTCTGACCGTGTCGGTGCCCCTGCTTCCCGGGCACGGCACGCGCTGGCAGGACATGCAGGTCACCGGCTGGCAGGACTGGTACGCGGAGGTGGACCGGGAGCTGCGGGTGCTGAGCGCCACGTGCTCCCGCGTGTTCGTGTGCGGCCTGTCCATGGGCGGCGCGCTGGCGCTGCGGCTGGCGGCCCGGCACGGTGACGCGGTCGCGGGGCTCGTCCTGGTGAACCCGGCGAACAAGGTGCACGGCGTGGCGGCGCACGCGCTGCCGGTCGTCCGCCACGTGGTGGCCTCGAAGGACGGCATCGCGAACGACATCGCCAAGCCGGGCGTGGACGAGGGCGGCTACGACCGGGTGCCGCTGCACGCCGCGCACTCGATGCGGCAGTTCCTGCGCCTGGTCGACGGCGAGCTGCCGCAGGTGACGCAGCCGCTCCTGCTGCTGCGCGCCCCGCAGGACCACGTCGTACCGCCCGCCGACTCGGCGCGTGTCCTGAGCCGGGTCTCCTCCACGGACGTCACGGAGGTCCTGCTGGAACAGAGCTACCACGTCGCGACGTTGGACCTCGACGCGGAGCGGATCTTCGAGGAGAGCCACGCGTTCATCGGCCGGCTCGCTCCGGGGGCAGGCGGGACCGCCGCCCAGGGCAGGGACAGGGAGGGGAGCACGACCGGTGGCTGAGCAGCACGACGCGGACGCGGACCGCGGGGAGAGCGTGGACGGGCCGGGCGGCCCCAAGGACCGGCCCGCACCGAAGCCGTCGGACGGCGGCGGGGGCGGGGGCGGCGGGGCGCGCATCGACGAGGAGGCGGCCTGGGCGGCGATCGTCGCCGCGTACGGGGAGGAGCCGCCGGACCCGCCGGGCGCGAGGCCGTACCGGCCGGTCAGGGACCTGGCGCTGCCGGACGACGACGGCGGGGACAACAGCATGGACGGCGCGGACGGGAACCGGCGCGCCGGAGGCGGTGCCGAGGGCGGCGGCCCGGACGGTCACGGCCGGGGCGGTGACGGGGACGGCGGTGGCCCGGGCGGTGAGAGCCGGGGCGGTGCGTCCGACAGCGGCCGGGAGGACGACGGGGACGGTCAGGTCGCGGCCGCGGGCGACGGCGAGCCGCTGAAGAAACCCGCGCTGGGCGGTTCCGTCGTGTTCGCGCCGGGCGTCGGACCGCGCGGTCCGCGCGACTACCAGCTGGCCGAGCCGGACGACGACGTCCCCGCCGCGCGTACCGGGCGCCGGGACGCGGACGGTGACGACGACGGCGAGGGGCACTTCGTACCGCCCGAGCCGCCGCCGCTGCCCGAGGCGGACTCGGCGGCCAAGTTCGGCTGGCTGGGCGTGATCGGCGGGCCGGTGCTGATGCTGGTCGCCGTGCTGCTCCAGTGGGAGATGACCTGGTGGCTGACCACGCTGTGCGTCGGCGGGTTCCTGGGCGGTTTCGCGACGCTGGTGGCGCGGATGCAGTCCGGTGACGACGAGGACGACGACGATCCGGGGCGCGGCGCGGTCGTCTGACCCGCCGCCCTCAGGCGGTGGCCGGTACGCGGAGGGCGGCGAGCACGGGCAGATGGTCCGTCGCCGCCCTCAGGTCCGCGTCGTGGACGCCGGGCAGCCCGGCCGGTACGCCGCAGCCCAGCACCTCCACGCCCCGGGTGGCGAAGATCGCGTCGATCCGCTGGTGCGGGTCGCCCGGCGTGAACGTGTGCTCGCCGCCCCAGGGCCGTACGGCCCGGCAGTCCTGGAGTTCGGCGGCGAGACGGCGGAACGAACGGCCGTCGGGGCGTTCGTTGATGTCGCCCCCGGCGATGGCGTGGGGCACGTCGAGGGCGGCCAGTTCGTCCAGCAGCAGGCCCGTCTGCGCGTACCGTTCGTCGGAGCGCAGGCCGAGGTGGCAGCTGAGCAGCCCGAACCGGGCGCCCGCGACCCGGACGACGGCGGTGGCGAAGCCGCGCCGGTGCAGTCCGGGGGTGAGCGGCAGCAGGACGTCCCGGGTCCGTTCGACGGTGACGCGCGGGGAGCACAGCAGCAGCGGCCCGGCGGCGGGGGCGCCCCCGCCGACGACGAGCAGCTCGCTCTTGGCGGCGAGCCGCGCGGCGTGCTTGCGCCAGCGGAAGAAGCGGGGCGCCTCCTGGACGAGGACGATGTCGGGGGCGCAGGCGCGGATGACCCGGGCCAGGGCGTCCTCGTCGTCGCGCAGGGAGCGGATGTTGTAGCCGAGCACCCGGATCACGGCCGAACCGTCCGGCTCGGTACGGGAGTCGGGCAGTGCGGTGAGCGCCATGCGGGCACGATACGACAGCGCCCGCCCCGTCCCCGGTGGGACGCGGCGGGCGCATGCGCGTGATACGCGGGCCAGCCCTTTCGCGGCTCAGCCCTGCCGGGGCTTCGACGGGGCGCGGCCTCGGCGGGGCGCGGGCTCAGCCCTGGCGGGCGAGGTCCGCCGCGCCGACGAGGCCGGCCTTGCCGCCGAGCTGCGCGGCGAGGACCTGGGCGTGCGGCCGGTACTTGCCGCCGACGAGCCAGCGGCGGAACGACTTGCGGATCGGGTCCAGGACCAGGTCGCCCTCGTCCGAGACGCCGCCGCCGACGATGAACGCCGACGGGTCGAACAGCGACGCCAGGTCCGCGAGGCCCGCGCCGGCCCAGCGGGCCAGCTCGCGGAACGAGTCCACGGCCACCTTGTCGCCCTGCCGGGCGGCGTCGCTGATGTGCTTGCCCTGGATGCCCTCGGGCGTGCCGTCGCCGAGGGACAGCAGGACGCGCGCGTTCTCCGGGGTGGCGTTGGCGCGCTGCTTGGCGTACCGGACGAGGGCGCGGCCGGAGGCGTACTGCTCCCAGCAGCCCTGGCTGCCGCAGCCGCACAGCAGGCCGTCCGGGACGACCCGGATGTGGCCGAACTCGGCGGCGACGCCGAACCGGCCCCGGCGCAGCTTGTTGCCGATGATGATGCCGCCGCCCAGCCCTGTGCCGAGCGTGATGCAGATGACGTCGTCGTGGCCCTGGCCCGCGCCGAAGCGGTACTCGCCCCACGCGGCGGCGTTCGCGTCGTTCTCCACGACGACGGGCAGCCCGACGCGCTGCTCGACCTTGTCCTTCAGCGGCTCGTGCCGCCAGTCGATGTTGGGCGCGAACAGGACGGTCGCGCGCTTGTCGTCCACGTAACCGGCGGCGCCGATGCCGACGGCCTCGATGTCATGGCCCTTGCCGGCTTCGGAGACGGCGGCGCAGATCGCGTCCACGATGCCCTCGGGTGTGGACGGGGTCGGCACCTTGTGGGTGTCGAGAATGGTGCCCTCTTCGTCGACCACGCCGGCCGCGATCTTCGTGCCGCCGATGTCGACGCCGATGGTGAGTCCCATGTGTCCCTCAGTTTTCGGTCGAGCCCCGCTATGCCCAACCGTACCCGAGGGCGGGCGCCCGGCTGTTCGCCTTCGCGTCAGTCCAGGTCGATGTGCTGGCTACCCGCCGGACCCTCGTCGTCCCGCCCGCCCTCGGGCCGTCCGTCGGGCCGTTCGGGGCGGAACGGGTCGCGGGCCGCGCCGGGCTCGTCCGTGTCCCGTGCCCGCTTCGCGCGTTCGCCGTCGTGCGGGTCATTCGGGTCCTGGTCACCGCGGGTCCAGCGCTGCTCGTGGCCCTGGACGGCGGACCGGTAGGCCGCGAGGAGCTCGCCGCCCGCCGCGGCGAGGTGGTCGAAGACCTGCGGGTTGCGCTCGATGACCGGCTCGATCGCGGACTTCGCCTGCTCGACGGCCTGCCGGACGGCGGTCTGCGCGCCCGCGCCGAGCAGCGGCGCACCGAGCGTGGAGCCGAGGGAGGAGACCTTGTCGGCGACCGCGTCGACGAGCTTGCGCAGCTCGTCGGCGGCCGAACCGGGCGGGGGGCCACCGTGGCCGCGGCGGCGGGCGCGCTCGGCCGCCAGGTCCTCGGCGCAGGCCCGTGCCCAGGCGTCGTCCTCGGGAGGGCCGGGGCGGTGGGTGGCATCGCTCATGTCATCGACGGTACCCGACCGGCGCGCGGGTGTTCAGGGGGTGCGGGGCCACAGCCCGGGATCGGGGGCGAACCGTACGCGCAGCTCGCCGTCGCGCAGGGCGGCTCCCGCGACGGCGCAGCGGCGCAGCGCGGACGGCAGCGGGACGACGCGGCGGAACGGGCCGACGGTGAGGACCAGTTCGCCGCCGCGCCGTACCAGGCCCAGGGCGGGCTTGGCGGCGCCGGGCAGCGGGATCCGCCAGAGCAGCACGCCGTCGGTGTCCCGCAGGTCCTCGACGGGCCACGGCGGGGCGGGGGCGGGCGCCGCCGCGGGGGCGGGCGCGCCCAGGAGGGCCAGGTCGTCGGGGGTGCGCGGGTCGCGGCCCAGGTGCGGCACCTCGTGTACGGCGGGGGCGGTGTCCTCGTACAGCTCCTTGAGGTGGGTCTGCTGCTGTGCGGCGAGGGCGGCGAGCCACGGGTCGGGGCTGGTGGCGGGCAGGACGCGGTTGGCGACGAGCGGGTCGAGGGCGAGGCCGTACAGGGCGAGTCCGGCGCGGGCGGTGCGCAGCGCGTCGGCGGCGGCGGGGCCGGGCTCCACGACGAGGCGGACGCTGGTCGTCGGGGCGCACAGGAGGTCCTGTACGGCGGCGAGCTCGGCGTCCTTGCGGGCCGCGGCCTGGTACAGGCCGTCCGGCGGCATGGGGACCCCGGCGAGCTGGGCCAGCATCGGGCGCAGGGCGCGGGCGGCCTGCCGCTCGGGCGGGAGGAGGCGGCGCAGGTAGCGGCGGAGCTGCTCGGGGAGGGCGAGCAGGGCGATCGCGTCGGGGGTAGGCGGGAGGTCCACGACGAGGAGGTCCCAGTCGCCCCGGGCGGCGTCGCGCAGGGCCCTGAGGTACGCGAAGGAGGCGCTGCCGGGGAGCGGGGTGAGCTCGTCGTCGTCCAGCGGGGCGGCGCCCAGCAGGTCCAGGGCGGGAGCGGCGTGGGCCTGGAGCGCGAGGAGTTCCTCGCGGAAGTGGGCGGCGGGGTCCAGGGGGTGGACGGTGAGGGTGGTGCCGTCGGTGGCGGGGGCCCGGTCACCGGTCAGGAGGAGGACCTTCCGGCCGGCGCGGGCCGCGTCCAGGGCTGTCGCGGCGGCGATGGTGGTGCGGCCGGACCCGCCGGGCCCCGCGACGAGAAGGGTGCGCATGCGTGCACGGTAGCCCCCTGCCGGCGGCCCGCCCCGCGGCGCCCTCGCCCGCCGGAGGCCCGTGGGGGTCAGGCGCCCGGGCGGGACTCGACGCGCTTCTTCAGGCCCGCCAGGGCGCGGTCGATGATGACCTTCTCCGCCTTGCGCTTGATCATGCCCAGCATGGGGATCTTGACGTCCACCGTCAGCTGGTACGTGACCTCCGTGCGGCTGCCGCCCGCGAGGGGGGTCAGCTTGTACGAGCCGTCCAGGGCGCGCAGCATCTGGGACTTCACCAGGGTCCAGCTGACCTCGTCGTCGCCGGTCCAGGTGTACGCCAGCGTGTGGTCGTCCTTGATGGCGCCCGCGTCCAGCAGCAGCCGTACCTGCTCGGCGCGGCCGGCGGCGTCCTTCGACAGGACCTCCGCCTCCTTGACCTCGCCGGTCCACTCCGGGTAGCGCGCGAAGTCGGCGATCACTCCCATGACCTCGGCGGGCGCCGCCTCGATCGTGATGCTCGAGCTGGTGTGTTCCGCCATCGCTGTGGCTCCTCCAGAGGGCTCGGTACGTGGAGGAAGGCTATCGCGTGCCCGCAGGTCACCACTCCAGGGCCCACGGCCGCCCCGAGGAGGCGAAGTGGCCCACGTTGACGCACTCGGTCGCGCCCACGCGCATGCGCCGCGCCAGCGGCTGGTGGACGTGCCCGAACAGCGCGTACCGGGGCCGTACCCGGCGGATCGCGGCCAGCAGGGCGCCCGAGCCGCGCTCGAAGCGGCGGGCGACCGTGTCGTACGTCAGCTCCGGCACGTCCGGCGGGATGTGCGAGCACAGCACGTCCACCTCGCCGAGCGCCTCGACCTTCGCCGCGTACTCCTCCTCGGGGACCTCGTACGGGGTGCGCATCGGGGAGGGCAGGCCGCCGCCGACGAAGCCGAACACGCGGCCGCCGATCTCGACGCGCTCGCCGTCCAGGACGGTGGTGCCGGGCCGGGCGTACACGGGCCACAGCGACGGGATGTCCACATTGCCGTACGTGGCGTACGTCGGCGTCGGCAACGCGGCGAACAGTTCGGCGTACTGGGCGCGGACGGCCGACTCGACGGCGGTGGCCTTGTCCACGCCGCGCTCCGCCAGCTCGGCCCACAGACCGCGGGCGAAGGCGCGGGCCTCGTCGAAGCGGCGGGCGGTGCGCAGGGCGACGATGCGGCGGGCGTTGTCCGCGCCGAACAGGTCGGGGAAGATGCCGCGCGCGTGGTCGGCGTAGTCGAGGAACAGCACCAGGTCACCGAGGCAGACCAGCGCGTCGGCGCCGTCGCCGGCCTTGGCGAGGTCCCGGGCGTTGCCGTGCACGTCACTGACCACATGAATGCGCATGAGACCCCACCTTACGGGCCCGCCGGGTGGCCCTACCTGCGGTTACTTCCACGTCGCGACGAGAGTGGACTACTGTGCGCGAAGCAGTGCCAATGATGTGTGACGCATGGAACATCTGGCCAGGACCCCCTATCGGGAACCTGGTACCGGTGGGTAACGTCCGGGCAGTCCAGTCGTGCTCACCCCACTGAGTACGTGTCCGTTTGGACCGCGAACCGACGCATCACACAGAGCCGTGGCGTCGGCGCCCGATGAGGAGCAGCAGTCTTGCGCGAGTTCAGCCTTCCGGCCCTGTACGAGGTCCCCGCGGACGGCAACATGACGGATCTCGTCCGCCGCAACGCCGCGCAGCACCCAGACGTGGCCGTCATGGCCCGCAAGGTGGCGGGCGGCTGGCAGGACGTCACCGCGAAGGACTTCCTCGCCGAGGTGCGTGCCGCGGCGAAGGGCCTGATCGCGCGGGGGGTGCGGCCGGGCGACCGGGTCGCGCTGATCTCCCGTACGCGCTACGAGTGGGTGCAGCTGGACTTCGCGATCTGGAGCGCGGGCGCGGTGACCGTGCCGGTGTACGAGACCAGTTCGCCCGAGCAGATCCAGTGGATACTCGGCGACTCGGGCGCGGTCGCGGCGATCGTGGAGAGCGGGGCGCACGCGGAGGCGGTGGAGTCCGTACGGGACGCCCTGCCCGCGCTGACGCACGTGTGGCGGATCGACGGCGGGGCCGTCGAGGAGCTGACCGAGGCCGGCCGTGAGGTGTCCGACGCGACGCTGGAGGATCGCGGCGCGAGCGCCAAGGCGGACGACGTGGCGACCATCGTGTACACGTCAGGCACGACGGGCCGCCCCAAGGGCTGCGTGCTCACCCACCGCAACTTCTTCGCCGAGTGCGGCAACGTCGTGGAGCGGCTCAAGCCGCTGTTCCGGACGGGCCGCTCGTCGGTGCTGCTGTTCCTGCCCGCCGCGCACGTCTTCGGCCGCATGGTCGAGGTGGCGTCGGTGCTGGCGCCGATCCGGCTCGGCTGCGTGCCGGACATCAAGAACCTGACGGACGACCTGGCGTCGTTCCGGCCGACGCTGATCCTGGGCGTGCCGCGCGTCTTCGAGAAGGTCTACAACTCGGCGCGGGCGAAGGCCCAGGCGGACGGCAAGGGCAAGATCTTCGACCGGGCCGCGCAGACCGCCATCGCGTACAGCCGGGCCAAGTCCACGCCGGGCGGCCCCTCGCTGGGCCTGCGGCTGAAGCACAAGCTGTTCGACGTGCTGGTGTACTCCAAGCTCCGCGCGGTGCTGGGCGGCCGCTGCGAGTTCGCGATCTCGGGCGGTGCGCCGCTGGGCGAGCGGCTCGGCCACTTCTACAGCGGCATCGGCTTCACGGTGCTGGAGGGGTACGGCCTGACGGAGTCGTGCGCGGCGACCGCGTTCAACCCGTGGGACCGGCAGAAGATCGGCACGGTCGGCCAGCCGCTGCCGGGCTCCAAGGTGCGGATCGCCGACGACGGCGAGGTGCTGCTGCACGGCGAGCACATCTTCACGGGCTACTGGAACAACGAGGCGGCGACGGCGGACGCGCTGGCGGACGGCTGGTTCCACACGGGTGACATCGGCACCCTCGACGAGGACGGCTACCTGGCCATCACGGGCCGCAAGAAGGAGATCCTGGTCACCGCGGGCGGCAAGAACGTCGCCCCGGCCGTGATCGAGGACCGCATCCGGGGGCACGCCCTGGTCGCGGAGTGCATGGTCGTCGGTGACGGGCGGCCGTTCGTGGGCGCGCTGATCACGCTGGACGAGGAGTTCCTGGCGCGCTGGGCGGCCGAGCACGGCAAGCCGGCCGGTTCGACGGCGGCGCAGCTGCGGGAGGACCCGGAGCTGCTGGCGGAGGTCCAGCGGGCCGTGGACGACGGCAACGCCGCGGTGTCGAAGGCCGAGTCTGTGCGCAAGTTCCGGGTGCTGACCTCGCAGTTCACCGAGGAGGCCGGTCACATCACGCCGTCGCTGAAGCTGAAGCGGAACGTGGTGGCGAAGGACTTCGCCGACGAGATCGAGGCGATCTACCAGGGCTGAGGCCCACCGCCCGAAGGCTTTCCGGCGCCCGTCAGGACCGCTCCTGGCGGGCGCCGGGGCGTACCCGGCGCGCGCGGGCGCGGAGGGCGAGCGCGGCGAGAGCGGTGCCGGTGGCGGCGGCCACGGCGAGCACGGCGGTCTCCAGCGGCCCGATGCTCCGCCCGTCGCGTCCGGTCCCGGAGGCCGCCGGGCGCGGGGACGCGGTGCGGGACGCGGGAGCCGTGGCGGGGTCGCTGGAGCGGGCGATCAGCAGGCAGTGCGGCATCCACTCGACGGGCAGCTCCTCCTTGGCGGCGGAGAGGACCAGGGCCGCCTTCTGGACGCGCGCCCCCTCCGGCACGGTCACGCGCAATGCCACGTCGTACGGGTTCCTGCGCGGGGGCACCGGGAAGCCGGGCGAGTCCTGAGGGCTCTTCCAGGTCACGGGGCGCCACGCGCCGCGCGCGTCCGCGTACTCGATCCGCGCCTCCTCGACGTGGCGGGCGCGGTTGCGCACGTCCAGCACGTCCAGGTCCCACCGGGTGGGCTGGACCCCCGCGAATTCGGTGATCCACACGCGGAAGGCGTGCGGGCCGCTGCCGGCCGTGATCTCCTCGGGAGCGCCGTCGAAGGCGAAGCCGAAGGGGCTGTCGGGCTCGTCCGTGCGGTCCGGGTGGTCCACCAGGTCCGCCCACGGCACGCACTCGGGCAGCTCCTCCCCGCCCGGCGACGCCACCGGGACGGGCGACGCCGCGGGCACGGGCGACGCCGCCACCAGGACCGCGGCCAGCGCGCCCACCACTGCTCCGGACATCCAGCCCCCACCCTCCGTCGACGATCACGTACCCGCATGACCGTCCGGGAGCCGCGAGGGTTGCCCGCCGACCGGAACGGGCTCACGGGCCGGGAGGAACGGGCCCCGGCCGGACGGCTACAGCAGCGCCTTGAGGCGTTCCGCCAGCAGGTCCCAGCGCCACTTCTCCTCGACCCACCGGCGGCCCCGCTCACCCATGCGGCGGCGCAGCTCCGGGTCCTGGAGCAGGGGGACGATCCGGTCGGCGGCCTCCTCGGGCGAACCGCCCCGTACGACCCAGCCGGTCTCGCCGTCCAGGACCGCGTCGGGGGCGCCGCCCGAGTCGCCCGCGACGACCGGGAGGCCCGTCGCGGACGCCTCCAGGTACACGATGCCGAGGCCTTCCACGTCGAGGCCCCCGCGCCGGGTGCGGCACGGCATGGCGAACACGTCACCGGCCCCGTAGTG
The DNA here is from genome assembly GCF_000478605.2 of Streptomyces thermolilacinus SPC6. Classification (GTDB taxonomy): domain Bacteria; phylum Actinomycetota; class Actinomycetes; order Streptomycetales; family Streptomycetaceae; genus Streptomyces; species Streptomyces thermolilacinus. The sequence goes on along the minus strand of NZ_ASHX02000001.1, from coordinate 4,899,188 downwards.
CGCGGGCAGCTCCTCCCACGGCACGGGGCCCGTGAACCGTACGGAGCCGGCCACCCCCGTCTCGTGGGCGAGGGCGCGCAGGTCCTTCGCGTACGGCCCGCCGCCGACGATCAGCAGGACCGCGTCCGGCACGGCGGCGAGGACGGCGGGCATGGCCCGGATCAGCGTGTCCTGGCCCTTGCGGGGCACGAGGCGCGAGACGCACACGACGACGGGCCGTCCGGTCAGGCCCAGCCGGGCGCGCACCTCGTCGCCGCCGGAGCCGGGGTGGAAGGTCTTCTCGTCCACGCCCGGCGGCAGCTGCGTCATCCGCGCTGCCGCCTCGGGGCTGAGCGCGGTGGCGATCCGGGAGCGGGTGTACTCGCCGAGGTACGTGATCGTGTCCGTGCCGTCGCCGATGCGCCGCAGCAGCCGCCGCGCGGCCGGCAGCTGCGCCCAGCCCGCCTCGTGCCCGTGGGTCGTGGCCACCAGGCGGCGGGCCCCGGCGCGGCGCAGCGCGGGCGCCATGAGCCCGAGCGGCGCGGCGGCGCCGAACCACACCGACGTGCAGCCGTGCTCCCGCAGCAGCGCGGTCGCCCGGGCGGTCACCCGGGGCGTGGGCAGCAGCATCGTCGTACGGTCGCGCACCACCGGGAACGGCTGCTCCGCGTCGAACCGGGCGGTCGCCTCCGCGCCCTCCCGTCCGCGCTTCCACGTGGAGGCGTAGACGACCACCTTGTCGGGGTCCAGGCGCAGCGCCATGTTGTGCAGGAACGCCTGGATGCCACCGGGGCGGGGTGGGAAGTCGTTCGTTACGATCAGCGTCTTGTGCATCGTGGCCGACAGTACCGAACGGCCCGGCCGCACCGCTCGCGCACCGTACCGCCCCCAACCGCAGATCACCACGAAACCGGACGAGGTACCGATGAAGCTCCCGAGCGGACCGCGACTCCCCCTGGCCGCCCTGTGGCTGCTCAGCAGGGCCGTCCTGCTGCTCTACACCTTCAGGGTCGTCTTCGTGCCCGGCCCGGACGTCACGACCGACGTGTCGGTGATCTACTTCAACTGGTACGAGGTGCTGCGCGGCGGCACGTATCCGCTGGACGACGTGACGTGGCAGTACCCGCCCGCCGCGGCGTTCGCGATCCTCTCCCCCGGCCTGCTGCCGTTCCTGGAGTACGCGCACGCCTTCTTCGTCCTGGCGCTGGTCTGCGACGTGGTCGTGTTCGGGCTGCTGACGTACGCGGGCGGGCGGCCCGGCAAGAGCCACGCGGGCGCGTGGGTGTGGCTGGCGGGCATCCCGCTGCTGGGCCCGACGGCGTACTCCCGCTACGACATCATGGTCACCGCCGTCGCCGTCGCGGCGCTGCTCGCCGGGGTGCGCAACCCGCGGACGATGGGCGTGCTCGCCGGGGTCGGCGCGCTGCTGAAGGTGTGGCCCGCGCTGCTGCTGGTGGGGACGGCCCGGGGCCGGGTGACGCGCCGCTCGTGGACGGCCGCGGTGGTGTCCGGCGCGGCGGTGCTGGGGGCGTGTGTGCTGGCGGCGCCGGGCGCGCTGGCGTTCCTGACGTTCCAGCGGGACCGGGGCACCGAGGTGGAGTCGCTGGGGTCGCTCGTGTTCCACGTGGCGCGGTTCTTCGGCGCCTGGGACGGGGAGGTGCGGCTGAACTACGGGTCGGTGGAGTTCCTCGGCCCGTATGTGCCGCTGGTCAGCAGGGCGGCGATGGCGCTGACGCTGCTGGCGTTCGCCTGGCTGGTGCTGTGGCGGGTGAGGGCGCGGGAGTTCGGCCCGACGACGCTCGCCGACGCGGCGTTCGTGGCGGTGCTGCTGTTCACGACGACGAGCCGGGTGATCAGCCCGCAGTACATGCTGTGGCTCGTCGGCCTCGCGGCGGTGTGCCTCGTGTGGCGGCGCAGCCCGATGCGGCGGGCGGCGGTGCTCGTGCTGGTGGCGACCGGGATAACGCTGCTGGAGTTCCCGATCTGGTTCTCGCACGTGGTGGCCAGCGACGGTCTCGGCCTGACGCTGCTGTTCGTTCGGAACGGGCTGCTCGTCGCGGCGTCGCTGATCGCGGCGCGGGAGCTGTGGCGGCGGACGGTCACCGAGCCGCGGCTGCGCGAGGCGGACGGCGCGCGGGACGGCGCCGCCGGTCCGGGCGCGCGGGTACCCGCGCAGGGCGGTCACCGCGACGGGGAACTGCTCAAGTCCTGAACTGGGCGTCCCGGCCGCCCGGGTCCGCGCCCGACCGCCGGCGCCCTCACTCGGCGTCCCGGCCGCCCGGGCCCGCGCTGCCGAACTCCTGGCGCAGCCGGTCCCGCCAGGCGCGGGTGAACTCCTCCGGGGTGGTCCCCAGCACGTCCCGGAGTGCGCGGGCCGCCCCGGACCTCCCGGCCGCCCGGTAGAACGCGGCCAGCTTCTCCTCGCCCCACCGGTCGGCGATCAGCTCGCAGGCCAGCCAGGCGCCCTCGTAGGCGCGGGCCACGGTGGCGGGGTCGCCGCCGAACGTGAAGTCCCCATCGGCGGGGAGCGCCCGCGGTACGTTCCCGGCGCGCACCGCCCGGCCCAGCTCGGGCGCCGCGTCGGCCGCCGCTCGGCCCGTGCCGGCGTACGCGATCCTGTCGGCGAGGCCCTCCGACAGCCACAGGGGGGTGGCGGCGGTCGTGGCGGCGCGGGTGGCGACATGGGCGGTCTCGTGGGTGAGCACGAAGGTCCGCCCGAAGTCCCCGAGGTCCTGGTACGCCTCGGGGTTGACCACCACGCGGTCGGCCGCCCCGCCGCCGGTCGTGACGGCGGCGACGCCCCGGTACGCGCCGGGCCCGGCCCCGAGGAGGGCGCCCATCGCGTCGAGCCCGGCCGGTACGAGGACGACGACGGTGCCCTTCCAGGTGCCGTCGGGCCAGGCCGCGGCCACGGCGGGGACGGCCAGGTCGGCGTGCGCGGCGACCTCGCGCAGGCGCTCCGGCGGGTGGCCGACGCCCAGGACGAGGCTGCGGGCGCCGCGCACCGTCCGGACCGGGCCCTGGTCCCACAGCTGCGCGGGCTGCCCCGGGGCGGGGCGGTCGGCGGTGACGCGCCAGCGCCCGTCGTGCCAGGCGAGGTCGAGGCGCCGCCGCGCGGTGGCGGGCGCGGAATCGTACCCGTCGAGCGTGTACGTCAGCTCTGCGTCGGCGCTCGCGCGGCGCGGGCCGTCGTGGCGCACGTCGAGGACCCGGTACGCGGCGGAGCGGAGCGGTACGCCCCCGAGGAGGCCCGGCAGCAGGTCGCCGCGCGCGGCCACGGCCTTCCGGACGGCGTCGTCCACCGCCGCGCTCGGCGCCGCGCCCGTCGTCTCGCTCGCGGGCCGCGACTGCGGCGGGGCGCACCCGGAGGCCAGGGCGCCCAGCACGCCGAGTACGGCGGCCCACCGCCCCGGAAACCTCACGCACCGATGGTAGGCGCGGCACGCGGGGCCGGGCGCGGCGGTCAGACGCGGGTGACCGCCGAGACGGGCATCATGCCGACCGGGTCGTAGCGGACCGGGGCGCCCGGGTAGGGGGCGTGGATGACCTGGCCGCCGCCGACGTACATCGCGACGTGGCTCGCGTCGGAGCGGTACGTCACCAGGTCGCCCGGCCGCGCCTGGGCCAGGGCGACGTGCCGTCCCGCGTTCCGCTGCGCCTGGGAGGTGCGCGGCAGGGCGACCCCGGCCTGGGCGTACGCCCACTGCGTGAGGCCCGAGCAGTCGAACGCGTCCGGCCCGTTCGCGCCCCACACGTACGGCTTGCCGAGCGCCGACCTGGCGGCCCGCACCGCGGCGGCGGCACGCGGCGACGCGGCCCCGTCGGCGGAGGGCGGCAGCAGCGTGTCGTCGCGCCCGGAGCGGGACGCCCGGTCCAGGGCGGCGCGCTCCTGGGACGTGAGGGAGTTCAGCAGGGCCCGCGCGGCGGCGAGCTTCCGCTCCACGGTCCGCTTGTGCCGGGCCACGGCGTCGCGGCTGCGCTCCAGTTCGGCCAGGGCGCGGGTGGCCTCGGCGCGCTCCTGGGCCAACCGGCGCTGGACGAGGCGGAGTTCGCCGAGCGTGGCGGCCTGCCGTTCGCCGAGCCGGTCCAGTACCGCGGCCTTGTCGAGGTACGCGTCGGGCTTCTCGGACAGCATCAGCGCGAGCGCCGGGTCGATCCCGCCCGACCGGTACTGGGCACCCGCGGCCGAACCGAGCGCGCCGCGCATGCGGTTGACGCGCTCCTGGCCGCGCGCCACGCTGTCGCGGGCCGCCTCGACGGCGCGGCGCAGCTCACCGGTGCGCTCGTCGGCGGCGTTGTACTCCTCCGTGGCCTTCTCCGCCTCGGCGTACAGCCGGTCCACGCGGGCGCGGACGGTGTCGGCGGGACCGGCAGGTTCGGCCTTCACCGGGGTGGTGCCGAGGGCGGCGGCCGCCGTGGCCGCCGCGGCGGACAGGAGGGTGGCTCTGGCGGCGCTCCGGTGGAGGCCCGGGGTGGGGGGACGACGGTGGGACGCCACGGACCGCGCTCCCTTCAGCTGTGTCGAGCGGCTGTTGCGCGGCAGACAGTAGCCGGGTGGTCACGGCTCGGCCAAAGACCTCGGGATGGGCACAAAGGGACGCCCCGCCGGGAACCACAGGTCACCGGCGGGGCGGAGTGTCAGCGCGGGGGGCGGGAGTTCCCCCGATCGGGCGCGTGTGCGTGGCGGTTCGGGGACGGCCCCGGCGCGCCGCGCATATCAGATGCCCGGGGCACGGGCTTCGCCGCGCGCGAGGCGGGCGGGGCGCCTCAGATGCGGACGCCGAACTGGAACGAGCCCAGGTAGTTCATCGACTCGTAGCGCACGTAGGCGCCCGGCTTCGGGGCGTGCAGGACGGTGTTGTTGCCCGCGTAGAGCCCGACGTGGGCGAGGTTGTTGAAGAAGACGAGGTCGCCCGGCTTGAGCTGGCTGCGGCCGATCTTCACACCGTCGTTCTGCTGGGTGAACGTGGTGCGGGAGATGCTGACGCCGGCCTGGCGGTAGGCCCACTGGGTGAGGCCGGAGCAGTCGTACGAGTTGGGGCCCTCGGCGCCGGAGACGTACGGCTTGCCGATCTGCGTGGCGGCGGCGTTGAGGGCGGCGGCGCCGCGCTGCGACGCGGGAACCTCGTTGCCGAGCTCGACGCGCTCGCTCGCGTCGCGGCTGGCGCGCTGCTCCTCCTCCTGCATCTTCCGCCGCTCCTCGGCGGTGAGCGTGTTGAGGAGCTTCTGGGCCTCGGCGAGCTTGGTCTGGAACTTCTTCTTCTTCTCGCCGAGCGACTTGCGGACGTCCTCCAGGTCGGCGAGCTTCGCGGTGGCCTCGGCGCGCTGCTGGGCGAGGGTGCGCTGCTTGGCCTGGATGGTGCGCAGCGTCTCGGCCTGCTTGGCGGACAGCTGGTCGACGGCGGACGCCTTGTCGAGGTAGTCGTCCGGGTTGGAGGAGAGGAACAGCTGGAGCGAGGGGTCCATGCCGCCGTTGCGGTACTGGGCGCTGGCGACCGCCCCGATGCTGTCGCGGAGGGTGTTGAGCTCCTCCTGGCCGCGGGCGACCTGGTCCTGGAGGGCGGTGACCTCCTGCTGGAGCTTCTCGCGGCGTTCGTCGGCGAGGTTGAACTGCTCCGTGGCCTCCTCGGCCTCGTGGTGGAGCTTGTCGACCTTCTCCTTGACCTGGTCCTTGGTGGGCTGCGGCGTCGCCGAAGCGGTCTGGGAGGTCAGGGCGACGGCCGCGGCGGCGGTCGCGGTGAGCACGGTCACACGGGCGCGGCTCGGCTGCTTGGGTCGACGGTGGGACGCCACGGAGGCGAGCTCCTTCTTCCTCTTCGAGCCGCCTGCCGGGTCGCGGTCAACTGCCCCGGGCGTGCTGACGTCCGGACAATCCCCGTGATCCACGTCCGAACTGCACGGTTCAGGCGGTTCCTTCGCTGTCGCCCCGGGTGGACGACCAACCGCGCGAAGGTTCGAGCCCAGACCCTAGTGACCACATTGTGATCAGTTCAAATCCTCATGCGAAAAATCTCGCCCACCGGGCGCATTCTTTACTCCGGTCCCACCGTGTGTCACGGGAGGTTGACCGTACGTTCGACAGACGTGCCCTCAAATCGGGCATCACGCCCAGGAGTTACGAGAGCCGCGAAAGCCGCTTCAGCAGCATCACGGACGCGACCGGCCGGGCACCGGACCTGGCGACGCCGTCGGCCACCTCGCGGTCGCTGGACACGACGACGACCGGCCGCCCCGCGGGTTCGGCCCGCACCAGCTGCCGGATCAGCTCGTCGGCCGTGACGCCCGGCTTGGAGAACAGCACCCGCACCCCGCGCGGCGGGGCGAGGAGCACCGGGGCGGCCAGCTCCGCGCCGTCGAAGACGCAGGTGACCTCCGCGCCGGTGCGGGCGGCGAGCGCGGAGAGCCCGCCGAGCAGCCGCAGCCGCTGCTTCTCCAGCGGCATCGTCGGATAGCCGGTCTTGGTGACGTTGTAGCCGTCCACGACCAGATGGGCCTGCGGCAGCGCGAGGAGCTGGTCGAGGAGGGCCGGGGCGGTCTCGGACAGCGCGCGCGCCGCGACGTCCTTCGTCGACATCCGCCCCGGCTCCACCGCGTCCACCGAGTCGGCGGGCCGTACGGAGACGGGCGGCAGGGCCAGTTCCCTGCGCAGCCCCTGGGCGGCCTCCAGGACCGTGTCCAGCAGCAGCCGGAGCCGTACGTCCTCCACCGAACGCCCCTCGCGGGCGGCGCGGCGGCTGGCCTCCAGGGCGGCCTCGGTCTCGCCGAGCCGGGTCTTGAGGCGGCGGGTCTCGCTCTCGGCGGCCGACACACGGGCGGCGGCGTCCGCCTTGATGCCGTCGATCTCTGCCTGGGTGCGGCGCAGGGCGGCCTCGCCGCGCTTGACGTCGCTCTGCGCGCTGCGGAGCTTGCGCTGGAGCGATTCGGCCTCCTTGCGGGCCGCCTCCAGCTCGGCGCGCAGCCGCTCCGTCTCCGTACGGGTGTGGGCGCGGGCCTCCGCCAGCTCCTCGCGCAGCCGCTCCAGTTCGCGCCGCCCCGCCTCGTCGGCGCGTTCGGCGTCCGCGCGCTGCACCTCCTCGCCCGCGGCGGCGACCAGCTTGACCCAGCCGGTGGGGCGCAGCGCCCCCGACTCGACGGCGGCGGTCAGCTCGGGCTGGCCGGTGCGCAGCCGGTCGCCGATGCGCTGCCGGAACAGCGCGTCGGTCTCCAGCGCGGCGGCCATCGCGTTGCCCGCGAACCGGGCGCGCCGGGAGGGGGTGAACCGGGCGTACTGCCGCAGCTGGGCCGGCAGCTCGGGGACCGTCAGGCCGCCGAACGCCTCGGCGACCAGCGCGACGACCTTGCGCCGTACGGCCTCGGGCAGCGGGCGGTCGAGCGCCTCGTCGGCGTCGTCTGCCGCACCGGCCGACTCATCGCCGCTTGCCGGCTGCGCCACGATCCGTCACCCCACTACCCGTCGTTCTCACTCTGCCGCGCCGCCCGTCACGGGCGCGCGCTCAGGAGCCGGCGCCCGGCCTGTCCACCAGCTCGATCCGGTCCACCGCGTTGCACCAGCGGCAGCGGACCGACTCGATGGTCTCACTGACCACCTCGCGCTCCTCCACCGTGGGCTCACCGGCCAGGTCCAGATGGACGTACTCGACGACCTTCGACGAGCGCGTCACGTCGAAGCGCGTCAGGTTGCCGCAGAGCGTGCAGCGCCAGCGGGTGTCGGCGGTCGGCTGGGGAACCGTCGTCATGGTGCCGTCCTTGTCATGGTCCGGATCGTTCCACTTTCTCGACCCGCGGTGCGCCGTCGGACTGCGGGTGCCCCGGGGCGGCCCGGGCACGCCCGTAACCCTACGGCCTCCCGGGTTGCGCGGTGACGGACGGAGGGGGAGCCCGGGCGGGGCCGCATCCGGTCCCGGCGAGGCGCTCTGTCCCGCTCGTGCCCTTTACGTCATGATCTGCGCATGATCGATTGGCGTGGAGCGTCGCGGCGTGCCGTCACCGGGCCCTCGGTGACGTACGGCGTCATCGGGGTGTGCGCGCTGGTCTTCGTCCTCGGCCCCGCGTCGGGCCTGGCGAGGTCGTACGGCACCGGGGACGCCCTGGTCGCCGCGCAGGTGGCGTACTTCCAGCGCTGGGGGGTGATCCCGGCGGACCTCCTGGGCGGGTCCCCGGCGGCGCTGCTCACCCCGTTCAGCGCCCTGTTCGTGCACGGCAACTGGCTGCACCTGCTGGGGAACATGCTGTTCCTCTTCGTCTTCGGCGCGATGGCCGAGGAGCGGATGGGACACGTCCGCTTCGGGGTGTTCTACGTGGTGAGCGGCTCCCTCGCGCTGGCCGGGTACGCGCTGGCGCACGCGGACAGCGAGCAGACGCTGGTGGGGGCGTCGGGCGCGATCTCGGCGGTGCTCGGCGCCTTCCTGTACCTGTTCCCGAGGGCGCGGGTGACCAGCCTGTTCCCTTTCCTCTTCTTCCTGCCGCTGCGCTTTCCCGCCTGGATCGTCCTGGTCTTCTGGTTCGTCCTCCAGTGGCTGGCGGCGCGCGGGGCGGGCAGCGGGCCCGGTGTCGCCTATCTGGCGCACCTCATCGGCTTCGCGCTGGGGTTCCTGTACGCGTGGGCGCGCTACCGGGGCATTAGAGTGAAGGCCCCAGCAGCGGCCACCGAGGGAGAGGGACAGCCGTGATCACCGCGATCGTGCTCATCAAGACCAGCGTGGACCGCATTCCGGAGATCGCGGAGGCCGTCGCGGCGCTCGACAGCGTCAGCGAGGTCTTCTCCGTGACCGGGACCTACGACCTGGTGGCCATGGTCCGCGTGCCGAAGCACGAGAACCTGGCGGACATCATTCCCGGCCGCATCAGCAAGATCCCCGGCGTCGTCGCCACGGACACGCACGTCGCGTTCCGCACGTACTCGCAGCACGACCTCGAAGCGGCCTTCGCGATCGGCCTCGACACCTGACGGCGACCGGCCTCGACACCTGACGGCGACCGGGCTCGGCACCCTGACCACGACCCGGCTCGGCGCCTGACCGGGCCCGGCGCCCGACCCGGCCGGTCTCGGCCCCTGACCGCCACCCGGCTCGGCGCCTGACCGGGCCCTGCCCCGGCGCGTGTACCGGCCCCGCCACCCCAATTCACCCGAACGGGTGAGGCGGAACCGGCCACGGTACGGCCCCGTCTCAGCCCCGGTCGGGCACGCAGCGACCGCCCTCGGTGCGGTAGCTCCACCGGGCGCCGTCCCTGACGAGCTCCCGCACGGCCCGCACGAAGCGGTCGATGTGCTCGTCCGGGGTCCCCGCGCCGAAGCTGACCCGGATGGCGTTCAGCGACCTCTCCCCCGGCCCGCCCTCCGGCGCCCCGCACTCCCCCGGCTCCCGCCCGGACCCGCCGAGCAGCGTCCGGACCAGCGGATGGGCGCAGAACAGACCGTCGCGGACCCCGATGCCGTACTCGGCGGAGAGCGCCGCCGCGAAGTGCGAGCTGTTCCAGCCCTCCACGACGAACGACAGCACCCCGACGCGCGGCGCGTCGTCGCCGAACAGCGACAGCACCCGCACCTCCGGCACCTCCGCGAGCCCCTGGCGCACCCGGGCGATCAGCTCCCGCTCGCGGGCCACCAGCGCGTCGAACCCGGCCTCCCTGAGCGCCTCGCAGGCCGACGCGACGGCGTAGGCGCCGATCACGTTGGGCGAACCGGCCTCGTGCCGGGCCGCCGTCGTGTGCCAGGCGACGTCCACCCCGCCGTCCGCCCGCCGGGCCACCGTCCGGGACGCGCCGCCGCCCGCCAGGTACGGCTCGGCGTCCCGCAGCCAGTCCGCCCGCCCGGCCAGCACCCCGGCCCCGAACGGCGCGTACAGCTTGTGCCCCGAGAACGCCACCCAGTCCACGTCCAGGTCCGCCACGTCCACCGGGTGGTGCGGTGCCAGCTGCGCGGCGTCCAGCACGATCCGCGCCCCGTGCGCGTGGGCGGCCGCCGCCAGCTCCCGTACGGGCCACAGCTCACCGGTCACGTTGGACGCGCCGGTCACGCACACCAGCGCCGGGCCGTAGGGCTCCCGGTCGGCGAGGGCCCGCTCCAGCGTCTCCACGGCCCGCCCGGGGGTGCGGGGCGCGTCCAGGTACGTCACGCGGGCGTCCCGCCACGGCAGCAGCGACGCGTGGTGCTCGGTCTCGAAGACGAACACCTCGCACCCCTCGGGCAGCGCGTGGGCCAGCAGGTTCAGCGAGTCGGTCGTCGAGCGGGTGAACACGACCTCGTCGCCGGGGCGGCAGCCGAGGAACTCCCCGACCGTGCGGCGGCTGTTCTCGAACAGGTCCGTGGACAGCTGCGACAAGTACCCGGCGCCCCGGTGCACGCTGCCGTAGTACGGCGCGTACGCGGCGACGTCGTCCCACACCCGCTGGAGCGCCGGGGCGCTGGCCGCGTAGTCGAGCGCGGCGTACGTGACCTCCCCGCCGGTGACGAGCGGAACGGTCACGTCCCGCCCGAGCACGGGCAGCGGCAGCCCCGGCCCCTCGGCGACGGACACGGCGCCGGAGAGGGAAGCGGAGGCGGGACAGGACCCGGAGTCGGAGTCGGAAAGGGCGACGGGGACGGAGGTGGTGGCGGCGGTGGCGGCGGCGTGCGGGTACGCGGACATGGCGGACTCTCCCGGCGAAGGACAAGGCGAATGGGTGACCCGTGGGGACGGCTCGACGGCCGTACCGCACACGGGAGTTGCCTCGACGCACGGCGACGACGACAGAGCCGTGCGGAGGAGGGGGGAAGAAGGGGCCGAGAAGCCCTAGCGCATTCGCTTGCTCACGAGACTGCTCCCTCGGGACCAGGACCCCAGGGTGTGCAGGGGTCCGCGCTTGCCGCGGACCTCGCTGCCCGCGGCCTGGTCTTCACCCGGGGCACCCCGCCACGGACGGAGGGTTGCCGGACAGCGGGCCGGGGCCGTGGTCGCTGTCACTCATGACCTTGCCGAGCATCCTGCCACACACCCCCGGCCTCCCCGCAAGACGGGGGTCCGGATGGCGGACGGGCCCGCGACGCGCACCCCTTCGCGGGGGGGGCGGCGCCACGGGCCCTCGGTGCTCAGCTGTTGCTGACCCGCACCCAGCGCTCCAGGGCGTCGCGGGCCGCGCCCGAGTCGATGGACTCGGCGGCCTTCGCCATACCGGCCCGCAGCTGCTCGGCCAGCGGCGCGTCCACCGGGTCCAGGGCGACCAGCGCCGCCGCCGAGTTGAGCAGCACCGCGTCCCGTACCGGCCCGGTCTCCCCGGCCAGCAGCCGGCGCGCCACATCCGCGTTGTACGAGGCGTCGGCGCCCCGCAGGGCCTCCACCGGCACCACGTCGAGGCCCACGTCACGCGGGTGGAACGTCTCCTCGCGCACCGCCCCGTCCCGTACGACCCACACCCGGGAACCGGCCGTCGTGGTCAGCTCGTCCAGCCCGTCGTCACCGCGGAACACCAGCGCCGACGAGCCGCGCCCGGCCAGCACCCCGGCCAGGATCGGCGCCATCCGCGCGTCGGCGACGCCCGTCGCCTGGGCGCGCACCCGGGCCGGATTGGTCAGCGGGCCCAGGAAGTTGAACGTCGTCCGGATGCCCAGCTCCTTGCGGGCGGCGGCGACATGGCGGAGCGCCGGGTGGAACTTGACGGCGAAGCAGAAGGTGATGCCCGCCTCCTCCGCCACCTCGGCGACCCGCTGTGGGGACAGCTCCAGATTGACGCCGAGCTTCTCCAGCACGTCGGAGGCGCCCGACGCGGAGGAGGCGGCGCGGTTGCCGTGCTTGACGACCTTCGCGCCCGTACCGGCGACGACGACCGCCGACATGGTGGAGATGTTGACGGTCTTCGCGCCGTCGCCGCCCGTGCCGACGATGTCCACGGACGGGCCCGGCACGTCGATGGTCCGGGCGTGGGCGTACATGGTGCGGACGAGACCGGTGATCTCCTCCACGGTCTCGCCCTTGCCGCGCAGGGCCACCGCGAACCCGGCGATCTGCGCGTCGGTGGCCTCGCCGCTCAGGATGCGCTCCATCGCCCACGCGGTCGCGTCCGCGTCGAGATCCCGTCCGGAGAGCAGGGTGTCGAGGACGACGGGCCAGGAGCGGCCCGCCGCGGTAGAGCCTCCAGCGGGTGGCACAGCGCTCATGGTCGCTCCTGGGTCCGTGATGAGGATGACGGGTCCAGCCTAGCGAGCCCCCGGGACGGCAAAGAGCCCCGTCCGTTGACTGGACGGGGCTCTCGCCGTGGCGATCGACTGGGGTCCCCCGGGGCCGCGGCCCCGGGGGAACGGGGATCAGTGGTGGCCGTGGCCCGCGCTGATCTCCTTGTACTCCTCCGCCGTGGCCTTGGGGATCTGGTTCCCCTCGCCGAAGTAGCCCTTGCTGAGCTTGGCGCGGAGCTTCTGCCCGGCGGTCGGCTTGCGCTCGACGCCGTTCTCGTCCACCGTCGGGCCGATCTCGGCCGGGGCGTACTGCTCGTGCGCGGTGAGCGCGTGGAGCTGCGCCTGGCTGAGCGGCTCGTGGACCTCGACGAACTCACCGTGCGGCAGCCGCTTGATGATGCCGGTCTCACGGCCGTGCAGCACCTTGTCGCGGTCGCGGCGCTGGAGGCCCAGGCAGATCCGCTTGGTGACGATGAACGCGATGACCGGTCCGAGGAAGAAGAAGATCCGGACGAACCAGGTGACGGCGTTGATCGACAGGTGGAAGTAGGTGGCGACGATGTCGTTGCCACCGCCGATCAGCATGATCATGTAGCCGGTGATCCAGGCGACACCCAGCGCGGTACGCGTCGGGGCGTTGCGCGGGCGGTCCAGGATGTGGTGCTCGCGCTTGTCGCCGGTGATCCACGACTCGATGAACGGGTAGACCGCGATCGCGGCCAGCATCACGCCGAACAGGACCAGCGGGAGGAACACGCCCAGGACGAACGTGTGACCCCAGACGTTGATCTCCCAGCCGGGCATGGCACGGATGAGACCCTCGGCGAAGCCCATGTACCAGTCGGGCTGGGCGCCGGTGGACACCATGTCCGGGCGGTACGGGCCGAGGGCCCACACCGGGTTGATGGTGAACAGCGCGGCGATGATCGCGATGACACCGAACACCAGGAAGAAGAAGCCGCCGGCCTTGGCCATGTACACCGGCAGCAGCGGCATGCCGACCACGTTCTTGTTGGTGCGGCCGGGACCCGCGAACTGCGTGTGCTTGTGGTAGAAGACCAGGATCAGGTGCGCCACCACGAGGCCGAGCATGATGCCCGGCAGCAGCAGGATGTGGATCGAGTAGAACCGGGCGACCATGTCGTGGCCGGGGAACTCGCCGCCGAAGATGAACATCGACAGGTACGTGCCCACGATCGGCACGGACAGGATCGCACCCTGCGTGAAGCGCACACCGGTGCCGGAGAGCAGGTCGTCCGGGAGCGAGTAGCCGGTGAAACCGGTGAACATGCCCAGGACGAACAGCAGGAAGCCGAACAGCCAGTTGATCTCACGCGGCTTGCGGAACGCGCCGGTGAAGAAGACGCGCATCATGTGCACGAACATGCCCGCGAGGAAGATCAGCGCGGCCCAGTGGTGGATCTGACGGATCAGCAGACCACCGCGGACGTCGAAGCTGATGTCCAGCGTCGAGGCGTACGCCTCGGTCATCCGGACGCCCTGCATCGGCACGTACGAGCCGTGGTACACGATCTCGTTCATGCTCGGGTGGAAGAACAGCGTCAGGTACACACCCGTGAGGATGATGATGATGAAGCTGTAGAGGCAGATCTCACCCAGCATGAAGGACCAGTGGTCCGGGAAGATCTTCCGCATGTTGGCCTTGGCCAGGGAGTAGATCCCGAGCCGGCCGTCCGCCCAGTCGGCCACCCGCTCACCGGCGGGCGCCTTCCGCTTCGTGTCGTTTGCGGTGCTCATCCGCGCTCCCAGAATGCAGGACCGACCGGCTCCTCGAAGTCGCCGAGCGCCTCGAGGTTGCCCTTGTCATTGACGCCGATCCGCAGCTGCGGAAGGGCGTGACCGGCAGGGCCGAAGATGACGCGGGCGCCGTCGGACAGGTCGAAGGTGGACTGGTGGCACGGGCAGAGGACGTGGTGGGTCTGCTGCTCGTACAGGGAGATCGGGCAGCCCACGTGGGTGCAGATCTTCGAGAACGCGACGATGCCGTCGTGGGACCACTCGAGCTCGCGCTTGTCCTTGATGTCCTCCGGCTGGATCCGGACGATCATCAGGGCATCCTTGGCGATCTTCGTGTTGAAGTCGTGGTCCTCCTCGCTCAGGCCCTCCGGCATGGCGAAGGTGAGCGAGCCCACCGCGACGTCCTCGGGACGCAGCGGCTCCATCGTGTTCATGTTGATGAGCTGCTTGCCCTTCTCCCACGACGTGTGGAAGAGCTTCTTCTCGGGCAGCGGACCCAGCTCGCGCAGCAGCACGAGACCGGAGAGCGGCACCATGGCCAGCGCGCCGAACATCGTGTTGCGGATCAGCTTGCGCCGGCCGATCGCGGACTCCTCGGCGCCCTGGGCGAAGTCGGCCATGACCTTGGCCCGGACCTCGGCGGGAGCCTCGATCGGGTGACGGTCGTCGGCGATCTCCTCGTCCGACATCAGCGTGCGGGCCCAGTGGACCGCGCCGGCGCCGATGCAGAAGAGGGCGATGCCCAGCGTCAGGCCGAGCGAGAGGTTCGTCGCGCTCACATGGCCCAGCGGCCACACGTACACGATCTTCTCGACCGGGAAGATCACGAACGAGGCGATGAAGGCCACCGTGGCCAGCATCGACGTCGTGAACAGCAGGGCGACCGTGCGCTCGGAGCGCTTGGCGGCCCGCTCGTCGATGTCCTGGACGCGGGGCTTGTGGGGCGGGAGCCCCGGGTCGGCGAACGGGTTCTCGGCTAGCGCCTTGCCGTGCGCGGTGTCCTGCTCGCTCGGCAGGCTCTCTTCGGAAATCTCTTGGCTACTCATGACTTCTTGGCCTTAGCGGTGTGGGCCGCGACCCAGATGGCAACAGCGATCAGCGAACCCAGCCCGAAGATCCAGCCGAACAGGCCCTCACTGACCGGGCCCAGGCCGCCGAGCGCGAAGCCGCCGGGCGACGGGGTCTCGTCACCGTTCACGGCCTTGATGTACGCGATGATGTCCTTCTTCTCCTTCTCCGGCATCGTCGTGTCGGGGAAGGAGGGCATGTTCTGCGGGCCGGTCTGCATGGCCTCGTAGATGTGCTTCTCGCTGACGCCGTCAAGGCTCGGCGCGTACTTGCCCTCGGTGAGTGCGCCACCCTTACCGGTGAAGTTGTGGCACTGGGCGCAGTTGTTGCGGAACAGGACGCCGCCGTTGGCGATGTCCGCGCCTTCCACGCTGTACTGCTTCTCGGTGGGGGTGATCGGACCGGCGCCGAGCGACGCGATGTACGCCGCGAGCTGGTCGATCTGGGCCTGCGTGTAGATGTTCTTCTTCCGCGGGACCTGGGCGCCCGGCTGCTGCGCGGGCATACGGCCGGTGCCGACCTGGAAGTCGACGGCGGCCGAGCCGACGCCGACCAGGGACGGACCGTCGGAGGTGCCCTGACCGCCGGTGCCGTGGCAGCTGGCGCAGCCGACGGTGTAGAGCTTCTTGCCCTCCTCGATGGCGAGGGACTGGGCGGTCTCATCGGCCTGTGCCGTGCTCGCGGGTGCGAACGCGGCGTACAGCCCCCCAGTGGCCGCCAGCGCGAGAAGTAGGACGACGACCGCCGCCAGCGGATGGCGTCGTCGTGCGGAGAGCTTTTTCACGGATTACCCCGGTGTCAGGATCTTCTGCGTCGATGCTTGCTGGAACTTCGGGTCTTGCCCGATTACTTGATCATGTAGATCGTGGCGAAGAGGCCGATCCAGACGACATCGACGAAGTGCCAGTAGTAGGACACGACGATGGCGGCGGTTGCCTGCTCGTGAGTGAACCGCCTCGCGGCGTACGTCCGGCCGAGAACCAGCAGGAACGCGATGAGGCCACCCGTCACGTGAAGGCCGTGGAAGCCCGTGGTCAGGTAGAACACGGAGCCGTACGGGCCGGAGGAGAGGGACATGCCCGCCTCCTTGACCAGCTCGGTGTACTCGAGGACCTGGCCGCCGATGAAGATCGCGCCCATGATGAACGTCACGATGAACCAGGCGCGCAGCTTCTTCACGTCGCCGCGCTCGGCGGCGAAGACGCCGAGCTGGCAGGTGAGGGAGGAGAGCACCAGGATCGTGGTGTTGGTCGCCGAGAACGGGAAGTTCAGATGGCCCGCCTGCTCGGACCAGTATTCGGCACCCGTTACCGAACGCAGGGTGAAGTACATCGCGAAGAGGGCCGCGAAGAACATCAGCTCGGAACTCAGCCAGATGATGGTTCCGACGCTGGTGAGGTTCGGCCGATTGACCGACGGGTGCGCGTGCCCGGTATCTACTGTCGTTGCTGTCGCCACGACCGACATTATGTCGGTCGCTTATCCCGCCCTCACTCCGGGGGGTGCCGTTCGGAGTGTCCCCGCCCTCGGCCGGCCCCCCGGCGGGCCTCGAACGGCCCATCGAAGGAGCGCCCGAAGCGGTGTCGGACCGGTGTTGACCGGCTGTGCGACGGAGTAGCATCCGCCGCATCGGTTACCGAGCACTGCCCGTCACGAACTCGGAGGAACCATGCAGTCCAGCGCCACCGTACTGGTCTACAGCGACAACGCGAACACCCGAACGCAGGTGCGGCTGGCGGCAGGGCGGCGCCCCGCGGCCGACGTTCCCCCGGTCGAGTACATCGAGTGCGCGACGCTGCCCGCGGTCCTGGAGCGGCTGGCCGACGGCGGGATCGACGTCTGCGTGCTGGACGGCGAGGCCGTTCCGGCGGGCGGCATGGGCGTGTGCCGCCAGATCAAGGACGAGGTGTTCGACTGCCCGCCGGTGCTGATGCTGATCGGGCGGGCGCAGGACGCGTGGCTGGCGACGTGGAGCCGGGCCGACGCGGCGGTGACGCTGCCCGTGGACCCGGCGGAGCTGGCGGACTCCCTGGCGGCCCTGCTGCGCAGCCGCCTGTCCGTGGAGGCCTGACCCCGGCCCGACCCGCCTGACCGGCCCGACCCGGTCCCCCGGCCCGGCCCTCCTGGTGCGGGCCGGGCCGGGCGGCCCTCAGAGCGGACGGGGGCTCAGCCGGGCGGGGGTGACGCCCTCACGGGTGTCGCCGTGGACGGCGCTGCCCTGACGCCACCGGTCCCAGGGCAGGTTCCAGTCGCCGAAGCCGTTGCCGAACGGGGTCATCTCCTCGCCCTGGCTGTTGACGACCTGGACGATGTCACCGCGCCGGAACGTCTCGAAGAACCAGGCGGCGTTGGAGGTGGACATCCCCACGCAGCCGTGGCTGACGTTGGCGTACCCCTGCGAGCCGACCGACCAGGGCGCCGCGTGGACGTACTCGCCGCTCCAGGTGACGCGGGTCGCGTAGTGGACCGGCAGGTCGTACGACTCGCTGCTGCCCTCCGCGATGCCGACGGTGGTGCTGCGCATCCGTACGAAAGGCTGCTTCTCCAGCACCACCTTGACGCCGTTGCGGGTGGCGAAGCCGGGCTTGCCGGTGGTCACCGGAATGGTGTTGATCACTTCGCCGTTGCGCTTGACGACCATCTGGTGGGTGGAGGCGTCGGCGACGGCCTCCACGCGGTCGCCGATGTCGAGGCTGAGCGGCGGGGTGGCCGTGCCGTAGACGCCGCGCTCGACGTGGACGCCCGCGAGGGCGCTGGTGAGGGTGACGGAGGCGCCCGCGGGCCAGTACTCCTTGGGCCGGTAGTGGAGCTCCTTGTCGTCCACCCAGTGCCAGGCGCCCGTGACGCGCGGCGTGGAGCGGACCTTCAGGGCCCGTTCGACGGCGGCGCGGCCCTCCTTGGTGGTGACGGGGGCGCTGAGGGTCGCCGTGAGGGGCTGCCCGACGCCGTACTTGCCCGCCTCCGGGCCGAAATCCACCGTGAGGCGCTTCTCCGCCCGGGCGGTCTGGAAGGTCAGCGTACGGGCGCCGGGGGCGCCGTCGCGGTTCTCCGTGGCCACCTTGACGGTGTAGCGGGCTCCGGCGGCCAGCGGTGCCGTGGAGCGCCAGCGGCGGCCGTCGGCGGACAGCTCACCGGCCAGGTGGCGGCCGGCCTCGTCGACGGCGGTGACGTCCGTGATGCGGGCGTCGTCGTCCTTGGCGGTGATGGCGAGGGGCTTGTCGAGGGGCGCCTCGCGGTTCTCGGGGAGGCCGGTGAGGGCGACCTGCCGGGCGGCGTCGTAGGGCCGCGCGGCGAGCGGATGGCCGTCCGGCCCGTTCGAGCAGCCGGCCAGTCCGGCACCTGCGGCGACGACCAGCAGAGAGCAGCTGAGGGCGATGCGGACGCTCGGCGTGTGGCTCATAACCACACCGTAGGAACGGCTGTCGAACGCGGCACGCCGGATGGCTGCAAAAGAGGGACCCGGCGGCTCCTTCCGGAAGCCGCCGGGTCCCTTCACCGCTGCGGGTGGTTACTGGTTCTGGTTCTCACCGCGGTAGTACTCGAAGACCCAGCCGAAGACACCGATCAGGATGAGCGGCAGGGAGAAGAACATCAGCCACCAGTCGAGGGCGACGCCGAGGAAGGCGAACGCGCCACCGATGGCCAGGGAGAGCGGCTGCCAGCTGTGCGGCGAGAAGAAGCCGAGCTCACCGGCCTCGTCCGCGACGTCGGCCTCCTTGTCGTCCTGGGCCATGGCGTCCACGCGCTTGGCCGTGAAGGCCAGGTAGTAGCCGACCATGATCGCCAGGCCGAAGGCCATGAACAGCGCGGTGGTGCCGACCGGCTCCTTCGACCACAGGCCGTACAGGACGGCCATGGCCAGGATGAAGAAGCTCAGCCAGATGAACATCTTGCCCTGGATCTTCACTTGCCGGCCTCCTTGCCGCCGACCAGCGCGGTGTCCTTGCGGCCCTGGTTCTCGAGCTGGTCGATCGCGGAGATCTCAGGGTGGTGCAGGTCGAACGCCGGGGATTCGGAGCGAATGCGCGGCAGCGTGAGGAAGTTGTGGCGCGGCGGCGGGCAGGACGTGGCCCACTCCAGCGACCGGCCGTAACCCCACGGGTCGTCGACCTCGATCTGCTTGCCGTACTTGGCGGTCTTCCAGACGTTGTAGAAGAACGGCAGGATCGACAGGCCCAGCAGGAACGAGCTGATCGTGGAGACCGTGTTCAGGGCGGTGAAGCCGTCCGCGGCGAGGTAGTCCGCGTAGCGGCGCGGCATGCCCTCGGCACCCAGCCAGTGCTGGACGAGGAACGTGCCGTGGAAGCCGATGAACAGGGTCCAGAAGGTGATCTTGCCGAGGCGCTCGTCCAGCATCTTGCCGGTGAACTTCGGCCACCAGAAGTGGAATCCGGCGAACATCGCGAACACCACGGTGCCGAAGACGACGTAGTGGAAGTGCGCGACGACGAAGTACGAGTCGGAGACGTGGAAGTCCATCGGCGGCGAGGCCAGGATCACACCGGTGAGACCACCGAAGGTGAAGGTGACCAGGAAGCCGATCGTCCAGAGCATCGGCGTCTCGAAGGACAGCGAGCCCTTCCACATGGTGCCGATCCAGTTGAAGAACTTCACACCGGTCGGGACCGCGATCAGGAAGGTCATGAAGGAGAAGAACGGCAGCAGCACACCGCCGGTGACGTACATGTGGTGGGCCCACACGGTCACGGACAGACCGGCGATCGCGATGGTCGCGGCCACCAGGCCGATGTAACCGAACATCGGCTTGCGGCTGAAGACCGGGACGATCTCCGAGACGATGCCGAAGAACGGCAGCGCGATGATGTACACCTCGGGGTGGCCGAAGAACCAGAAGAGGTGCTGCCAGAGCAGGGCACCGCCGTTGGCCGGGTCGAAGATGTGCGAGCCGAACTTGCGGTCGGCCTCCAGCGCGAAGAGCGCGGCGGCCAGCACCGGGAAGGCGAGCAGGACCAGGACGCCGGTCAGCAGCACGTTCCAGGTGAAGATCGGCATGCGGAACATCGTCATGCCGGGCGCGCGCATGCAGATGATCGTGGTGATGAAGTTGACCGAGCCGAGGATGGTGCCGAAGCCGGAGAAGGCCAGGCCCATGATCCACATGTCGGCGCCGACACCCGGGGAACGGACGGCGTCCGACAGCGGGGTGTAGGCGAACCAGCCGAAGTCGGCGGCACCCTGCGGGGTGAGGAAGCCGGCGACGGCGATGATCGAGCCGAACAGGTAGAGCCAGTAGGCGAACATGTTCAGCCGCGGGAACGCCACGTCGGGCGCGCCGATCTGGAGCGGCATGATCCAGTTCGCGAATCCGGCGAACAGCGGCGTCGCGAACATCAGCAGCATGATCGTGCCGTGCATGGTGAACGCCTGGTTGAACTGCTCGTTCGACATGATCTGCGTGCCGGGACGGGCGAGCTCGGCGCGCATGAAGAGCGCCAGGAGGCCGCCGACACAGAAGAAGACGAACGAGGTGACCAGGTAGAGCGTGCCGATCGTCTTGTGATCGGTGGTCGTCAGCCACTTCACGGCGACGTTGCCGGGCTGCTTGCGCCGGACGGGCAGCTCGTTCTCGTACGGCTCCTTCGAGCCGTCAGCTGCCGTGGCGGCACCCTGAGGTTCGTTGAGGATGCTCACAGTTGGTTCTTCTCCGCATTCCTGGCCGGGTCCGTCTGCTGAATGCCCGACGGGATGTAGCCGGTCTGCCCCTTCTCGGCCAGCTCCTTGAGGTGCTGCTGGTAGCGCTCAGGGGAGACGACCTTGACGTTGAAGAGCATCCGGGAGTGGTCGACGCCGCACAGTTCGGCGCACTTGCCGAGGAAGGTCCCCTCCTTGGTGGGGGTCACCTCGAAGGCGTTGGTGTGACCCGGGATGACGTCCTGCTTCATCAGGAAGGGGACCACCCAGAAGGAGTGGATGACGTCACGGGAGGTCAGGACGAACCGGACCTTCTCGCCCTTGGGCAGCCACAGCGTCGGGCCCGGGTTGCCGGTCTGGGGGTTCCGCGTCCCCGGGATGCCGGCGTCGTGGACGCCCTCGGCACCGGCGGGGAACTGCTTCTGCCACT
Source organism: Streptomyces thermolilacinus SPC6 (assembly GCF_000478605.2). Classification (GTDB taxonomy): domain Bacteria; phylum Actinomycetota; class Actinomycetes; order Streptomycetales; family Streptomycetaceae; genus Streptomyces; species Streptomyces thermolilacinus. Next base: position 4,878,153 of record NZ_ASHX02000001.1, on the reverse strand, counting down.
TGTCCGGAATGGCGGCAAGCTCCGGGGAGGGCTTGGCGCCCGTGGCGGCGTCGCCGTCCACGTTCTCGATGTAGTTGAAGCCCCAGCTCCACTGGTAGCCGACCACGTTGATCGTGTGGGCCGGCTTCTCGGAGAGAGCGAGGAGCTTCGACTCGTCACGCGCGGTGAAGTAGAAGAGCACCGAGACGATGATGAGCGGGGTGACCGTGTACAGCGCCTCGATGGGCATGTTGTACCGGGTCTGCGGAGGAACCTCGACCTTGGTGCGGCTTCGCCGGTGGAAGATGACGCTCCACAGGATCAGGCCCCACACGAGCACGCCCGTGGCGAGCGCAGCCGCCCACGAGCCCTGCCAGAGGGAGAGGATCCGCGGGGCCTCTTCCGTCACCGGGGTGGGCATACCGAGGCGAGGGAAGTCTTCCCAGTTGTACGAGCAACCGGTGGCGGTAGCCAGGATCAGGCCCGCAGTCAGCACCTGCGGCAGCTTCCGCCGCATCGGGCGCCGCGACGAGCGGTCGGAGCCGTTGGGACTCACGTAGCGCCTTCCCGAGAGTCTCGCCCGCGGGTTCGGCTGCGGCCGTCTCGCTGGTCGGTCGCCGCCCTGACGCGGGCAGGGGTTTGGATGTTTATGCGGACCAAACCCTACTGGACGCTATTTGGCGTCGCGCGGGGAGGGTGCCCAACGCGCCGCCGGACCCCTCTTTCGGGTCGGGAACGCAGGTCGCGGGCCCGTTCGCAGCCCGTTCGGGGGTACGGAGTTAGCGTTGCCGTGTGGCCTACTTCGACGTCGCTTCCTCCGCTCCCCTGCACCCCGTCGCACGCCAGGCGCTCCAGGCGTCCCTGGACGAGGGGTGGGCCGATCCCGCGCGCCTGTACCGGGAGGGCAGGCGCGCCCGGATGCTGCTGGACGCCGCGCGGGAGGCGGCGGCGGAGGCGGTGGGGTGCCGCCCGGACGAGCTGACGTTCACTCCTTCGGGGACGCACGCGGTTCACTCGGGGGTGGCCGGGGCGCTGGCGGGGCGCCGGCGGGCGGGGCGGCATCTGGTCGTGTCGGAGGTGGAGCACTCGTCGGTGCTGCACGCGGCCGAGGCGCACGAGGCGGCCAACGGATCGGTGACGCGGGTGCCGGTGGAGCGGACGGGCGCGGTGGTCCCGGAGGCGTACGCGGGGGCGCTGCGCGAGGACACGGCGCTGGCGTGTCTGCAGTCGGCCAACCACGAGGTCGGCACCGTGCAGCCGGTGGCGGAGGTGGCCGAGGCGTGCCGGGCGGCGGGGGTGCCGCTGCTGGTGGACGCGGCGCAGTCGCTGGCGTGGGGACCGGTGGAGGGCGGCTGGTCGCTGCTGGCGGCGAGCGCCCACAAGTGGGGCGGCCCGGCGGGGGTCGGGCTGCTGGCGGTGCGCAAGGGGGTGCGGTTCGCGGCGCAGGGGCCCTCGGACGAGCGGGAGTCCGGCCGGTCGGCCGGGTTCCCGAACCTCCCGGCGGTCGTGGCGGCGGCGGCGTCGCTGCGGGCCGTGCGGGAGGAGGCCGCCGCGGAGGCGGGGCGGCTGCGGGGCCTGGTGGAGCGGATCAGGGCGCGGGTGGCGGCGTCGGTGCCCGAGGTGGAGGTGGTGGGCGACCCGGAGCGGCGGCTGCCGCACCTGGTGACGTTCTCGTGCCTGTACGTGGACGGGGAGGCGCTGCTGCACGAGCTGGACCGGTCCGGTTTCTCCGTTTCGTCCGGTTCCTCGTGTACGAGTTCGACGCTGACGCCCAGCCATGTCCTGCGGGCGATGGGCGTGCTGTCGGAGGGGAATGTCCGGATCTCGCTCCCCCTGGGGGTGGCGGAGGCGGATGTCGACCGGTTCCTGGAGGTGCTGCCGGGGGTCGTGGCCGGGGTGCGGGAGCGGCTCGGCGCCCCGGTGGCCGGTCCGGCCGAGGACGTGTCGGACGCGGGCGGGGAGCTGGTCGTGGACGCGCTGGGGAAGCGGTGCCCGGTGCCGGTGATCGAGCTGGCGAAGGTGATCGGCGACGTGCCGGTCGGCGGGACCGTGCGGGTGCTCGCGGACGACGCGGCGGCGCGGCTCGACATCCCGGCGTGGTGCCAGATGCGGGGCCAGGAGTACGTGGGCGAGGAGCCGGCGGACCGGGGCGCGGCCCATGTGGTCCGCCGGCTCGGGTGAGGCGTGCCGCCGCGGGCGGGGCCCGTCGAGGCGAGGGCCCGTTTACGCGAGGGCCCGCTCAGGCCAGGGCCCGTTCGGGCGGGAGGCCGTTCAGGCGAGGTGCGCCTGGACCTCGGCGGCGGCCTCGTCACCGTACGTCTTGGTGAAGCGCTCCATGAAGTGGGCGCGGCGCAGGGTGTACTCCTGGGTGCCGAGGGTCTCGATGACGAGCGTGGCGAGCATGCAGCCGACCTGGGCGGCGCGCTCCAGGCCGACGCCCCAGGAGAGGCCGGAGAGGAAGCCCGCGCGGAACGCGTCGCCGACGCCGGTCGGGTCCACCTTGGCCTCCTCGTCGGGGCAGGAGACCTCGATGGCGGGCTCGCCCGCGCGCTCGATGCGCACGCCGCGGGCGCCGAGGGTGGTGACGCGGTGGCCGACGCGGCCGAGGATCTCCGCGTCGGTCCAGCCGGTCTTGGACTCGATGAGGCCCTTCTCGTACTCGTTGGAGAAGAGGTAGGTCGCGCCGTCGAGCAGGGTGCGGATCTCGTCGCCGTCCATGCGGGCGATCTGCTGGGAGAAGTCGGCGGCGAAGGGGATGGAGCGGGTCCGGCACTCCTCGGTGTGGCGGAGCATCGCCTCGGGGTCGTCGGCGCCGATGAGGACCAGGTCGAGGCCGCCGACGCGGTCGGCGACGGCCTTCAGCTCGATGAGCCGGGCCTCGCTCATGGCGCCGGTGTAGAAGGAGCCGATCTGGTTGTGGTCGGCGTCGGTGGTGCAGACGAAGCGGGCCGTGTGGAGGACCTCGGAGATCCGTACGGACTCGGTGTCCACGCCGTGCCGGTCGAGCCAGGCGCGGTACTCGTCGAAGTCCGATCCGGCGGCGCCGACGAGGATCGGGCGGGTGCCCAGCTGGCCCATGCCGAAGCAGATGTTCGCGCCGACGCCTCCCCGGCGGACGTCGAGGTTGTCGACGAGGAAGGAGAGGGAAACCGTGTGCAGCTGATCCGCGACGAGCTGGTCGGCGAATCGGCCGGGGAAGGTCATGAGGTGGTCGGTGGCGATGGAGCCGGTGACTGCGATACGCACGGCGGGATGCTCCTGCGGGGAGACAGCATGGACAGTTCACGCTACCGGGTGACGGGCCGCCCGCGAAGAGCGGAAACTACCCGATAGTAGGTCTTCTCGGTCGGGCGTGGCCTGCGTACGGTGCCGATATGGCGAACAACATCGCGTGTGAGCGTCCCGAACCCGACTTCACCCTGGCGGAGCTGCGCGGGGACTCCGCGCGGATGGCGCCGCACTGGACGGTCCCTGCGGTGGCGGAGCCCGCGCCCGTACCGCCGTCGCTGATCCACGGGGTGGTGGTGGAGCCGTCGTCCGTCCGGCTCATCGCGGCCACCGCGGAGTACGGCGGCTGACACCCGTACGGCCCAGGGAACCGCTCGTCCGTCCGCTCCGTCACACCCGTGTCTCCCGTCATGCGGGGATACGACTGATGACGTGGACCGACGAAGGAGCGTTGCGGTGAGCGAGACGGAGACCAGTACGGATGTGAGTCCCGGCCGGCGGCGGCCGCCGCTCGCCGTCGCCCTGGTGGCAGCGGCGGTGCTGGCCGCGGGCGGCGGGACGTACCTGGCGGTGGACCGGACGGGCGGCGGGTCGGACGCGGTGGCGACGGGCGCCACGGCGGACGGGCGCGGCGGCCCCGCCCTGTCCCCGTCACCCGGCGGTACGGCTCCGGGTACGGCTTCCGGTGGTACGGGGCCGGGCATCGCGCCGGGCGAGCCGGACCCGGGCGGCGGTGAGCGGTACCGGGTGGCGGGCCCCCTGCCGAAGGCGCCGGAGAGGGGGTACGCGTACCGGGCGCCAGGGAAGGTGACGGCGGCGGACGCGGCGCGGCTCGCGAAGGCGCTGGGCCTTCAGGCGGCCCCGGTGAAGGGCCCGGTGGGCTGGCGGGTCGGCCCGCAGAAGGACGGCTCCGGCCCGTCCCTGAACGTGTACGAGTCGGGCGACTGGCGGTACGAGGCGCGGGGCCCGGTCGGCGACGACTGCGCCCAGGGCAAGCGGTGCGGGACCGGCCCGACCGGCGAGCCGGTGAGCGACGAGGAGGCCCGGCGGGCCGTGGCTCCGCTGCTCAAGGCGCTGGGCATGGCGGACGCCGCCGTGTACTCGGAGGCCCGCGATTCGCTGCGGAACGTTACCGCCGAGCCGCGCGTGGACGGGCTGCCGACCCGGGACTGGGGCACGGAGTTCACGGTGGACGCGGGCGGCGGCGTGGTCCTGGCGGAGGGGCGGCTGAGCAGCCCGGTGCGGGGCGAGGCGTACCCGGTGATCAGTGCCGAGCAGGCGGTGCGCGAGCTGAACCGGACGGTGGGCGCCACCTGGCCGAGGGAGGGTGTCGGCGGCTGCGCGACGACCGTGCCGCACGGTGGGGGCGGTGCCGCGACGGGCACCGGCCGGGCGGGCGTCGCCGGGACGGGCGTGGACGCCGTCGGCACGGGCGGCGCGGGCGTACAGGGCGGCGGCGCGGACGGGAGCGGCGTGGACCCGAGCGGGCCGTGCGCGCCGGACACGAAGACGCCGAAGGCGCCCGGTGAGCCCGAGGTGACCATCCGTACGGTCGCGTTCGGCCTTTCCCCGTCGGTGGGGCGGACCGGGGCGACGCTGGTTCCGACCTGGCTGTTCGAGGGCGAGCGGGACGGGCGGCCGTACCGCTTCGGCTACCCGGCGGTGCCGCTGGAGCGGCTCTACCCGAAGGCGGAGGCGTCCCACCTGACGGTCGCGCCGTACGCGCCGCAGGACCGGCGGCTGCGGGTGTCGTTCACCGGCGGGGCGTGCGGCCAGTACCTGGTGCGGGTGCACGAGAGCGACTCGCAGGTGCGGCTGCGGCTGTTCGAGGTGCCGGCCAGCCCGCAGCGGGTGTGCGTGGCGATCGCGCTGCCGGTGACCGCGACGGTGGACCTGGCCGAGCCGGTCGGCGACCGCGCCGTGGTGGACGCGGCGACCGGGCGGCCCCTTCCTCGGGGCTCCGCGTCGGTGAAGTGAGGGCGCCGCACTTGAGCGGGGCGGGGGGCGCGTCGCCCCCGGGCGGGCTGACGTGGGCGCCTGGCGGGTGCGTCACGGTCGGGCGGGACTGACGGGTACATCACCGGGTGGATCTGGCGGGCGCGTCGCCGGGTGAACCTGACGGGTGCGTCGCCGTCGGGCGGACACCGCCTGGCAGGCGCGTCGGTGCGGAAGGGCGGTGCCCGACGGCCGGGCGGCGGGGGCCTCGCCCGGGGCGTACGAGAACGAAGGCGGCGGCCCTGGACCGGGAGAGGTCCGGGGGCCGCCGCCTTGGTCGTGGGCGCCGTCAGCTGATCAGCTGAAGGAGTCGCCGCAGGCGCAGGAACCCGTGGCGTTCGGGTTGTCGATGGTGAAGCCCTGCTTCTCGATCGTGTCGACGAAGTCGATGGAGGCGCCGCCCAGGTACGGGGCGCTCATCCGGTCGGTGACGACCTTGACGCCGTCGAAGTCCTTGACGACGTCGCCGTCGAGCGAGCGCTCGTCGAAGAAGAGCTGGTAGCGCAGGCCGGAGCAGCCACCCGGCTGAACGGCGACACGGAGCGCCAGGTCGTCGCGGCCTTCCTGGTCGAGCAGGGCCTTGACCTTGGCCGCGGCGGCGTCCGTCAGGATGATGCCGTCACTGACAGTGGTCTTCTCGTCCGATACGGACATCTGCTTTTCTCCCGGGTTGTTCGGAGACTGCTTGCCGACGGTTGCAACCGGCGGGGTCGCCGATTCATTCCGGGCCGCGCCCGGTCCTTCCCTTTCATGCTCGCATACCGCCGCGCGCGCCAGCACCGGAGCGGCGACCGCGAATTCGTCACATCGACACTATGGACATCGTCAAAGTGACGTGAACCAGTTATGATAGATAGCGTCAATTAGACGAAAAGGCTCAGTAGAAAGGGTGCGTGACGTGACCACCGCCCAGCCCCTGGATGTCCAGCCGACGCCGCTCGCCCTGCTGCTGCTCGGCCGCGAGGCCGACCCCAAGAGCGAGCGGGGCGTCGAGTGCCCCGGCGACCTCCCCTCGCCGTCCGACCCGGACCTGGTGGAGCGCGCCCGCGCTGCCAAGGAGAAGCTCGGGGACAAGGTCTTCGTCCTCGGCCACCACTACCAGCGCGACGAGGTCATCCAGTTCGCGGACGTCACGGGCGACTCCTTCAAGCTCGCCCGGGACGCGGCCGCCCGGCCCGAGGCGGAGTACATCGTCTTCTGCGGTGTGCACTTCATGGCCGAGTCGGCGGACATCCTGACCGGCGACGACCAGAAGGTCGTCCTGCCCGACCTGGCCGCAGGCTGCTCCATGGCCGACATGGCCACCGCCGAGCAGGTCGCCGAGTGCTGGGACGTCCTCACCGAGGCCGGGATCGCGGACGTGACCGTCCCCGTCTCGTACATGAACTCCTCGGCGGACATCAAGGCGTTCACGGGCAGGCACGGCGGCACGATCTGCACCTCGTCCAACGCCCGCCGCGCCCTGGACTGGGCCTTCGAGCAGGGCGAGAAGGTCCTGTTCCTGCCCGACCAGCACCTCGGCCGCAACACCGCCGTCCGCGACATGGGCATGTCCCTGGAGGACTGCGTCGTCTACAACCCGCACAAGCCGAACGGCGGGCTGACCGCCGAGGAGCTGCGCGGCGCGAAGATGATCCTGTGGCGCGGGCACTGCTCGGTGCACGGCCGGTTCTCGCTGGACTCGGTCAACGAGGTCCGCGAGCGCGTCCCGGGCGTCAACGTGCTGGTGCACCCCGAGTGCCGGCACGAGGTCGTCGCCGCGGCGGACTACGTGGGCTCGACGGAGTACATCATCAAGACCCTGGAGGCGGCGCCCGCCGGGTCGAAGTGGGCCATCGGCACGGAGCTGAACCTGGTGCGGCGGCTGGCGAATCGTTTCGCCGACGAGGGCAAGGAGATCATGTTCCTCGACCGGACCGTGTGCTTCTGCTCCACGATGAACCGGATCGACCTGCCGCACCTGGTGTGGGCGCTGGAGTCGCTGGCGGAGGGGAACCTGGTGAACCGCATCCAGGTGGACCCGGAGACCGAGCGCTTCGCCAAGCTGGCGCTCGAGCGGATGCTGGCGCTGCCGTAACCGGGCTGCGCGCGTGCTTGAGGGGCGCCCCCTGGTGGGGGCGCCCCTCTTGTGCGTTCCCGCGTCCGCGGAGGCTGTCGTACGTCCGCGTGCGCGGGGCCTTCCGTACTGGCGCGGGCGCCGCCCGGACCCGCGCCGGGCCCCGCGTACGGGAGACCTTCGGGCAGTCCGCGGGCGCCACTGCCTTGCGGGGGCGCGGGCCCCGGTTCCGCGCGTCACCGTGCCCGCGGCGGGGCCCACCGTGTGGCGGGGCCCGCCGCGGGGGCGTCAGCGGGTGGAGGCCGCCGTCTCTTCCGGCTCCGCCTCGCGGGCGGCGGGCGGGGCCTCCTTGGTGGTGTCCGTGCCGCGCTTGGCCGTGCGCTTGGCCGCGCGGCGTTCCTTGCGGAGTTCGACCATCGCGTAGAGGGTCGGGACCAGGAGCAGGGTGAGGAGCGTGGAGGTGATCAGGCCGCCGATCACCACGACCGCCAGCGGCTGGGCGATGAAGCCGCCCTCGCCGGTGATGCCCAGCGCCATCGGCACCAGGGCGAAGATCGTGGCCAGCGCGGTCATCAGGATCGGGCGGAGCCGGTGGCGGCCGCCCTCGACGACCGCCTCGACCACGCCGAGGCCCTGTGCCCGGTACTGGTTGATCAGGTCGATCAGCACGATCGCGTTGGTGACGACGATGCCGATCAGCATCAGCAGGCCGATCATCGCCGGGACGCCCATCGCCGTGTCCGTGACGACCAGCAGGCCGATCGCGCCCGTCGCCGCGAACGGCACCGAGACCAGCAGGATCAGCGGCTGGACCAGGCTCCGGAACGTCGCCACCAGCAGCATGAACACGATCGCGATGGCCGCGAGCATGGCCAGGCCCAGGTTGGCGAACGCCTCCTGCTGGTCCTCCGAGACACCGCCGATGGACGCGGTAGCGCCGTCCGGCAGGTCCAGCGCGTCGATCTTCTTCTGGAGCTCGGCGCTCACCGCGCCCGTGTTGTCGCCGGTCGGCTTCGCCGTGATCGTCGCGGCCCGCGAGCCGTCGATGCGGGTCATCGAGACCGGGCCGGGAACCAGCCGTACGTCCGCGATGTCGCCCAGCTTCACCGGGCCGAGCGGCAGCGCCCGCAGCTCCGCGAGGGTGCGGGCGGGCCGGGCCGAGGTGATGACCACGTCCCGCTCGGTGTCGTCCAGGACCGCCTTGCCGGCCGGGGTGCCGCGCACGGCCTGGGCGACGGCCATGCCGAGCGCCGCGTCCCCGAACCCGGCCTCCGCCGCCTTCGCGGTGGCCCGCACCGACACGCGCGGCACCGACTGGGCGAGGTCGCTCCGCACGTCGGTGACGTCCTTCAGCTCGGCCACCTCCGCCCGTACGGCCTCCGACGCCTCGCGGAGGGTCTTCGCGTCGGCCGCCTTGACGACGACGCTCAGGTCCTGGCTGCCGAAGCCGTCACCGGCGGCGATGGTCGTGTCGCCGATGTCGTCGAGCTTGCCCAGCTCCTCGTCGATCCGGTCGCGGACCTCCTCGGACGACGCCGACTCCGCCAGCTTCACCTGGTACGACGCCTGGTTGGCGCCCGTACCGCCGCCGAACGCGGCCATGAAGCCGGACGAGCCGACCGTCACCTGGTAGTCCTCGACGCCCTCGGCCGACGCGAGGACCTTCTCGACCTTCTTCGCGGCCGCGTCCATCGCGTCCAGGCTGGTGCCCGGCGGCAGTTTCTGCTTCACCGACAGGACGGTCTGCTCGCCCTGGTCGAAGAAGTTCGTCTTCAGCAGCGGCGCCATGCCGAAGGTGCCGAGCAGCACCACGACGGCGATGCCCAGGCTGGTGAGGCGGCGGCGCGTCGCGAACCGCAGCACCGGCACGTACATCCGCTGGAGGCGGCTGCGGGCCTCCTTCTCCTCGGCGGCGCGGCGCGCCTCGTCCGGGTCGGCCGACGTGCCCTTGGGGGCGCGCAGGAACCAGTACGAGAGGACCGGCACGACCGTCAGCGACACGAGCAGCGACGCCAGCAGGGCCGCCGTGACGGTCAGCGAGAACGAGCCGAACAGCTCGCCGACCATGCCGCCGACCAGGCCGATGGGGAGGAACACGGCGACGGTGGTGAGCGTCGAGGACGTCACCGCCCCGGCGACCTCCCGGACGGCCGTGAGGATGGCCGCCTGGCGCTCCTCGCCGTAGCCGAGGTGCCGCTTGATGTTCTCCAGGACGACGATCGAGTCGTCCACGACGCGGCCGATGGCGATGGTGAGCGCGCCCAGCGTCAGCATGTTCAGCGACAGGTCCCGGCTCCACAGCACGAGCAGCGCGAGGACGACGGACAGCGGGATCGACACCGCCGTGACCAGGGTCGAGCGGATCGACGCCAGGAACACGAGGATGACGAGGACGGCGAAGACCAGACCGAGCGCGCCCTCCGTGGTGAGACCGGAGATCGACTTGGCGACGGCGGGGCCCTGGTCGGAGACGACGGTCAGCTCGGCGCCCTCGCCGAGGTCCTTGCGCAGGCCGGGCAGCTTTTCCTCGACGGCCTCGGAGATGGCGACGGCGCTGCCGTCCTTGTCCATGGTGGCCATCACGGCGAGGCTCGGCCTGCCGTTCGTCCGGGTCAGGGACGTACGGGCGGACTCCTCCTGCCTCACGGCGGCGACGTCGCCGAGGCGCACCGCCTTGCCCTTGCCGGGCTCAGCCGCCGGGACGCGCAGGTCCTGGATCTGCTTCAGGGAGGTGAAGCCGCCGCCGACCTGCACGGTGCGGCTCTCACCGGCCTCCGAGAACGAGCCCGCGGGGACGGTCGCGCCGCCCGAGCGGAGCGCGTCCGCGAGCCGCGCGGTCGTCAGCCCGGCCGCGGCGAGCTTCCGGTCGTCGGGCGTGACGGAGACCTGGACGTCCTGGACGCCGCTGACGGAGACCTGGCCGACGCCGTCGATGTCCTCCAGCGCGGGGACGACGGTCCGCTCCAGCAGGTCGGCGAGGGCCTGCTGGTCCTTGGCCGTGGACGACGCGGCGAGGACGACGGTCGGGATGTCGTCCGTGGAACCGGCGATGACCTGCGGGTCCACCCCGTCGGGCAGCATGGCGCGGGCGCGGTTCACCGCCTGCTGGACGTCGGCGACGAGCTGCTTGGCGGACTCGTCGCCGTAGTCGAAGGTGGCCATGATCAGGGCGTTGCCCTCGCTGGCCGTGGAGGTGACGCCCTTGATGCCGTCCACGGCCTCCAGGGAGCTCTCCAGGGGTTCGACGACCTGCTTCTCGACCACTTCGGGCGAGGCGCCCTGGTACGGCGCGAGGACCGAGACCATGGGCAGTTCGATGGACGGCAGGAGCTGCTGCTTGAGCTGGGGTATCGCGATGGTGCCGAAGACGATCGCGATGATCGACATCAGGCCGATGAGGGCCCGCTGGGCGAGGCTGAATCTGGACAGCCAGGACATGGCGTCGTGAGTCTCTCTTCCGGGGTGCGGCTTGGCGGCCGGCGGCCCGGCGCCGGATCGGGTCCGGTCCGGTGCGGTACCGGACCGGGTCCGGCGCCGATGCGGGTTAGGGTCCGGTGCTGGATCGGGTCCGGGTCCGGGTCCGGTGCCGGTTCTCGTGGGCGTTCCGGTGTTCGGTCGGGTCCGGTCCGGTGCCGGGTCGGGGCGGGTCGTACGGTCCCCCACACCATCCGCCATCGGAGAGGGGTGTTCCCTCGCCCCCAGGTCCATTCCTGACGCGGTCCGCTACCGCGTTCGGAGTACGCCGGGAGGCGGCTCAGTCCACCCTCGGGCGTACCAGCCCCGACTCGTACGCGATGACGACCAGCTGAGCGCGGTCGCGGGCCCCGAGTTTCGCCATGGCCCGGTTCACATGCGTCTTGACGGTGAGCGGGCTGACCTGGAGGCGCCCGGCGATCTCGTCGTTGGAGAGCCCCGCGGCGACATGGACCAGCACCTCGCGCTCACGGCCCGTCAGACCGGCCAGCCGCTCGGCGTGCCCGGGGCCGCCGGGACCGGCCGGGTGCGGCCCGCCGTCGGCGCCCCCCGCGCCCGGCGCGACCCGCGGGCTCTGGGCGAGGAACGTGGCGATCAGGCCCTTGGTCGCGGCGGGCGACAGCAGGGCGTCCCCGGCGGCGGCGACCCGGATGGCGCTCAGCAGCTCGTCCGGTTCGGCGCCCTTGCCGAGGAAGCCGCACGCCCCGGCGCGCAGCGACTGCACGACGTACTCGTCCACCTCGAACGTCGTCAGCATCACCACGTGGACATGGGCGAGCGCCGGGTCGGCGGAGATCTCGCGGGTCGCCGCCAGGCCGTCCGTACCGGGCATGCGGATGTCCATCAGCACCACGTCCGGCGAGGTCGTACGGGTCAGGGCGACCGCCTCGGCGCCGTCCGACGCCTCGCCGACGACCCGCATGTCCGGCTCCGACTCGACCAGCACCCGGAACGCGCTGCGCAGCAGGGCCTGGTCGTCGGCGAGCAGCACCTTGATCGGCTCGTTCGTCGTCATGGGACCAGGTCCTCTCCGGAGCGTGTGGTGAGGGGAAGTATCGCCTGCACGCGGAAGCCGCCCCCGTACCGGGGACCGGTGGAGAGCGCCCCGCCGATCGCCGCGACCCGCTCGCGCATGCCGAGCAGCCCGTGCCCGCCGGGTGCCCGGTCGGCGGGGGCGGCGGGTCCGGGGCGCGGCGCGGCGGTGCTGTCCGCGGGGCCGGGTCCGGGGCCGGGGGTGCCGCCGTCGTCCAGCACGGTCACCTCGATGGTCCGGCCGACGCGCAGGACGCTGACCTCGGCGGTCGCGTCGGTGCCCGCGTGCTTGCGGACGTTGGTGAGCGCCTCCTGGACGATCCTGTACGCGGCGAGGTCCACGGCGGCCGGAAGGTGCGTGTCCTGGTCGGTGCGGGCGAGGCGCACGGGGAGACCGGCGTGGCGGAACGTGTCCAGCAGGTCGTCCAGGACGGCCAGGCCCGGCGCGGGCTCGGTGGGCGCCTCCGGGTCGCCGGACTGGCGGAGCAGGCCGACCGTGGCGCGCAGCTCGTCCAGCGCGCTGCGGCTGGCGTCCCGTACGTGCGCGAGGGCCTCCTTCGCCTGGTCGGGGCGGCGGTCCATGACGTGCGCGGCGACCCCGGCCTGGACGTTGACCAGGGCGATGTGGTGGGCGACCACGTCGTGCAGGTCGCGGGCGATGCGCAGGCGCTCCTCGGCGACGCGGCGGCGGGCCTCCTCCTCGCGGGTGCGCTCGGCGCGCTCGGCACGCTCCCGTATGGCGTCGACGAACGCGCGGCGGCTGCGGACCGCGTCGCCCGCGGCGGCGGCCATGCCCGTCCACGCGAAGACGCCCAGGTTCTCCTGGGTGTACCAGGGGGCTGAGCCGAAGAACATGGCGGCGGCCGTCAGGACCGTCATCGTCGCGAGGCCGACCCGCCACGTGGTGGGCCGGTCGGTGCGGGAGGCGACCGTGTACAGGGCGACGACCGCGCTCATCGCCACGGGCGCGGCGGGGTCCCCCGCGACGAACTCGGCGACCGTGACGGCGCCGGTGCAGGCGAGGACCTGCTTGGGCGCGCGGCGCCGCGCCACGAGGGCGGCGGCGCCCACCACCATGAGCAGGACGCTGCCGGGGCCGGGGGTGCGGGTGCCGAACGTGGGGCCGCTGCCGTCGCCGTGCGGATCGGCGAACGAGCCGAGGACCATCGCCCCGAGGACCGCCGTGGCCAGGAGCGCGTCGAAGGCGAGCGGGTGCGCGCGCAGCCGGTCGCGGCAGCGGGTGAGGGCGTTTCCTTGTGCCGGCACACCCGAGAGGGTAGCCCCGGCCCCGCACCGGCCCCGCCGCCCGCCGCCCGCCGGAAAGGGGCGGGGGCGGTCCGGTACGAGTGCGGGCGCGGCCGGTCGGGCGCGGAGTGGGCCGGTACGGGCGCGGGGCGGGGCCGCCGCACCTGTACCGGTACGAGGACTCCGCCCAGTACGGGGAGTCCCGCAAGGGCCAGGACTACAGCGGCGGGATCAGGCCGTCGTCGGAGAGGAGGGAGCGCACGTCCTCCAGGGAGGCGTCCGGCGACGGGAGGATCAGCTCCGACGGCTCCAGGGAGTCGTCCGGGAGCCGCTCGCCCAGCTCCCGCACGCGGCCCAGCAGGGCGTGCAGGGTCCGGCGGAAACCGGCCTCGTCACCGGTCTCCATCTCGGCGAGCAGCTCGTCGTCCAGCCGGTTCAGCTCGGCGAAGTGCCAGTCGGCCAGCCTGACCTGGCCCTCCCCCATGATCCGTACGATCATGACGCGCCGTCCTTAGCTCGTGAGCTCCTGAGCTCCTGTGGAACGCCGGCCCCCGGCCGGGCCTCAGCTCTTGTCGAACCGGGGCCGTGCCTGGCCCTGGCCCTGCGCCTGGCCCTGCTGCGTGCCGTCGCCGCCCTCGATGGCCTGCTGCGGGGTCGTACCGCCCGCCAGCTCGGCCTTCATCCGCTGGAGCTCCAGCTCCACGTCCGTACCGCCCGACAGGCGGTCCAGCTCGGCCTGGATGTCGTCCTTGGCGAGGCCCGACTGGTCGTCGAGGGCGCCGGACGCGAGCAGCTCGTCGATGGCACCGGCGCGGGCCTGGAGCTGCGCCGTCTTGTCCTCGGCGCGCTGGATGGCCACGCCCACGTCGCTCATCTCCTCCGAGATGCCGGAGAACGACTCGGCGATGCGGGTCTGCGCCTGCGCGGCCGTGTACGTCGCCTTGATGGTCTCCTTCTTCGTACGGAAGGCGTCCACCTTGGCCTGGAGGCGCTGCGCGGCGAGCGTCAGCTTCTCCTCCTCGCCCTGGAGCGTCTGGTGCTGCGTCTCCAGGTCGGTCACCTGCTGCTGGAGCGCGGCCCGCCGGGACAGCGCCTCGCGGGCGAGGTCCTCGCGGCCGAGCGCCAGCGCCTTGCGGCCCTGGTCCTCCAGCTTGGCGGACTGGCTCTGGAGCTGGTTCAGCTGGAGTTCGAGGCGTTTGCGGGAGGTCGCCACGTCGGCCACGCCGCGGCGGACCTTCTGGAGCAGCTCCAGCTGCTTCTGGTACGAGTAATCGAGGGTCTCGCGCGGGTCCTCGGCCCGGTCCAGGGCCTTGTTCGCCTTCGCGCGGAAGATCATCCCCATACGCTTCATGACACCGCTCATGGGCTTCGCGCGCCCCCTTCTGAACCGACTCGGCTGCAGCACTCCGACAGAACCCACAGTACGGGCCCTGCTTCCATTACCGCACTGTTCGAGCGCTGATGCGCTCCTCCCCAAGGACGACTGACGACGGGCCTTCCTCCAGCGCAGGGAGTAGAAGGACGTCGGGGCGACCGCCGGGGCCTGCCTGTGGGGACGCGGGCCGTTGCCGGATCGTTCCCCGCCGGGGTGGGGTCCATGCGCGGCACCCCGTACCCTTGGGCTTTGTGTTCCGTAGCCGTTCGAAGGATGAGAAGGCCCCCACCGGCAAGGTGACGGCGGACCTCTCCAAGCAGCCCCGCGACCCGCAGGCCCCGAAGGGCCGCCCGACCCCGAAGCGGAGCGAGGCCCAGACCCAGCGCCGCCGCGCGGTGACGCCACCGCTCGACCGCAAGGAGGCGATGCGCCGCCAGCGCGAGGCCCGCCGTGCCGACCTGGCCCGCCAGCGCGAGGCGCTGGCGACGGGCGACGAGCGTTTCCTGCCCGTCCGCGACCGGGGGCCGGTCCGCCGCTTCGTGCGCGACTTCGTCGACTCGCGGTTCTTCGTCGCCGAGATGTTCCTGCCGCTGGCGGTGGTCATCCTCGTCCTGTCGGTGATCCAGGTCGGCAACATGCAGGCGATCGCCACGATGCTGTGGCTGGGCGTCATCGTCCTGATCATCGTGGACTCGATCGGCCTGTCGATCCGTCTGAAGAAGCAGCTGAAGCAGCGCTTCCCGGACGAGCCGAAGCGCGGCGCCGTGGCGTACGCCCTGATGCGCTCGCTCCAGATGCGCCGACTGCGGCTGCCGAAGCCGCAGGTCAAACGGGGAGAGCGGCCCTGAGCACCGCGGTCTCCGGTTGCGGAGGCGCGGCGGCGGAATGGCTGGGCGGGCTCGGCGGACTGCGTGACACGGTCCGCCAGGAGCTCATCGCGCGCCAGCTGGACGAGCAGATAGGCGCCCGCTACCCGGTGGGCCAGCGGCTGCGGATACTCGACGTCGGCATGGGCCAGGGCACGCAGGCCCTGCGGCTGGCGCGGGCCGGGCACACGGTGACCGGGCTGGAGTCCGACCCGGAGATGCTGAAGGTCGCCCGCGAGGCGCTGGCAGGGGAACCGGCGGGCATCCGCGAGCGGTTCCGGCTGATCGAGGGCGACGGCCGGGAGACCGGCGTGCACTTCCTGCCGGGGAGCTTCGACGTCGTGCTGTGCCACGGCGTGCTGATGTACGTGGACGAGCCCGACGCCATGCTGGCCGGACTCGCCCGGATGCTGGCGCCCGGCGGCCTGCTGTCCCTGGTCGTACGGAACGCGGACGCGCTGGCCATGCGGCCGGGGCTGACCGGGGACTGGGCCGGTGCCCTCGCCGCGTTCGACGCGGACACGTGCGCGAGCGAGCTGGGCGTGCCGATGCGCGCCGACCGGCTCGACACGCTGACGGCCACGCTCGCCGGGATCGCGGCGCCGCTCCAGGCCTGGTACGGCGTGCGGGTCTTCACCGACACGGTGCCCAAGGACGAGGGCCTGCCCGCCGCGCAGGAGCTGGACCGGCTGCTGGCCGCCGAGGACCGCGCGGGCCGCACCGACCCGTACCGCAGGGTGGCGTCGCTGCTGCACCTGTGCGGCGTACGGGGCTGAGCGGAGGCGTTCGTCGCGCGCCGGGCGCGTGGCCCTGGCGGTCGTGTACGTGCGTGCCGGACGCCCGCGCGGGTGCGGGCCGTCTCGTGCGTGTGGGCCGGCCCCGTCGCGTACCTCCCGCGTCGCCGCCCGGCCCCGCCGCGTACCGCTGCGTCGCCGCCCGGGCCTCCGTCGCGTACCTCCTGCCTCACCCCGGCCCCGTCGCGTATCGCCTGATCCGTGGCCCGGCCTCCGCCGCGTACCCGTTTCGTGCGCGTCGCCGTGCCGCGTTGTGACCGCCCCGCCGGCGGTGGCCCGAACCGCCCCGGCGTGATCCCTCCCGCCCCCGTGCCCCTCCCGACTCGACTCGATCTCGCCCGTCCGGCGGGCAGGCGGGGGCGGGGTTTTCGCGTCCTTGCCGGTGTGAGTAGTGGTGAAGACGCTGGAGACAAGGGGGCCTCGACGCCCCGACTGCCCGCCCGCGAGACCTGGCGGGCCCTGTACAGGCACTTCCGGCCGCACCGGGCGGTCGTCGCGCTGGGCACGCTGCTGGCGCTGGTCGGCACCGTGGCCGGTCTCGCGCAGCCGCTCGCCGCGAAGACGCTGGTGGAGCGGCTCGGCAGGGCCGAGTCGATCACGGGCGTCCTGCTGGGCCTGACCGCGCTGGTCGTCGCGGGCGCGGTGGTCCAGGCGACCGGCTCGTACCTCCTGGAGCGCACCGCCGAGTCGGTGGTGCTCGCCGCGCGCCGGTCGCTGATCGGGCGGCTGCTGCGGCTGCGGCTCGCGGAGGTGGAGCGGACCCAGCCGGGCGACCTGATGTCGCGGATCACCTCGGACACGACGCTGCTGCGGGCCGTGACGACCCGGTCGGTTGTCTCGGCGGTGACGGGTTCGCTGGGTTTCCTGGCGACGCTCGTGATGATGCTGCTGATGGACGCCGTGCTGCTCGGTGTGACGCTGGGCGTGATCGTGCTGATCGGCGGGGCGTTCGCGCTGGCCATGCCGAGGATCGCGGAGGCGACGCGGCGTTCGCAGGAGGCGGTCGGGGAGATATCCAGCCGTCTGGAGAGGGCGTTCGGGGCGTTCCGCACGGTGAAGGCGTCGGGCGCGGAGGCGCGGGAGACGGCCGTCGTGGAGGCGGCGGCGCGGGACGCGTGGCGGCACGGGGTGAAGGCCGCCAAGTGGCAGGCGGTCGCCGGTTCGTCGGTGGGGCTCGCGGTGCAGGTGTCGTTCCTGGCGGTGCTGGGCATCGGCGGGGCGCGGGTCGCGTCCGGGGCGATCACCGTGGCGGAGCTGATCGCGTTCCTGCTGTACCTGTTCTATCTGATCGAGCCGGTGTCGGAGCTGGTCGAGGCGGTCACGCAGTACCAGGTGGGGTCGGCGGCGATCGCCCGTATCGAGGAGGCTGAGCGGCTGGAGGCCGAGGACCCGGAGGACCAGGGCGGCGCCGTGGCGGCCGGGCGCGGGCCCGCGTCGGTCGTCTTCGAGAACGTGGGCTTCCGGTACCGGGAGGATTTGCCGTACGTCCACCACGGGGTGTCGTTCGAGGTGGCGGGGCCGGGCATGACCGCGTTCGTCGGGCCGTCGGGCGCGGGCAAGACGACGGTGTTCGGGCTGGTCGAGCGGTTCTACGAGGCGACCGGCGGCCGGGTCCTGGTGGACGGCAGGGACGTACGGGACTGGCCGGTCGCCGAGCTGCGGGGCGCCATCGGGTACGTGGAGCAGGACGCCCCGGTGCTGGCGGGGACGCTCCGCGAGAACCTCGTGTTCGCGGCGCCCGGCGCGACGGAGGAGGAGATTTGGGAGGTGCTCGTACGGGCCCGGCTCGACGCGCTGGTGGAGCGGCTGCCGGACGGTCTGGACACGGTCGTGGGGCACCGGGGCTCCAAGCTGTCGGGCGGGGAGCGGCAGCGGGTCGCCGTCGCCCGGGCGCTGCTGCGCAAGCCCCGGCTGCTGCTCCTGGACGAGGCGACGTCGCAGCTGGACGCGGTGAACGAGCTGGCGCTGCGGGACGTCGTCGCGGAGGTGGCGCGGGAGGTGACCGTGCTGGTGGTGGCGCACCGGCTGTCGACGGTGACGCTGGCGGACCGGATCGTGGTGATGGACGCGGGCCGGGTACGCGCGATGGGCACCCACGAGGAACTCGTGGCCGGTGACCCGCTGTACGCGGAGCTGGCGGCGACCCAGTTCCTGGCGACGCGGGGGTAGGGGCGCGGCGGGGCCTCGGGAGCCAGGCGCGGGGGCCGGTGGCAGGGCGCGGGCCCCCTGATCGGGTGCGCTGCGGGGGCAGGGACATGGGGGCGAAAGGGATACTCCGGACATGGATGCCCTCCTGTCGCGTGTGCGTGCGCTGTCGCTGCCCCTCGTCGCCGCGGTGGGCGCGGTCGCCCTGCTGGCCGGCTGCACCACGGCCCTGCCGCCCGCCGGGCCCGCGGCGGCGGGGCCCCGCGCCTCGGGCACGGCCCGGGCGCAGGCACCGGCGCCCGCGCCGCGGCAGCAGCCGGGTGACCTCCAGAGCGACTACCAGGCCGTCATCAAGGAGGTGCTGCCGTCGGTCGTCACCATCGAGGCGGGCGAGAGCCTGGGCTCCGGGGTCGTCTACGACGCGCAGGGCCACATCGTCACGAACGCGCATGTCGTCGGCTCCGCCCGCAGCTTCCGCGTCACGGTCGCCACCCGGGAGCAGCCCCTCGCGGCGCGGCTGATCTCCAGCTACCCGGAGCAGGACCTCGCCGTCATCAAACTCGACGGCCCGCCGCCCGAGGGGGTGCGGCCGGCGCGGTTCGGCGACTCGGCGAAGGTGGAGGTCGGGCAGATCGTCCTGGCGATGGGGTCGCCGCTGGGCCTGTCCGGCAGCGTGACGCAGGGCATCGTGTCGGCGATCGGACGCACGGTCAGCGAGAGCCGGAGCGGCGGGGGTACGGGCGCGACGATCGGCAACATGGTGCAGACGTCGGCGCCGATCAACCCGGGCAACAGCGGGGGCGCGCTGGTGAACCTGAACAGCGAGGTCATCGGCATCCCGACGCTCGCGGCAGCGGACCCGGAGGTGGGCGGCGGGACCGCGCCCGGGATCGGGTTCGCCATCCCCGTGTCGATGGTGCGGACGGTCGCGGACCAGATCGTGAAGTACGGGAGCGTACGGGATTCCGGGCGGGCCGCGCTGGGGATCTCGGGGCGGACCGTACTGGACGACGAGTACCGGCCCACGGGGGTCGCGGTGGAGCGGGTCATGGAGGGCGGGGCGGCGCAGGGGGCCGGGATGCGGGTGGGGGACATCATCACCCGGGTGGGTGACGCCGAGATCACGACGATCACGTCGCTGCTGGAGGCGCTGGCGACCCTGAAGCCGGGCGAGAAGGTGCCGGTCCGCTTCCTGCGCGGCGGCAAGCCCCGCACGGCCCAGGTGACGCTCGGCGAGATGTGACCGGCCCGTTCCACCCCTGTCCCCTTCGCCCCCGGCGCCCTCGCCCCTGCGGGCCGGCCCGGCGGGAGCGGCTGCCACAGCAGTCGGCACCGGGGACCGGCCCGCGGGCGAGGATGAGCCTCCGCGCGGTCAGGCCTCGGCGTTCAGGGGCATGGGGCCGTAGATCTTGGTGTCGTCCTCGTACAGGGACACCTGGT
This sequence comes from Streptomyces thermolilacinus SPC6, assembly GCF_000478605.2. Classification (GTDB taxonomy): domain Bacteria; phylum Actinomycetota; class Actinomycetes; order Streptomycetales; family Streptomycetaceae; genus Streptomyces; species Streptomyces thermolilacinus. Next base: position 4,858,524 of record NZ_ASHX02000001.1, on the reverse strand, counting down.
CCGCGCCGCCCTCCAGGAGGTCACGCCAGGTCTCGCCGATCCAGGACTCCGCGTCGCCCTGCGTGGTGAACTCCTCCGGCCGCACCGCCGGCTCCACCTCCGTGCCGTCGGCCTTCTCGAACCGCCACGTCCACGCCATGTGCCCCTCCAAGGGTCCGCACCAGTGCTGGTTCCTGCCCGCAGCGTAGCCGGGCGCGCAGTCGTGCGGGGCTCGCGGGAGGATCGGGTACGTGGAACTGACTCTGCTCGGCACCGGAGCCCCGGCCGGACTCCCCCGCCCCGGCTGCCCCTGCGCCGCGTGCGCCACCGCACGCGGCCCCCACGCGCGCGCCGCGGCCTCCCTGCTCGTGGACGACGCGCTCCTCCTCGACCTCACGCCCGGCGCCGCCCTCGCCGCCGCCCGCGCGGGGCACACCCTCACCGGCGTACGGCAGGTGCTGCTCACGCACCCGCACGACGGGCCGCCCGTCGAGCTGCCCGCCGGGCTGCCGTCCGCCGGGCGCGTCCCGGACGGGCGCGAGCTCACCCTCATCAGCGGGCACCGCGTGCGGGCCGTGCCGATGGACGCGCCCGGCACCGGCTACGAGGTGACGTCCCTGGAGGGCGCCCGGCTGCTGTACCTCCCGCCCGGCGGCGCACCCGCAGGGGCGGCCGCGCCGCAGCGCCCGTACGACCTGGTCGCCCTCGACGTGACCGCCCGGCCCGACGCGCTGGCCCGGCTGCGGGCGTCCGGCGCGGTGGGCCCCGACACCGACGTGCTGGCCGTGCACGTGGACCACGACGTGCCGCCCGGCCCGGAGCTGGACCGGCGGCTGGCCGCGGCCGGCGCCAGGGCCGTACCGGACGGGACGACGCTGACGGTCGGCGCGTACCGGGAGACCCCCGTACCGCCCCGCCGCACGCTGGTCACCGGCGGTGCCCGGTCCGGCAAGTCCCTTGAGGCGGAGCGGCGTCTGGAGGCGTACCCGGACGTCGTGTACGTGGCGACCGGCGGCGCGCGGGACGGCGACGCCGAGTGGGCGGCCCGCGTCGGCGCGCACCGGGAGCGGCGGCCGTCCTCCTGGCGCACCGAGGAGACCTGCGAGGTGGCCGAACTGCTGACCGCCGACGGGCCCCCGCTGCTGGTGGACTGCCTGTCGCTGTGGCTGACCGACGCGATGGACCGGGTCGGCGCCTGGGACGACGACACGTGGGCCCGTACGGGCGAGAAGGCCCTGCGCGAGCGGGTCGCCGAGCTGGTCGCCGCCGTCCGCGCCACGCCCCGCGTGGTCGTCGCCGTCACCAACGAGACGGGCTCCGGCGTCGTGCCCGCGACGGCGGCCGGACGGCGCTTCCGGGACGAGCTCGGGCGGCTCAACGCGGCCTTCGCGGACGAGTGCGAGCAGGTGTTGCTCGCGGTGTCGGGGCAGGTTCTCGTGCTGCGCGGCTGATCGTCTTGTCGGCCCGGTACTGTTCCGCGAATGAGCAGGCTGAATCTCGACGACTTCTCCGAACTGATCGAGCGTCCGGACAGCGGCGTCCGCCGGGACGCCGAGGAACGCCGGGAACGGCTGACCGTGCCGCCCGGCGCGCTCGGCCGCCTGGACGAGCTCGGGGAGTGGCTGGCCGCCGCTCAGGGCGCCGTGCCCGTGCGGCCGGTGGAGCGGCCGAAGGCCGTGCTGTTCGCCGGGGACCACGGGGTGGCCGCGCTCGACGTGTCGGGCCGCCCGGCCGGTACGGCGCACACCCTCGTACGGGCGGTGCTCGACGGGGCGAGCCCGGTCGCCGTGCTGGCGCGGCGCGCCGGGGTGCCCGTACGGGTCGTGGACGCGGGCCTGGACTGCGATCCCGAGCTGCTGCCCGAGGACGTCGTACGGCACCGGGTGCGGCGCGGCAGCGGACGCATCGACATCGAGGACGCCCTCACCGCCGCGGAGGCCGAGCGGGCCGTACGGCTCGGCATGGCCGTCGCGGACGAGGAGGCCGACTCGGGCACCGACCTGGTCGTGCTGGGCGACCTGAGCGTCGGCGGCACGACCGTGGCGGCCACGCTGATCGCCGCGCTGTGCGGGACGGACGCGTCGGTGGTGACCGGGCGCGGCGGCGCGGGCATCGACGACCTGGCATGGATGCGCAAGTGCGCGGCGGTCCGTGACGCGCTGCGCCGGGCGCGGCCGGTGCTGGGCGACCAGCTGGAACTGCTGGCGACGGTCGGCGGCGCGGACTTCGCGGCGATGACCGGGTTCCTGCTCCAGGCGGCGGTGCGGCGGATGCCGGTCGTCCTGGACGGCGTCGTGTCGGCGGCGTGCGCGCTGGTGGCGCAGCGGGCCGCGTTCCGGGCGCCCGACTGGTGGCTGGCCGGGCAGGTCAGCGGGGAGCCCGCGCAGGCGAAGGCGTTCGACCGGATGGCGCTCAACCCGCTGCTCGACCACGGCGTCACTGTGGGCGAAGGAACCGGGGCGCTGCTCGCCCTCCCCCTCGTCCAGGCCGCGGCGGCGCTCGCGGCGGAGCTGCCGCTGCGGCCCGACCAGCCGCGGGCGGAGGACGCGTCCGGGGAGGGCGGCTCGGACTGACGCGCGCTGCCGGTGCGGCCGCCCCCGTGTGCGGGGCTGGCGCACCGGAGTGCGGAGGCATGGCACGCGGCGGCCCGGATCGCTCGCGTCTCATGCCTTTCGCGCTTTTCAGGGGGATTTCGGTTGACCGCCGGACCAGCAGTACGGGCGTTCGCGCGCCGTGAATGGGGGCCGCTGTTCGGCACGGTGGGCGCGGCGCTGTCCGCGCGGCGGTGGCGGGCCGTGCCGCTGACGCTGGCTGCCGTGTGCCTGACAGCCCTGTTCCAGCTGGTGCAGAACCAGCCGTGGGGGTACGGGCCCGTACAGGCCGTCGGTTCGGTGCGGGCCGACGACCCGCTGTGGGTGGCGCTGCTGCGGACGCCGCTGTCGCTGTTCGTACCGGCGCTCGACCTGCCCGTGTGGGGCGCGCTGGCGCAGATCCTGGTCGTGTTCGGCGTCGCGGAGACCTGCCTGGGCCGGGCGCGGACGCTGGTCGTCGCGTACGTGGCGACGCTGGCCGGGACGATGTACGCGCGGCTCGGCATCGCGCTGGGCCCGGACACGCCGCTGCTGGGGCTGCCCGCGTCGGACGCGCGGGTCGTGGACACGGGCCCGTCGGCCGCGGTGGTGGGGCTGGCGGTGTTCGCGTGCTGGCGGTACCGGGCGTGGCTGACGGGGTGGCTGGTGATCGTCGCCATGGTGGTGGAGGTGGTGGTCAAGCCGAACCTGGCGGGCAAGGAGCACCTGGCGGCCCTGGCGGCGGCCGTGGCCGCGTACGGGGTGGCGCGGTGGCGCCGCCGCCGGGCGTTCCCGTCTCAGGGACGGCCCGGGGGCGGGGGCTTGGCGGGTGGGTCGTCGGTGCCGGGTGGCGCACCGGGGCCGGGTGGGTCGTCGGGGCCGGAGCCGGGCGTGTCGTCGGTGCCGGAGCCGGGTGGGTCGTCGTCGGTGCCGGGGGCGTCGGGGGGCTGAGGCGGTACGGGACCGTCGGGGGACTGAGGCGGTGCCGGGTCGGGGGCGCCGGCGATCAGCTCCTGGAAGCGGCGGCCGAGCCTCGCCCAGCGCCGGTCGTGGCGGCGGGCCCGGCGCGTCGCCCTGGACCGGGTGCGCGGCCTGCGCCGGTACGCGCGGCGTGCCCACGGCGAGTCGGGGCGGGCCAGCCGCAGCGCGCCGACCACCGCGACGAGCGGCACCAGCACCCCGACGACCGCCATGCGGAACTTGCCCTTCAGTAGCGTGACCACGACGAACAGCAGGTTCAGACCGACGGTGACCAGCAGGTTCACCCGGTCCCGCCGCTCGTCCGGGGTCAGCGCGTCCACCCCGAGCGGCGACGAGCCGCCGAGGACCAAGGCGACCAGCGCGGTGGTGAGGACGACCGCCTCCACGCTGCGGCGGCCCTGCTCGGTCCAGTACACGTCCGCGAGGTGCAGGATCAGCGCGAACTCGTCCAGGACCAGCCCCGCCCCGATGCCGAACACCAGCGCGCAGACGGCGGCGGCCGTGTGCCCCCGCGCGCCGATCGCGCCGAAGCCGCCGATCAGGGTGAGGACGACACCGGGCACGACGTGGTGGACGTGGACGCCGCCGGTGCTGATGTTGCGGAACGGGCCCCGTCCGGCCCGGATGAGCCGGGTGACGGTCCGCGTCACCAGGAACGTCAGCACGAACGACGCGAGCGCCAGCAGCAACGGCAGCTTGCCGGGCTCCACGATGTTGCGGGTGAACCAGTGACCCATGCCACCCCCGTCCGGAATAAGGCGTTATGCGGAAATCTATCCGGACCGGGGGCGCGGGGCAGGGACTAGTGTGCCCGCGGTGACGACCACCGACCCGCTCCCCCGCCTCCACGGCCTGCGCTTCGCCTTCGGCACGCTCACCGTCCTGCCCGCGCGCGTGACGCTCTGGGACCGGGACGCGGCCCGCACCGGGATGCTGTGTGCGCCCGTGGCCGGGCTGGTCGTGGGCGGGTTCGCGGCGGTCGCGGGCGTGCTGCTCCTGCTGCTCGGCGCGGGACCGCTGCTCGCCGCCGTCGCCTCGGCGGCCGTACCCGCCGTGCTGACGCGCGGCCTCCACCTGGACGGGCTCGCCGACACCGCCGACGGGCTGGGCAGCGGCAAGCCCGCCGAGGACGCGCTGCGGATCATGAAGCGGTCGGACATCGGGCCGTTCGGCGTGGTCACCCTGCTGTTCGCGCTGCTGGCCCAGGTGGCGGCGCTGTACGAGCTGTACGGGGAGGGGTGGGCGCGCGGCGCGGTCGCGGCCGTCCTGGCGGGCGCCGTCGCCCGCCTGGCGCTCACCGTCGCGTCCCGTGCCGGGGTACCGGCGGCCCGCCCCGAGGGGCTGGGCGCGGTGGTGGCGGGCACCGTGCCGGTGCGGGGCGCGCTGCTGGTGGGCGCGCTGGTCGTGGCCGCGTGCGCGGGCGCCGGGGCGCTGGTGGGCGCGCCGTCGGCGGCGTACGGCGCCTTGGGGCATGTGGGGGGCGCGCTGGTCGCGCTGGGCGCTGCGGAGCTGCTGCTGCGCCGGTGTGTGCGCCGGTTCGGCGGGGTGACGGGCGATGTGTTCGGGGCGGTCGCGGAGACGGCGGCGACCGCCGCGCTGGTGGTGCTGACGCTGGGCTGAGGCCCTGGAGGCCAGCCGGTCAGCAGGTCAGCGGGCCAGCAGGTCAGCGGGCCAGCAGGTCAGCAGGGCTTGCGCCAGGCGTCCAGGTCGTACTTCTTCCGCATCGAGCTCAGGCCCATGCTCCGCGCCTGCGGGCAGAACCGCCGCGCGGGCAGCTCGTACTCGACGTGGAGGACGGCCTTCCCGGCGTCGAGGAACGGTTTCAGCGCGTCGCACTCGTCGTACTGGGCGCACTGCTCGTTGACGGCGAAGTCGAAGTCCCCGACCAGCTCCGGGATCTGGTCCAGGTCGTTCTTCAGCGCCACGGAGAGGCCGCGCTCGTGGGAGAGGCGGGCGATGAGCCGGTTGTAGCGGAGCTGGTCGGCGGCGGTGAGGGGGAAGCCGGTGTCGTTGGCGTAGCCGTCCATGTTGTCCGGCTCGACGGCGTCGAAGCCCTTCTCGCGGCACATGTCGATGCGGGCCGCCATCAGCGGCTCCAGCACGTCGGTGCGGCGGATGTCGAGCCAGCGCTCGCCCTCCCAGCCGTTGCCCTTGCCCAGCACGGAGGCGGGGAAGCGGGACGCGTCGGGGCGGAAGTCCTCCCAGGCGCCGGTGGAGAGGTAGCAGATCACCTTGCGGCCGCGCCGGTGCAGGTCGGCGACGGCCGACGCGGGCTGGTCGAAGCCGTCGATGTCGTAGACCGGGACGTCCACCGTCGGGTCGAGGCGGCCGGTGAGCTGCCACTGCCACGCCGTGCCCCGCGCGGGCCGCCACGGGGCCGCCGAGGCGCCGGGGCTCGGGCTCACCGCCGCCGAGCCGCCGGGGGCGGGGGTGCCGCGCGGCGGCGGGTCACGGTCGTCGGGGCCTGTGGTGCAGCCCGCGAGCAGCAGGGCCAGGGCGGCCGCGACGGCGACCGGCGGGGAGGGGCGTTTCATGGGCGGTGCTCCAAGCCGTGCGGGAGGGTTCCCCAGGGATGTGCCCCCGCCCCGGGGACGACGCACCGGACGGGCGCGGTGACCGGTGCGTGCGCCGGGGCCGCGTACACGAGGTGGCAGTACGGGTCCGCGCCGGGCGGCTCCGGGTCGCGCCCGGCGTACGCCTCCCAGGGCCCCTCGAACGTCACCGGCAGGTCGCCCAGCGGGAGGTACGCGGGGTGGGGCGGCGCCCCGTGGTTGAGGACGAGCGTGGCGGCGTCGGCCGCGCGGGCCGCCACGGCGAGCCGCCGGTAGTGCGCCAGCAGGGCGGGGTCGGTGGCCACTTGGTCGAGGAACGCGCCGTCCGCGCCGTACCAGTCGCGGTGGCGCAGCAGGTCCCGTACGACGTCGGCGTGCGGGCGGCGGCCGTAGTCCGTGTCGGCGTACCCGAGGACCGGGACGCGGGCGGCGCGCAGCCGGGCGGCGACGGCGGCGAACGCCGGGTCGGGCGCGTCACCGGCGCCGCTGGCCGGGTTGAGCACCACGCCGTACAGCCGGGGCGCGGCCGCGATCAGCGCGTCCCACTCGGCGGGCCGTTCGGCGGGGTGCTCGTAGTACGGCACGAGCAGGTGCATGCGGGGTCCTCGGGGTGGTCGCAGTACCGGTCGGGGGGGCGGGCTCAGTACCGGTGGGCGGTCGCGCGGCCGAGCAGGACGGCGCACAGCGCGGTCAGTACGAGCGCCGCGGCGCCCGCCACCACGGCGCCCACGGCGCGCGGGTCGCCCGCGCCGGTCGCGAGGGTCACCGTCTGCGCCCCCGCCGCGAGCGCGCACACGACGGCGGCGACGGGCACCGCGCCGAACGACTGGAGCAGCAGCGCCGTCCACAGTACGGCGCCGATCATGAGCAGCGTCACCAGCCGTACGCCGCCCAGCTCCGGGGCGCCCGGGATCAGTGCCGTACCGGCAGCGGCGAGCACCAGAAGCACCGTCAGATACCCGGCCAGGCACAGGACGAGGGCGCCGCTCGCCGCGCGGCGGAAGGCGCCCGGTCCTGTGGCGGCCCGCAGCCCGGCGAGGCTCTCGGCGCGGAATCGATACAGCAGCCATTCGGCCGGGCCCATGGAGAGCGTCAGCGCCACCGCCGACGGCGCGGCCACGGCGGCGGCAGGACCGTACGCCAGCACGTCCCCGACGGCCGTGTACAGCACCAGCAGCCCGGTACCGAGCCCGAACAGCCCGTACGGAAGGGAGGCGGCGAGCCGGGGCGCGGCGAGCCGCCCCTCGCGCTCCCAGGCCCCGCGCTCCTCGGCCCCGGGCTCCCCCGCGTCCGGCCGCCCGGACGGCTTCCCGGGCCGTACGCCCGCCCCGGTGCGCCCGGCCCGCGCGCCCGCCCGCAGCGCGCCCTCCACGGCCAGCGCGCGGGCGGCGAGGCCCGTCGCGGCGACGAGCGACAGCAGGAGCAGCGCCACCCGCACCGCGCCCGTCGGGGCCGTCCACAGCGCGGCCACCGCCCCGGCGCCCAGCGGCAGCAGCGCCCCGAACAGGTACCTCTCCCGCCCCAGTACGAGCAGCGCGGTCGCGGCCGCCAGGTAGAGGGACTGCCCGGCGGCGAACGCCACGGCGCCCCACTGGTCCGGCCGGGCCGCCGCCACGGCGACGAGCGCGCCCAGCAGCGCGCCGAGCGGGCCGCCGGTGAGCAGCGTGCGGGCGGCGGCGGCCCGGTCGCCCAGACCCAGCCACGCGTACGCGCGGTGCGACAGCGCCTGGTTCCACACCCAGCCGGTGACGGCCCCGGCGAGCAGCGGAACCGTCCCTGCGGGCAGCCCGGACGCGGCGGGCGGCCCTGCCAGCAGCGGCGCCCCCAGCACGTAGGCGAGACCCGGCAGGGCGAAGACGAGACCGCGCAGCAGGCACGCGCCGAGCCCGGTGTGCCACGGGTCGGCGGGCGGGGCGGGCGGTCCTGTGTGGCGGCGCTCCACGCGCGCGTAGAGCTCCTCCGCGAGGGCGAAGGAGTCCTCGCGGCCGTAGGTGAGCCGTATGTGGTCGTCCGTCATGCCGTCGGACTCCAGGACGGCGGCGATCTCGTCGGGGTGGACGGCCCGGCCGATGAGGTCCTCCAGTCGGGCCGTCAGCTCGTCCACGGGGTCGGCGGCGGCCCACCCGGGACGCTGGCGGGCCGGGCGGCGGGGCACGTACGGCAGGGTGTCGGACGGCGCCCCGGCAAAGGCGCCGCCGGAAGCGCCGGTGCCCACGGGTGTACCGGCTGGTGTTCCGACGGGTGTACCGGGCGGGGTGAGCCAGAGGGAGCCGCTCATCACACCGTCCCCTCGGTGGCCAGCTCGCGGTGCTGCCAGGGGTCGGTGAGGCGCAGCTGGAGGGTCCAGTCGCCGGGGTCGGCGGGTACGGGCTCGGGGTCGGGGAACCCGGCCAGCTCCCGGTAGACGCGCCGGAACTGGTCGACGGAGCGGCGCAGGGTGAACTGGTCCACCACGCGCTGCCGTGCCCGGCGTCCCAGTTCGGCGCGGCGCTCGTCGTCGCGCAGCAGGGCGAGGACGGCCCGCGCCATGGCGGCCGGTTCTCGGGGCGGGACGACGAGGCCCGTGTCGCCGACGGCCTCGCGGACGCCGCCCACGTCGGTGGAGACGGTGGCGCGGCCGCAGGACATGGCCTCGATGAGGGAGAACGGGAAGCCCTCGCTGATGGAGGAGAGCAGCACGAGCGTGCCCGCCGCGTAGGCCCCGGCGACGTCCTCGACACGGCCCTCGAAGGAGACGCCGTCGGCGGCGCCGAGTTCGGCGGCGAGCTTCTCCAGCCGTACGCGGTAGTCGTCGTTGCCCGCCGGGACGGGGCCGAAGAGGCGCAGGCGCAGCTCGGGGACCTCGGCGCGGGCGAGGGCGTAGGCCCGGATCAGGGTCTCCAGGTCCTTGATGGGGTCGACGCGGCCGCACCAGCTGAGGGTCGGCGTGTCGGGCTCGGGTCCCGCGAGGGGGAAGGCGTGCGGATCGACGCCGTTGTAGACGGTCCTGATGCGGTCGGCGGGGGCGCCGCCGCGCTCCTCCCAGCGCCGGTTGTACTGGTTGCACGGGGTGATCAGGTCGGCCTTGCGGTAGCCGAGGGAGTTCAGCTCCCGGTAGAAGCCGAGCAGCAGCGCCTTGACGGGCCACCGCTGGGGCTCGGTGCGGTAGCCGAGGTAGCGCTCGCGCAGGTAGATGCCGTGCTCCGTGAGGAGAAACGGTACGCCTTCGAGGTGCTGGGCGACGAGGGCGGGCAGGGTGGCCAGACCGCTGGACACGGCGTGGGCGACGCAGTCGTCCGGTATGCGGGCGGCGAGCGGGCGCAGGGCGTGTTCGACGAGGTCGGTGGCGGTCAGCGCGTCGTGGACGGTGGGTCGGGCCGCGGCCGTGGCGAGGTGCGGCATGGTCCAGATCCACATGAGGGACCTGAGGGCCGCCTCGGAGCGCAGGGCCGCCGGCAGCCGCCCCTCCCGGGCGAGTCCGGCGAGGCCGAAGAGGCCCTCCGCGAAGTGGGAGCGGGGTGCGGCCGGGTCGAGGATCGCGAGGAGGAACCGTTCGTACGTGTCGATGAACCGGCGGCGCTCCCGGCCGACGAGGGGCCGGGAGCGGCCGGGAGCGGGGCCCCACAGGGGGAACGACGTGTGCCGGTAGACGTTGGGCGGCAGCTGCCAGACGACCGGTTCGCGGCCGTTGCCGGTGAGGGCGAGGACCTGGAAGTCGACCTCGGGCATTCCCCGGACGAGCTGGTCGCACCAGGTGCTCACGCCGCCGTGGACGTGCGGGTAGGTGCCTTCGGTGAGCAGGGTGACATGGCGGCCGCTGCTGAACATGGTGTTTCCCCCGGGGTGGTCGGTCGTACCGGTGTCGCGGACCGGCGGTTCGGCACCGGCCCGGCCCGCCGCGACCCGGTCCGGCACGGTGGCCGGGTCGCGGCGGTGCCGGTCCGGTGCGGTGCGGCCGGGCGCGGTGGCCTGGTCGGTGCGGTGGCCGGTCCGGTGCGGTGAGCCGGGCCCGTGCGGTGACCGGACCGGCGTGCCGGACCAGTCTCGCGGGCCGGCCCGTGCGGTGGTCCGGCCGGTGCGATGCCCGGACCGGACCCGCGCGGTGAGCCGGGCCGGTGAGCCGTACCGGACGCGCCTTCCGAACCCGTGCCGTGACCCGGATCCGTCCACCGCGCGAGCCCGTGCCGTGGTCCGGCGCGGCACGGGACACGGGCCCGTGCGGTGGTCAGGTGGCCGCCGGCAGCGTCAGGCCGATGGTGGTCTGGAACGTCCCCGGAGTCTCCCAGGCGGAGCGGGCGCCCGCGTACGGGGTCCCGAAGGCCGTCATGCCGAGCAGCGTCCGCTTCCGCGTGCCCTCGGGCGCGGTGACGGGCACGGCCGTCCCGGCGGGCGCCTGGACGGTGACCGCCGTGCCGACGCGGTACGCGGTGACCTTGCCGGAGGCGAGGGCGCGCTCCCAGTCGGCGCGGCGCTTCAGCTCCGCCCCGATGTCGCGGTGGCGGGGGTTGAGCAGCGGGGTGTTGTCGGCGAAGAGGCCCCGGTACGCGGCGAGGACCTCGTCCAGGACGGGGTAGAGGAGCCGCTCCTCCGCCAGGTTGGACTGGTGGACGTAGTGCGGGCGCGGGTCGCCCGCGAGGATGTGGCCGAGCGCGATGCGGGCCTCCAGCGGGGCGATGTACGACCGGAACCCGGTGGCGGGGTCCAGCGGCGCGGGCAGGCAGGTGGAGGCCGGGTTCGTCTCGCAGGCGCCGCTGCCGCCGTCGGCGCGGCTCGTGTGGATCCAGTTGTACTCGTCGGTCATCTCGGCGGCCGTGCCGACGTTGTAGTACACGTTCATCGGGTGGCGCGGCACCGTGAGGGCCGTGCCGACGGGGCGCTGGGCGGGCTCGCGCGAGTTGTCGCTGCCGGTCCAGCGGACGCCGTTGTCGGCGAGGGCGGGCGCGAGGTTCGGGTTGTCGCGGGGCTGCTGGGGCAGGGTGGCGAGGCCCGAGTGCTCGCCGGTGACGAGTTCGGCGCGGTCGACGGACAGGCCCTTGGCGACGGCCCAGGCGTGGTTGTCGCGGATCTGCGCGGAGATCGTGGCGCGGCTCGTCCACAGGGTGGCGCCGGAGGAGTCCGTGGCGCACTTCCACGGGACGGTGGAGGTGTCCTGGACGCAGCCGAGGAACGGGTGCGTGTACGTGTGGTTGATCCAGCGGAACCGGGCCCGGTCGGCGAGCAGCTGGTCGGTGAGCGGGTCGCTGCCCCCGTGGGCGGCCTTCCACTCCTCGCCCGCGCCCGCGTTGTGGACCATGTCGAGGGTGATCCCGGCGGTCCGCTGCCAGGCGGCGGCGTGGCGGGCGTCGTCGGCGGTCATCCGGATCGGGGGGCGGCCCTCGCCGTCGCCGCCGGGGCAGTCGAAGTCGCCGGGGGTGCAGTTCCGTTCCGTGTCCCAGCGGGAGTCGGGGGCGAAGACGTCGTCCACGTGGACGGCGAAGTGGTGGCGGCTGAGCCCGAGGTGGACGCCCTGGGTGAGCCACTCCACGATGCCGCGGGCCAGCGCGCGGAACTGCCGCTGGTGCTGGTTGTACGCGAAGGTGACGACCAGTTCCCGGCGGCCGTCGTGGGCGTACTCGCCGATGAGGCTGGCGCGGCCGCCGCCCGGGACGGGCATGTCCAGGAGGCTGGTGTAGCCCTCGCGGGGGCGGCCCGCGTAGCCGTAGCTCTCGTCCACGGAAGGGTCGTTGTCCTCGAAGACGACCGGCCCGTCGAGGTACCGGAACGGGCCCGCCTTCCCCGCCGCGGTGACGGCGGCGGGGGTGCCGTCGAGGACCCCGGTGAAGCCGCCCTGGTCCGTGTGGTCGAGACCGACGCCCGGGTGGGCCCAGGTGTAGGCGTCGACCTGCGGGATGCCGTAGGCCCGCTGGTACGCGGCGAGCGCGGCCCGCTCGCCGTCCCCGAGGCCGCCCGGCGCCTCGTCCGGCAGGATCACGCCCTGGTACCGGGCGCGGGGGCGGCCGGTCGCCGCGTCACGCGGCTCGGCGAGGAACGCGGCGTCGATGACGGGCCGGCCCGGGTCGGTGAGCGCGACCCTTCGGTACGGCACCCCGGAGGCGCGGAGCTCGGACGCGAGGGCCGCGACGGCGCCGCCCCCGTCGTCCACGACGAGGACGGTCAGGTCGACGCGGGGCGCGACGGCCGTGTCGGCGGTCGCGGCGCCCGCTCCGGCGGCGGGTACGAGGGCGGTGAGCAGCGCGGCGGCGAGGAGCGCCCCGGCGGCTCTTCGTGCCCTGACTCCGTGGTGGTGCATGGACTTTCCCCCCTGGCGGGTACTCCCGAGCGACGTGCCCGCATCGGGAGGTTCTGTGGCGATGATGCAAACGGGTACGCGGCCGTCTCGCTCGATTGCAGGCAGTGTGACGCAGCTCTCATGAGTTGATCCGCAGAACATGAAAGAGACGCCTCCTGAGGGTGAACGACCGCCCCCGTGAGCGAGGCCACTACGCGCGCGTAGGCTCGTGCCCGCCACGCCGAGGGGCGGAATTACCATGCGGCGGGCACGGCGGGCCCGCGTTTCGGCCGCCGAACGACTCAACGGAAGCGAGATTTCACCACCGTGACTGCTCTCACTCTCAGCACCGCCGGTGCCGCGACGCTGCGCGCCGACGCCCTCGTGGTCGGTGTCGCCAAGGCGTCGGACGGCGGCAAGGGGCTCGTCCTCGCGCCGGGCGCCGAGGCCGTGGACTCGGCGTTCGACGGGAAGCTCGCCGACGTCCTGGAGACCCTCGGCGCGTCCGGCGCCGAGGGCGAGGTGACCAAGGTGCCGTCCTCCGGCGGCCTGAAGGCCCCGCTCGTCCTCGCCGTCGGACTCGGCAAGGCGCCCGAGAAGGACGAGACGTACGACGCCGAGGCGCTACGCCGGGCCGCCGGCTCGGCCGCCCGCGCCCTGACCGGCGTCAAGAAGGCCGGGTTCGCCCTCCCCGTGACGGCGGCCGCGGACGTGGCGGCGGTCGCGGAGGGCGCGCTGCTCGGCGCGTACGCCTTCACCGCCTACCAGGAGCGCGGCAAGGACGCGAAGGGCCCCCTCGGCGAGGTCATCGTGCTCGGCGCGAAGCCGCGCGACAAGGCCGCCAAGGCCGCCGCCGAGCGCGCGCTCGCGGTGACGGAGGAGGTCAACCGCGCCCGCGACCTCATCAACACCCCGCCCAACGACCTGACCCCCGAGGCGTTCGCCGCCGTCGCCACCGCGGCCGGCAAGGAGAACGGCATCAAGGTCCAGGTCCTGGACGAGAAGGCGCTCACCAAGGGCGGCTACGGCGGCATCCTCGGCGTCGGCGCGGGCTCCGACAACCCGCCGCGCCTGGTCAGGCTGGCCTACACCCACCCGGACGCGACCAAGACCCTCGCCCTGATCGGCAAGGGCATCACCTACGACTCGGGCGGCATCTCCCTGAAGCCCGCCGGTCACAACGAGACCATGAAGTGCGACATGAGCGGCGCCGCCGCCGTGTTCGCCGCGGTCGTGGCCGTGGCCCGGCTCGGCCTGCCGGTCAACGTCACCGGCTGGCTGGCGCTCGCCGAGAACATGCCGTCCGGCTCGGCCACCCGCCCGGGTGACGTGCTGCGCATGTACAGCGGCAAGACCGTCGAGGTGCTCAACACCGACGCCGAGGGCCGGCTGGTGCTGGCCGACGCGATCACCCGCGCCTCGGAGGAGAACCCGGACGCGATCGTGGACGTGGCGACCCTGACCGGCGCGATGGTGCTGGCGCTGGGCCACCGCATGTTCGGCATCATGGCGAACGACGACGCGTTCCGCACCGCGATCCACGAGACCGCCGAGGAGGTCGGCGAGCAGTCCTGGCCGATGCCGCTCCCGGTGGAGCTGCGCAAGGGCATGGACTCCCCCACCGCCGACATCGCCAACATGGGCGAGCGGATGGGCGGCGGTCTGGTGGCCGGCCTGTTCCTGAAGGAGTTCGTCGGCGAGGGCATCACCTGGGCGCACCTGGACATCGCGGGCCCGGCGTTCAACGAGTCCGGCCCGTACGGCTACACCCCGAAGGGCGGCACCGGCTCGGCGGTCCGCACCCTCGTACGGCTGGCGGAGCGCGCCGCGGAAGGCGACCTGGGCTGACGCCCGGCTGGTCCCGGGGAGGGCTGCCGGCCCGGGGAGGGCCGGCAGCGAAGGGACCGTGTTTCCTGGCTCACTCCGCCTCCGGGGCGCTTTATGCGGGCGTCGAGAGGTCGTCCGTGCCGAGCCCTCCGGCTCCACGGGCGGCGTACCCGCGCGGCCCCGCGGTTCCACGAGCGGCCCATGGATACGGCCCCGGACATCACCCGTCCGGGGCCGTATCCGTGCGTACGCCTCGTCTCAGGTACCGGCCCCGCGTCCCGGACCGGCGCGACAAGTGCGAAGATGGGTTCCCGGCAGGACAGGGCCCCCACCACAGGGCCGAAGAGACAGCGGCCGAACACCAGCCGCCGCCAGTCATCGAGGACCGGCGACCGGCGCACATGCATGGAGGACGTGACGTGGCGAACGACGCCAGCACCGTTTTCGACCTAGTGATCCTCGGCGGTGGCAGTGGCGGTTACGCCGCGGCCCTGCGAGGAGCGCAGCTTGGCCTGGACGTCGCACTCATCGAGAAGAACAAGCTCGGCGGCACCTGCCTGCACAACGGCTGCATCCCCACGAAGGCCCTGCTCCACGCCGGGGAGATCGCGGACCAGGCCCGCGAGGCGGACCAGTTCGGTGTCCTGACCTCCTTCGAGGGCATCGACATCAAGGGCGTCCACAAGTACAAGGACGACGTGATCGCGGGCCTCTACAAGGGCCTCCAGGGTCTCGTCGCCTCCCGCAAGGTGACGTACATCGAGGGCGAGGGCCGCCTGTCCTCCCCGACCTCCGTGGACGTGAACGGCCAGCGCGTCGAGGGCCGCCACGTGCTGCTCGCGACGGGTTCCGTGCCGAAGTCGCTGCCCGGCCTGGAGATCGACGGCAACCGCGTCCTGTCCTCGGACCACGCGCTGACCCTGGACCGCGTCCCGGAGTCGGCGATCATCCTCGGCGGCGGCGTCATCGGCGTCGAGTTCGCCTCCGCGTGGAAGTCCTTCGGCACGGACGTCACGATCATCGAGGGCCTTAAGCACCTGGTCCCGGTCGAGGACGAGAACAGCTCGAAGCTGCTGGAGCGCGCGTTCCGCAAGCGCGGCATCAAGTTCAACCTGGGCACGTTCTTCCAGAGCGCCGAGTACACCGAGAACGGCGTCAAGGTCACCCTCGCGGACGGCAAGACCTTCGAGGCCGAGGTGCTGCTGGTCGCGATCGGCCGCGGCCCGGTCTCCCAGGGCCTGGGCTACGAGGAGCAGGGCGTCGCCATGGACCGCGGCTACGTCCTGGTGGACGAGTACATGCGTACCAACGTGCCGACGATCTCGGCCGTGGGCGACCTCGTCCCCACCCTGCAGCTGGCGCACGTCGGCTTCGCCGAGGGCATCCTCGTCGCGGAGCGGCTGGCCGGTCTGAAGCCCGTCCCGATCGACTACGACGGCGTGCCGCGCGTGACGTACTGCCACCCCGAGGTCGCCTCCGTCGGCATCACCGAGGCGAAGGCCAAGGAGATCTACGGCGCGGACAAGGTCGTCGCGCTGAAGTACAACCTCGCGGGCAACGGCAAGAGCAAGATCCTCAAGACCGCGGGCGAGATCAAGCTCGTCCAGGTCAAGGACGGCGCGGTGGTCGGCGTCCACATGGTCGGTGACCGCATGGGCGAGCAGGTCGGCGAGGCTCAGCTGATCTACAACTGGGAGGCCCTGCCGGCCGAGGTGGCCCAGCTCATCCACGCCCACCCGACGCAGAACGAGGCGCTCGGCGAGGCCCACCTGGCCCTCGCGGGCAAGCCCCTCCACTCCCACGACTGACGCACCAGTCACCGGGCGCGACCACTTACCGCACAAGTTCGTTAGGAGCAAGTGAAACCATGCCGGTTTCCGTAACCCTGCCGGCGCTCGGCGAGAGCGTCACCGAGGGCACCGTCACCCGCTGGCTCAAGGCCGAGGGTGAGCGCGTCGAGGCCGACGAGCCGCTGCTCGAGGTGTCCACCGACAAGGTCGACACTGAGATCCCCGCCCCCGCCTCGGGCGTGCTGTCCTCCATCAAGGTCGCCGAGGACGAGACCGTCGAGGTCGGCGCCGAGCTGGCCGTCATCGACGACGGTACGGGCGCCCCCGCCGAGGCCCCGGCCCCGGCCGCCGCCGAGGCTCCCGCCCCGCAGGCCCCGGCCGAGGCGCCCGCCCCGGCGCAGGAGGCCCCGCAGGCCGCCCCGTCGACGGAGGCCGCCGCCCCCGCCCCCGCCCCGACCGCCGAGGCCGCGGCCGGTGGCGGCTCGGCCGAGGGCACCGACGTCGTCCTGCCCGCGCTGGGCGAGTCGGTGACCGAGGGCACCGTCACGCGCTGGCTGAAGCAGGTCGGCGAGTCCGTCGAGGCCGACGAGCCGCTGCTCGAGGTCTCCACGGACAAGGTGGACACCGAGATCCCCGCCCCCGCCTCCGGCACGCTGCTGGAGATCACCGTGGGTGAGGACGAGACCGCCGAGGTCGGCGCCAAGCTGGGTGTCATCGGTGCCGCCGGTGCCGCTCCGGCCGACGCGCCCGCCCCGGCCGCCCCGGCCCCCGCCGAGGCCCCGGCCCCGGCTCCCGCCCCGGCCCAGGCGGCGCCCGCCGCCCCGGCTCCCGCCCCGGCCCAGCCCGCCGCTCCGGCCCCCACCGAGGCCCCGGCCCCGGCCCCGGCTCCCGCCCAGGCGCAGCCCGCCGCTCCGGCTCCGGCCGCCCCGGCGCCCGCCCAGGCCGCTCCGGCGCAGCCCGCCGCGCCCGCCGCCGCCCAGGCGACGGACGAGGGCGCGTACGTGACCCCGCTGGTGCGCAAGCTCGCCGCCGAGAACGGTGTCGACCTGGCGTCCGTCAAGGGCACGGGCGTCGGTGGCCGCATCCGCAAGCAGGACGTCCTCGCCGCCGCCGAGGCCGCCAAGACCCCGGCTCCGGCCGCCCCGGCCGCCGCGGCTCCCGCCGCCAAGGCCCCGGCCCTGGAGGCGTCCCCGCTGCGCGGCCAGACGGTCAAGATGACCCGCATGCGCAAGGTCATCGGCGACAACATGATGAAGGCGCTGCACAGCCAGGCGCAGCTCTCCTCCGTCGTCGAGGTGGACATCACCAAGCTGATGCGGCTGCGCGCCCGCGCGAAGGACACCTTCGCCGCGCGCGAGGGCGTCAAGCTGTCCCCGATGCCGTTCTTCGTGAAGGCGGCGGCCCAGGCGCTGAAGGCCCACCCGGTCATCAACGCCCGGATCAACGAGGACGAGGGCACCATCACGTACTTCGACTCGGAGAACATCGGCATCGCCGTGGACTCCGAGAAGGGTCTGATGACGCCGGTCATCAAGGGCGCGGGCGACCTGAACATCGCCGGTATCGCCAAGGCCACCGCCGACCTGGCGGCCAAGGTCCGGGCCAGCAAGATCACCCCGGACGAGCTGGCGGGCGCGACGTTCACCATCAGCAACACCGGCTCGCGCGGCGCGCTGTTCGACACGATCATCGTCCCGCCGAACCAGGTCGCCATCCTGGGCATCGGCGCCACGGTGAAGCGCCCGGTCGTCATCGACCACCCGGAGCTCGGCGAGACGATCGCCGTGCGCGACATGACGTACCTGACGCTGTCGTACGACCACCGCCTGGTCGACGGCGCGGACGCCGCCCGCTACCTGACCGCCGTCAAGGCGATCCTGGAGGCCGGCGAGTTCGAGGTCGATCTCGGCCTGTAAGCCCCATCGGCAGGCCGTACGTCCAACACGGCGCCCCCGCCCGGCAGTTGCCCGGTGCGGGGGCGCCGTCGCCGTTCCTGGCCCCCCGGGCGGCGTACCGGGGAGTACCCGGGCGGAATAATGGCCGGGATGGCGTCGACCGCCGCGGCAGCGAAGGAGCCCCCTCCATGACCACCCCGCCCCCCGTCGTGCACTCGCTGCGGGAACAGATCCGCGAGCACATCGTGGAGGGGATCGTCAGCGGCCGCTGGAAGCCGGGCGAGCGGATCGTGGAGCGCCGTATCGCCACGGAGCTCCAGGTCAGCCAGACGCCCGTACGGGAGGCGCTGCGGGAGCTGGAGAGCCTGCGGCTGATCGAGTCGGCGCCGAACAAGGGCGTACGGGTGCGGAACCTGACCGCGGCGGACCTGGAGGAGTCGTACCCGGTCCGGGCGGGCCTGGAGCAGATCGCCGCCGAGCTGGCGGCCGAGCGCCTGGCGGACGACTGCTCGGCGCTGGAGCCGCACGTGGCGGCGCTGTACGAGGCGGACGCTCACGGCGACGGCACGGCGCAGGTGCGGCACACGGTGGGATTCCACCGGGAGCTGGTGCGGGCGGCGCACAACGCGGTGCTGCTGCACACCTGGGAGGGCCTGGGCATCGAGGTGTTCACGGCCCTGTCGATCCGCTGGCTCGGGACGGTGCAGAAGGAGTACGCGCAGGAGCACCAGGACCTGGTGGAGGCGTTCCGCCGCCGGGACCCGGAGATCGGCGCGCTGGTCAAGGCCCACGTCCTGGGCTGCGCCCCCCGCGCCTAGCCCGTACGGCCTCCGCCCCAACCACGGCCGGGCGCCCACCCCCGGCGCGCCCACGCCGCCCTGCGGGCGCGCCACGCTGCTTGCGGGCTGGCCTCCGCCGCACGCCCGCCCACCGGCACATGCCGCTCTGCGGGCCGCCTCCGCTCGCTATGGGCAGGCGTTCCGCAAGCGGAACGGGTGGGCACAGCGGACCTGCGGGGTGCGCCGTCCAGCGCCTCGCGTACAGGGGGGCACCCTCCCGGGCGGGGCGCCACCCGTCCCGCCGTGCGGGACCATTGCCCACAACCGGGGTTGCGCCCTGCCCACGACTGATTGTGCGGGGCACCGCGGGGCGCGTCCGCGTCAGCGGGCCGTCCGCGGACGGGGCCGGGCGCGCTCCCCCGCAGGCGAGCCGCCGCTCATTTCGGGGTGAGCGCGCTCACATGATCGGCTCACCTAAGAAAACACGGCACCGCGTGCCCAGAAACCTGGCACCCGATGCCGACTTTGCCCGTTGACATAAGATTTTGCCGCTTACCCTTTGATCGATCATCGATCACGGTCGTACAGTCATCGACGGACTTCAACAGAGGTCCCCTCGCCCTGTCCTGCCAAAGACCAAGGGCTCCACACCCCTTCGACTCCGGAAGGCGGCGATTATGACCGACCCCACCCGCATCCAGCCGAGCGAGCTCGACCAGCTCCCGGACCGCGACCCCGAGGAGACCGCCGAGTGGCAGGCGTCCCTCGACGCCGTGACCGCCGCGGCGGGGCCGCACCGTGCCGCGTACCTGATGCGCCGCACCCTGGAGCGGGCCCAGGACTCCGGTCTGGCGCTGCCGAAGCTGCTGGAGACGGACTACGTCAACACGATCCCGACCGCCGCCGAGGCCGGTTACGGCTACGACGGCGACGAGGAGCTGGAAGCCCGCATCACCGCCTGGAACCGGTGGAACGCCGCCGCCATGGTGACCCGCGGCTCCAAGTACGGCGTGGGCGGCCACATCGCCACCTTCGCCTCCGCCGCCTGGCTCTACGAGACGGGCTTCAACCACTTCTTCCACGGCAAGGAGCGGGACGGCTCGGGCGACCAGCTGTTCATCCAGGGCCACGCCTCCCCCGGCATCTACGCCCGCGCCTTCCTGGACGGCCGCCTCAACGAGGCGCACCTCGACAACTTCCGGCAGGAGTCCGGCGGCAACGGCCTGCCCTCCTACCCGCATCCGCGCCGCCTGCCGTGGCTGTGGGAGTTCCCGACCGTCTCCATGGGTCTGGGCCCGCTCTCCGCCATCTACCAGGCGCGTTTCAACCGCTACCTCACCAACCGCGGCATCAAGGACGTCTCCGCCTCGCACGTGTGGGCGTTCCTCGGCGACGGCGAGATGGACGAGCCCGAGTCCACGGCGGCGCTCGCCCTGGCGGCCCGCGAGGGCCTGGACAACCTCACCTTCGTCATCAACTGCAACCTCCAGCGCCTCGACGGCCCGGTCCGCGCCAACTTCAAGATCGTGCAGGAGCTGGAGGCCCAGTTCCGCGGCGCCGGCTGGAACGTGGTCAAGACGCTGTGGGGCACCGCCTGGGACGAGCTGTTCCAGCTGGACACGACGGGCGCCCTCGTCCGCCGCCTCCGCGAGGTCCCGGACGCGCAGGTCCAGACGTACCAGACCCGCGACGCGGCCTACATCCGCGAGGACTTCTTCGGCAAGGACCCGGCCCTCGCCGAGATGGCGAAGCTGCTGTCCGACGACAAGATCATCGAGTGTTTCCACTACTCGCGCGGCGGCCACGAGTCCCGCAAGGTCTTCGCCGCGTACAAGGCCGCGCTCGGCCACAAGGGCGCGCCGACCGTGATCCTCGCGCAGACCGTCAAGGGCCACACCCTCGGCAAGGGCTTCGCGTCCAAGAACGCCAACCACCAGATGAAGAAGCTGACGGTGGACGAGTTCAAGGACATGCGCGACCGCCTGGGCCTGCCCATCCCGGACAGCGCGTTCGCCGACGGCCAGGTGCCGTACGGCCACCCGGGCGCCGACGCGCCGGAGGTGCGCTACCTCCAGGAGCGCCGCGCCGCGCTCGGCGGCCCCGCCCCGGCCCGCCGCGTCCACCCCGTCGCGCCGCTGCCCGCCCCGGCGGAGAAGGCGTTCGCCGCGTTCGACAAGGGCTCCGGCTCGCAGTCCATCGCGACGACCATGGCGTTCGTGCGCCTGGTGAAGGACCTGGTCCGCGACAAGGAGACCGGCAAGCGCTGGGTGCCGATCGTCCCCGACGAGGCCCGCACCTTCGGCATGGAGAGCCTCTTCCCGTCGCTCGGCATCTACTCGCCGAAGGGCCAGACGTACGAGCCGGTCGACCGCGACCAGCTGATGTACTACAAGGAGGCCGTCAACGGCCAGATCCTGAACGAGGGCATCACCGAGGCCGGCTCGATGGCCGACTTCATCGCCGCGTCCACCGCGTACTCGACGCACGGCGAGCCGATGATCCCGTTCTACATCTTCTACTCGATGTTCGGCTGGCAGCGGACCGCCGACCAGATGTGGCAGCTCGCCGACCAGCTCGGCCGCGGCTTCCTCGTCGGCGCCACCGCGGGCCGCACCACGCTCACCGGTGAGGGCCTCCAGCACGCCGACGGCCACTCGCCCGTGATCGCGGCGACCAACCCGGCCTCGCTGACGTACGACCCGGCGTTCGCGTACGAGGTCGCGGTGATCGTCAAGGAGGGCCTGCGCCGGATGTACGGCGAGGGCGCCCCGGGCGAGGACCCGAACGTCTTCTACTACCTGACCGTCTACAACGAGCCGATGCCGCAGCCCGCGAAGCCCGAGGGCGTCGACGAGGGCATCGTCAAGGGCCTGTACCGGTTCAAGGAGGGCTCGGGCGCCGAGGGCGCGCCGCGCATCCAGCTGCTCGGCTCGGGCACGGCGATCCACTGGGCGCTGGACGCGCAGCGGATGCTGGCCGAGGAGTGGGGCGTGACCGCCGACGTGTGGTCCGCGACCTCCTGGACGGAGCTGCGGCGTGACGCGCTGGAGGCCGACGCGGCGCTGCTGCGCGGCGAGGAGCGCGTACCGTACGTGCGCCAGGCGCTGGCCGACGCGCCGGGCCCGGTGCTGGCCGTCAGCGA
The DNA here is from genome assembly GCF_000478605.2 of Streptomyces thermolilacinus SPC6. GTDB lineage: Bacteria > Actinomycetota > Actinomycetes > Streptomycetales > Streptomycetaceae > Streptomyces > Streptomyces thermolilacinus. The sequence continues at coordinate 4,836,762 of NZ_ASHX02000001.1, read as the reverse complement.
CTACATGCGCCAGGTCCCGGACCAGATCGCGCAGTGGGTCGAGCAGGACTACACGTCGCTGGGCGCCGACGGCTTCGGCCTGTCGGACACCCGCGAGGCGGCCCGCCGCCACTTCGGCGTGGACGCCCCGTCGATCGTGGTCGCCGCGCTGGCCCAGCTCGCCCGCCGCGGCGAGGTCCCGGCCGCCGCGGTGAAGGACGCCCGCGAGCGGTACGGCCTGTAAGGGCCCCCGTTCCGCGTCTCGTGCCCCCGGTCGCCGCCCCGCGCGGCGACCGGGGGCACGGCCGTATCCGGGTGCCGTCCCGGCCCGGGGGCCGGGGCATGATGGCCGGATGCGTGCCGCTCGTCTGATCAAGATGGTGCTGTTGCTCCAGTCCCGCCCGTCCATGACCGCCGCCGAGCTGGCCCGGGAGCTGGAGGTGTCGGAGCGGACCGTGACCCGGGACGCGCTGGCGCTGTCCGAGGCGGGCGTCCCGGTGTACGCGGACCGGGGGCGCGGCGGCGGGTACCGCCTCGTCGGCGGCTACCGGACACGGCTGACCGGGCTGGCCCGCAGCGAGGCCGAGGCGCTGTTCCTGTCGGGCGTACCGGGCGCGCTGCGCGAGATGGGCCTGGACGACGCGGCGTCGGCGGCCCGGCTGAAGGTGTCGGCGGCGCTGCTGCCCTCGCTGCGGGACGCGTCGGAGTCGGCGGCGCAGCGGTTCCACCTGGACGCGCCCGGCTGGTACCAGGAGCCCGACACGCCCGAGCTGCTGCCGGTGATCGCGCGGGCCGTGTGGGACGACCGGCTGGTGGACGCCACGTACCGGCGGGACGAGCGCGAGGTGGAGCGGGAGCTCGCCCCGTACGGGCTCGTGCTGAAGGCGGGCGTCTGGTACCTGTGCGCGCGGGCCGGGGACGCGGTGCGGGTGTACCGGGTGGACCGGTTCACGCGGGTCGAGCCGCGAGAGGAGCGGTTCGACCGGGACGAGGCGTTCGACCTGCCGGGGTTCTGGGAGGAGCGGGCCGCCCAGTTCGCGCGGTCGCTGCTGCGCACGGCGGTCGTGGTGCGGCTGACGGAGGCGGGGGCGCGGGGCCTGCCGTACGTCACGGACCGGGCGGCGGCGCTGGAGGCGCTGGAGACGGCCGGTCCCCCGGACTCCGCCGGACGGGTGACGGTCACCCTGCCGGTGGAGTCCGAGGAGGTGGCGTTCGGGCAGCTGCTGGGGCTTGGCCCGGAGGCCGAGGTCCTGGAGCCGCTCACGCTGCGCGAGCGGTTCGCGCGGGCGGCGGCGCGGATGGCCCGGCTGTACGAGCCGTAGACCCCGGCTGTACGGGCCGTGGGAGCGGTACGAACGCGCCGGGCTCAGCGGTAGTCGTCGGCCGTGGCGTCCTTGCCGCCGTGGACCACGTCCCGGAAGTACCCCCAGGCGTCCGGCCGCGACCCGTCGGCGTCGGTGAACCCGTACTCCTGGGCGAGCTGCCCGCTGTTGAGGGACTGACCGCTCCAGCGGTTCCGCTCCGGGTCGGCGGCGAGCGCGGCGACGGCCCGGCCGACGTACACGGGCGACTCGGCGATGGCGAAGTGCGGCTCCTGGGCGCAGGCGTCGCGCCAGTTCTCCTCCCGTACGCCGAAGTGGTCGAGCATCTCCTCGGAGCGCAGGAAACCGGGGGTGAGGGCCACGGCCGTGCCGCCGACGTCCTTCAGGTCGTGCGCCAGGCCGAACGCCATGCGCAGGGGCGCGGTCTTCGCCAGGTCGAAGTAGAACTGCTCCCGGAAGCGCTTGTTGTACTCGGCGGTGCCGTCCGTCATCTCCACGACGAGCCCGCCGGGGCGGCGCGTCAGCAGCGGCAGGGCGAGGCTGCTGGTGATGACGTGCGTACGGACGCCGAGGTCCAGCATGCGCAGGCCCTTGTCGAGGTCGATGTCCCACATCTTGGCGTCCCAGGTCGGTACGAGGAGGTGGTCGCCGCCCCAGCAGCTGTTGACGAGGACGTCGAGGCGGCCCTGCTCCGCGTCGATCCGGGCGACCAGCGCGCGCACCTGCTCCGGTACGAGGTGGTCGGTCGGCACGGCGACGCCCCGGCCGCCCGCCGCGGTGACCAGCTCGGCGGTCTCCTCGATCGTCTCGCCGGCCCGGCCGACCTCGCTGACGCGGTCGCGGGTGGTCCGCCCGGTGGCGTACACGGTGGCCCCCGCGGCGCCGAGCTGCACGGCGATGGCGCGGCCCGCGCCCCGCGTGGCGCCCGCGACGAGGGCGACGGTACCGGCGAGCGGGCGGTTCTCCTGCTGGGTGGTGGTGTTCGTCGTCATGGGACGACCGTGACACTCAAAGGCGACACCCTCTGTCCGGTTTCCCTGTCCGGTTCCCCTGTCCGGTTCCCCGTGTCGTTTCCGGCGGGTTCTCCGCGTGCGCCGTGCCCCGTGACACCGGATGCTGGTCCCGTGATGGACGAGACGGAGTTCTGGGAGCTGGTCGACTCGACCCGCGAGGCGGCGGAGGGCGACCCCGACGACCACGCCGAGCTGCTCGTGGAGCGGCTGGCGCAACTCGACCCCGACGCCGTCCTCGACTTCGCCCGCCACTTCGAGGCCCGCTACAACCGCGCCGACACGTGGGACCTGCGGGCCGCCGCGGCGATCCTCCTGGGCGGCGCGTCCGACGTGGCGTTCGACTACTTCCGGTGCTGGCTGATCGGCCAGGGCCGGGAGGTGTTCGAGGGCGCCGTGCACGACCCGGAGGCGCTCGCGGAGCTGCTGGAGGACTTCGACCCGGCGGTGGACGGGGACGGCGAGGAGATCGGCTTCGCGGCGGACGAGGCGTACGAGGCGCTCACCGGCGTGGAGACACCGGACCTGGGCCTCGCCCCGCCGCCGCCCGAACCGGTGGGCGACCCGCTCGACGTGGACGACGACACGGCCCTCGCGGAGCGCCTGCCCCGCCTGTGGGACCGCTTCGGCGGCTAGGGAGCGCCGACGCCCCGGCGCGGCCGCCTGACGGCCGCCCGGGGCCGACGCCCGACGGTGCGGCCCCGCCGGGCCGGTGCCGCACCGTCCGGCGCCTCGCGGGCGGCAGCCGGCAGCCGCTTATGTGGCGTGCCCCTGTCAGTCCTTTGGGTTACGTTGGGTCATGATCGCCGCCGCACCCGGGGCACGGGGCTCTGCTGGGAACAGCGGCGTCAGAAAGGACCAGCATGTCCGCACGGTCCGAGGGGACAGGGACGGCCTGCGCCTACCGGCGAACCGGCACGATCCCTGTGTACGGAACCGACAGGCTCGGAGAACTGACGTATCGGGAGAGGGAGGTCCTGCTCCTCCTGGGCACCGGACTGGGCAACCGCCGGCTGGCGAGTGAGCTCGGCATCGCGGAGCGCACCGTCAAGGCGCACATCGCCCGCATAGCGGAGAAACTGGAGCGCGAGACGCGGCTCCAGGTCTCCGTGCTGTCCGCGCTGTCCCACGACGACCTCTGCGTCGATCCCTCCTGTCCTGGCCGGCATTCCGTCGCGCCACCCGGCGCCCTGAGCGCGTTCGCCGCGTGACACCGGGCCGCGCCCGCCCCCTGACCCAGGGCGGGCGCGGCCTTCGCGTGTGAGCTTGGCCTCACAGCCCGCCGCGCGCCGAGGTCCGGCCGCGGCGGTGCGTCCGGGAGTGCCATGATGGAGATCCAGGAGACCCGCTCCCGAGCCGAAGAGACCGACCACAGAAGCGAGGAGCTCGACATGACGACCGGTTCCGCGGACAGCCCCGCGACTCTCTACGGGCCCGTCTCGCTCCTCCTCGGCGTCCTCGCCCTGATCACCGCCGTGTTCGCCGGTTTCCTCGGGATCGCGATCCCGTTCCTGTTCGGCAGCCTCGCCGTGACCTTCGCGCTCCTCGGCCTGGCCCGCGGGCTCAACCGGGGCCAGTGCGCCATCGGCCTCACCACCGGCGCGCTGAGCGTGCTCTACCCGGTCTTCCTCGTCGGCGCCCTGGGCATCTGACCGACTCGCCCCGGCGCGGGCGCCTTTGCCGGCTCCCGGCGCCCGGCGCCCGGCGCCGGGAGCGCGTACGGCCGGAAGCGCGTACGGCCGGAAGCGTCCCACCGCCCTCTGCCTCGCCCCTTCGAACCCCCACACCACCCCGTGGGGGTTCTTGTCATTCCTGCGTAGCGGCGAAGGGCGTCACCCCTTCGGAGATTGGCGCCCCTCGGACATTGCCCCTTCGGGCACTGCCCACCCGGGCACTGCCCGCCAGGTCACTGCCCCAAGAGACACTGACGCGGCAACCCCCGCGGTTCCTAAGCTCGTTGACGCACCACACGCCGGGGCGACGGCGGTGTGAGCCCCCCTTCGGACGCCGAAGGGGCGCGGCTCGCGACGTCCTCGTCCGCCCTCGGCCGACACCGTGCGGACCGACCGCCGCAGCCGGTGCGGCCGCGACCCCGCCACGCGCCCGGTGGAGCCACCCGTCAGGTGATGCGGACAGGACCGCGCCTGCCCGCGTCCCCCCAGCAGGACGAAAGAGGAACCGCATGCAGCTTTCCCGTTACGCCAAGGTCGCAGCGCTCTCCCTGGCCCCGCTCACCCTCTGCGCCGCGGGGGTCCAGGCGTCCGCCGCGCCCCACCCCGTCCCCGTCCCGAAGCCGGTCGGCGCGGCGTTCTCCATATCCGCCCTCACCTCCAGCCAGGTGAAGGACGTCACCGGCGTCAGCGCGACCAGCGCCCAGGGCAGGATGCTGGCGGCGCAGGGGTTCGGCGTGATGCGGACGGCCTCCGGCGAGACCGCCGTCGTGGACCGCTCCTCGGCCCGCGAGGGCATCAGCGCCGCGGCCGGGAAATCCTTCGTGGACCTGTCGTGGAACGGGTACGCCAAGGACGCGCGTTACGTGGTCAGCCGCGACGGCCGGGACATCGCGCGGCTGGCGCCGGGGGTCACGTCCTTCCGCGACACGAACGTCACGTCCGGCGCCGACCACCACTACCAGGTGGCGCCGGTTCTGCCCGAGGGCGGCCACCCGCAGGCCCGGCTGTGGGGCGTCAAGGTCTCCGTACCGGCCTCCGGTTCGCTGACGGCACTGCGGCAGCAGGCGGTCTCCCGGGCGTCCGCCGCGGGTGTCGCCAGCACGTCCACCCTCTCCTGGATCACCTTCATCCCGCAGAAGAAGATCGACGCGCCCACGGCGGGCTGCGACTACGGCAAGAAGTTCCAGTTCGGCGGCGACGGCCGCAGCAACTTCGACTGGAAGTCGGACAAGTACCGCACCGCCCTGCACGCCACGGTCACCTGGAGCAACAAGAAGGTGACGGGCAACAAGAGCGTCCGCGCCACCAACGTCTACGTGAAGAGCACCGGCAAGAAGGTCGCCACCAAGACCGCCACGGACAAGCACATGTCGGTGAAGAAGCTCGGCTCCGGCAGCAACTACGTGGACGTGCGGATGTCCCTGCACGCCACCAACCCGTTCTGCAAGGGCCTGGGAAGCGTCAAGGGAGCCATCAACGGCGCCCTCACCATGAACCTGACCAAGAGCGGCAACTACACCATCCGCTCCGGCAAGCACCGCCTGATGCCCAACCACCACATCTACATCTACGACGGCGGCAAGGTCACCAACGTCTACACCCGCAAGTACGCCAGCGCCTCGTGCCTGATCGGCTCGATCGCCTGCGCCGAGGCCGACCTGACGGGCCGCTACGGCAAGTTCTGACCCTTCCTGAGCCCGTCCGGACCCTTCCGGAGACCTCCGGGAGGCCTGCCGGAGCGTTTTCCGGACTCCACGGGCCGCTGCCGGCCTGAGCGCGCGCCCGACGGTGCGGCGGACCACGTCCGCCGCACCGTCAGGCGTTGAGCGACCGGCCCATGAACACGTCGTCCACGTACGCCCCGTCGAGCAGGAACTCCCCCGGCAGGACGCCCTCGACGGCGAATCCCTCCGACGCGTACAGGGCGCGCGCGGGCGTGTTGTGCCCGAGGACCCGCAGGGTGATCCGGGTGGCGCCCCGGCGGCGGGCCTCGTCGCAGGCGGCGCGCAGCAGGGCGCGGGCGATGCCCCGGCCCCGTACGGATTCGGCGACGACCAGGCCCTGTATCTGCCGCACATGGCGGTTGCAGGCGAGGCGGGTGGGGAAGCCGAGGCGGATGTAGCCCACGGGTCCTTCGCCGAGGTCCGCGACGAGGTAGTCCTCCGGGTGGTGGTCGGCGTCGAAGAACGGGTCGAACGGCGGCTCCGGGCGCGGCGCCACGGCGTGCAGCGTGGACCAGGTCGTGTGGTCGAGCAGGCTGAGCGCTTCGGCGTCACCGGGCCGCGCGGGGCGTATCGCGGAGGGGATCATGGCCGCCACTGTGCCACGGGGGCAGGATGTGGTCATGTCTCTTTCCCCGAGGTCCCCGTCACCCTCCCCCTCCGCCTCCCCCCGCCGCAGGGTCGCCGTCACCGGCGCGAGCGGTCTGATCGGCTCCGCGCTGGCGCGCTCGCTGCGGGCGGACGGGCACGAGGTCGTCACGCTGGTGCGGCGGCCGGCGCGCGGCGCGCACGAGGTGGAGTGGGACCCGAAGCGGCAGTACGTGGACGTGGCCGGCCTCGCGGGCTGCGACGCGGTGGTGCACCTGGCGGGCGCCGGGGTGGGCGACCGGCGCTGGACGGAGGCGTACAAGCGGGAGATCCGCGACAGCCGCGTCCTGGGCACGGCCGCCGTCGCGGAGGCGGTGGCGTCGCTGGACGCGCCGCCGGAGGTGCTGGTGTGCGGGACGGCGCTCGGCTACTACGGCGACACGGGCACCCGCGCGGTCGACGAGTCGGCCCCGGCCGGCGACGGGTTTCTGCCGTCGGTGTGCGTGGAGTGGGAGGAGGCCGCCGCGGCGGCCGAGGAGGCCGGTGTCCGCGTCGCGTACGCCCGTACGGGCCTGGTGGTGGCCGCGCGGGGCGGGGCGTGGGGGCGGCTGTTCCCGCTGTTCCGCGCCGGTCTCGGCGGGCGGCTTGGGCACGGCGGGCAGTACTGGAGCTTCATCGCCCTGCACGACGAGGTGGCCGCGCTGCGGCACCTGCTGGACACCCCGGACCTGTCGGGCCCGTTCAACCTGACCGCGCCGGAACCGGTCACCAACCGGGAGGTGACGGCCGCGATGGGCCGCGTCCTGCGCCGCCCGGCCGTCCTCCACGTCCCGGCCCCGGCCCTGCGCCTGGCCCTCGGCGACTTCGCCCACGACGTCCTGGGCAGCCAGCGGGTCCTGCCGCGCCGTCTCCTGGACTCCGGCTTCCGCTTCGCCTTCCCGACGGTGGACGCGGCGATCAGAGCGGCGGCGTAGCCGGGACGGGGGGCTCGGGGTCGCGCGTCCCCTCCGAGTGCCCGGGCGGTACGGGCGGAGGTCCATGAGCTTGCCCACAGACGCCCGCGCCTCCTCCCCGCCCCCCTCCCCCGCATGTGCGACGGGGGCGGCCGGAACAGCACGCGTGTGCGACCTCCGTGCTTCGGTGACCCCCCGTACGCGCGACTCCCCGGCGCCCGCGTCCCGGCCTACGCTCTGGTGCCGCCCGGGCCGCCGGGGCCCGTACTCGGGCATTCCGGCGGCCCGTCCAGGGCATGAGCCACCCACGCACCGAACCGTCACCCGGGGAGGGTCACGTGCTCAGTACCGCAGATCACGCGGACGTCGTCATCGTCGGGGCCGGGCTCGCGGGGCTGGCCGCGGCTCACCACCTGACCAGTGCCGGACTGGCCGTACGGGTCCTGGAGTCCGCACCACAGGTCGGCGGGCGGATGGCCACCGACCACGTGGACGGGTTCAGCCTCGACCGGGTCGGGCCTCTGCTCACCATGGCGCACCCGGAGCTGCACCGCGTCGCCGGCGTGGACGTGGGCGCCCTGCGCCGCTTCCAGCCGGGCGTCCTGGTGCACAGCTCGGGACGGCTGCACCGGACCGGCGAGGTGCGCGGCGGACCCCGCTCGGCGCTGACCCGCGCGCGGGCCCTGGCGAGCGGCCCGCGCCCGCTGGACCAGGCGCGCATCGGCGCCTCGCTGGCCCGGCTCGCCGGAACGCCCACGGAGCGGCTGCTGGCCCGCCGCGAACGCGCCGCCGCTGAGGCCCTCGCGGCGCGGGGGCTGCCGCCCAGGACGGTCACGACGTTTCTGCGGCCGCTGCTGAGCGCCCTGCTCAGCGACCCGGACCTGACGACGTCCAGCCGCTGCGCCGACCTGGCGCTGCGCGGGTTCGCGCGGGGGCGGCTGTGCGTCCCGGCGGGCGGGGCGGCGCGGCTGCCGGAGCGGATGGCGTCGGCGCTCCCGGCCGGGACGGTCCGCACGGGGGTGCGGGTCAAGGACGCGTCGATCAGCCGGGTGGTCACGGCGGAGCACGGCGAGATCACCTGCCGGTCGCTGGTCGTGGCGACGGGCGCGCGGGCGGCGGCGGAACTGCTGCCGGGGCTGCGGGTGCCGTCCTTCCACCCGGTGACGGTGCTCCACCACACGGCGCCCGCGACGCCGCTGGCGGCCCCGGCGCTGGTGCTGGACGCGGACCGGTCCGGCCCGGTGTCGCACACGGCGGTGATGAGCGAGGTGGACCCGACGCGGGCGCCGCACGGCCGGGTGCTGGTCACGTCCACGGTGCTGGGCACGCCCCCGGACGACCTGGACGCGCGGGTACGGCGGCACCTGGCGGCGCTGTACGGCACGGGGACGGGCGACTGGGAGCTGCTGGCGGTACGGCACGACCCGGAGGCGGTACCGGCGATGCCCGCCCCGCACGACCTGCGCCGCCCCGTGCGGCTGCTGGCGGGGCTGTACGTGTGCGGCGACCACCGCGACGTGAGCTCGCCGCAGGGCGCGCTGCACTCGGGTCAGCGGGCGGCGCAGGCGATCCTCAAGGACCTGGACGTCCCCCCGGCGAACTCGTCCACGGAGCAGACCCGAGCGGCATAGCCCCGCAGGGCCGTGCCGGCCGCCTTCCGGGCGGGTGCCCCCTCGGGCGGGACCGGGCGCGTGCCCCGCAGGGCCGTGCGGGCCCCCCTGACGGGCCCCGCACGGCCCTGCGGGGCCCGTCAGGGGGCGCGAGGTTCAGCCCAGTGCGGCGGCCCGCTCCCGGTAGGCCCGCACCGGCGCGGCGTCCCGGTGCGGCTCCAGCCGACGCTCGAAGTCCCGCACGTACTCCACCGCCCGCGCCGACCGCATGTCGGCCGCCTGCCGCGCCGCCTCCGCGCCCAGCACGCACGCCTGCTCCAGCTCGCCCAGCGCCAGCCGCGCCGTGGCCAGGACGACGCGGCAGAACGTACGGCTGCGGGCGTACCCCGCCGGGTACAGCTGGAGCGCCCGCTCCGCGTGCTGCACGGCGGCCCGGTACTGCTGGAGGTCCCGGTGGCAGTGGGCCGTCTCGTCCGCCAGGTGCGCCTCGTCGAACGTCCGCGCCCAGTGCGGCACCTCCTCGCCCGGCCGGGCGCCCTCCAGCGCCCGTTCGGCCCGTACCAGCGACGACGTGCAGGCCCGCGCCTCGCCCAGCACCGCGTGCCCGCGCGCCTCCACCGCGTGCAGCATCGACTGGACGACCGGCGGCGCCGCCGAGCCGACGCCCTGCTGGGCGACGCGCGCCAGCTGCACGGCCTCCCGCCCGTGGCCCAGGTACACGGCCTGGCGGCTCATCGTGACGAGGACGTACGAGCCGTACGCCCGGTCGCCCGCCGCCTGCGACAGCCGCAGCGCCTGCACGAAGTACCGCTGTGCCAGTCCGTGCGCGGCGATGTCGTACGAGGTCCAGCCGGCCAGCCGCGTCAGGTCCGCCGCCGCGCCGAACAGCCGCCGCCCGGTCGTCTCGCCGTAGCTGCCGCGCAGCATGGGCTCGGCCTCGTGCTCCAGGTACCGGACGAGGGCCTGCCGGGCGTGGCCGCCGCCGTACGCGTGGTCCAGCGTCCGGAACAGTTCGCCGACCGAGCGGAGCGCGGCGATGTCCCCGGCGGTCACCCGCTGCCCGGACCCGCCCTCGGTTCCCCGCTGCCGGGGTACGGCGTGGAGGGCGTCGGCCGGTTCGGGCGCGCCGCCCGGGACCGGGCCGGGCAGGCCGCCGGTCCTGGCCGCGGGGACGGTGCGGCCCGCCGCCGGTCCGGCCGCTCCCGCCGGGCCTCCGGGACGGACGGGGGCGCCCCGCGGCGGCCCGCCCGCGCGGCCGGGGCCCGGGACGCCGGGGCCGGGCACGCCCTGGCCGGTACGCGCCCCGCCCGCGCCGAGCGACGCTGCCGTACCGGAGCCACCGTGCCCGCCCTGCCCGCCGTACCCGGGGGCCGTGCCGGACGGGCCCTGTCCCGGAGCCGTACCGGGGCCGCCGCGGCCGAGGGGGCGGCCCTGCGCGGGGACACGCCCCGCCGGGGGGCCGCCGCCCGCACCGGGAGCGGTGCCGTCCGGCTGCTCGCCCCGCCCGACGTGCTCGTCCGCGCGGCCGATCAGCCAGTCGCGGCTCGGGACGACCAGCCCCGCCGGGGTGAACGCGATCTTGCGCAGTTCGGTGTGGCTGCCGGAGTCCTTGCGCCACAGCCCGCTGACGATGTCCACGGCCTCCTCGGGCGTGGCGGCGAACTCCAGGCCCGCGTACACGGGCGCGCACGCGTCGAGGCCGAGGTCCTGGGCGGACAGCCGCCGCCCGAGGCGCCGGGTGAACACCTCGGCGATCAGCGCGGGCGTGGTGCCGCGCGGCTGCTGGCCGCGCAGCCAGCGCGTGACGGAGGTCTTGTCGTAGCGGAGGTCGAGGCCGTGTTCGAGACCGAGCTGATCCACCCGTCTGGCAAGACCTGCGTTGGAGAACCCTGCTTCCGCGATCAGGGCGGCGAGCTGGCGGTTGGGGTTGCGCTGCGGGGGTCGATCCGTCATCAGCTGTGCGGTCTCCTGCCTTCCGGGCTGGGGTCAGCCCCCTTGGAACGGCGCGAATTTAACTTTCCCGGGAGGGGATACCGCCGCCTTCGCCCCACATTCATCCGATCGTGTGAGGATCGATTCCGGTAGTGACGTCGCAAACTCCCCCGAACCCCCACCCGGCCCCGGCCCCGGCCCCGGCCGCGCCTCCCCCGGTCCGAGCCCCGGTGCCGTGCCCGTCCTGTCCGGGCCTCTCCCGCCCCGCCCTCGCCCCGCCCCGGCCCGGGCGGTTCGCTTCCGGCGGGCCGCCGTACAGTGGCATGGGCGTGTGACGCGCATTTCTAGGGAGACGGTGCCGTGAGTGAGCTGCGATTCGTCCATCTGGGGTTCGGTGAGGACGCCGTGGACTACCTCGACGCGTGGGAGAAGCAGCGCGAGGTCCATGCCGCCCGCTTCGCCGACGAGGTGCCCGACACCTGTCTGCTGCTGGAGCACCCGCCCGTGTACACGGCGGGGCGGCGCACGGAGGACAGCGAGCGGCCGCTCGACGGCACCCCGGTCGTGGACGTGGACCGCGGCGGCAAGATCACCTGGCACGGCCCGGGACAGCTCGTGGGCTACCCGATCCTGAAGCTGCCGCGCCCGGTGGACGTGGTCGCGCACGTGCGCCGCCTGGAGGAGGCGCTGATCCGTACGACGGCGGAGCTCGGCCTGGAGACCACCCGGGTCGAGGGCCGCAGCGGCGTGTGGGTGCTGGGCGACCCGGTGGAGGAGCGGCCCTCCTTCGGCGGGCTGTCGCTGGACTTCGACCCGAGGCTGACGGACGACGAGTTCGACCCGCGCCTCAGCGGCCCCGAGTACGCCCCGTCCAACGCGGGCCAGCGCCGGGAGGACCGCAAGCTCGCGGCCATCGGCATCCGCGTCGCCAAGGGCGTCACGATGCACGGCTTCTCGCTGAACGTGAACCCGGACAACACCTGGTTCGACCGGATCGTCCCGTGCGGCATCCGCGACGCGGGCGTCACCTCGCTCGCCAACGAGCTGGGCCGGGACGTGACGATCGCCGAGGTCCTGCCGGTGGTGGAGCGCCACCTGCGGGACGTGCTGGAGAGCGCCGACCCGCAGCCGCGGGTCATCGACCGGGCGCCGGAGCCCTCGGCGGCACCGGAGCCGGTACGCCCGGCCGACGCCGTACGGGAGGAGGCGGCCACCGCCTGACCGCTCGGCCTTAAGGGAATGCGTCCCTCTGGCCGGAGGTTGGCCAGTCGTAAGGCCGCACTTTTGACGGGCGTACCCTGGTGTTCGCCGAAGAATCGAAGCCGTAGGAGCCAGCCGTGTCCGCAGTCGCACCCGACGGACGCAAGATGCTGCGCCTGGAGGTCCGGAACAGCCAGACCCCCATCGAGCGCAAGCCCGAGTGGATCAAGACGCGGGCGAAGATGGGCCCGGAGTACAACCAGCTCCAGAAGCTCGTCAAGAGCGAAGGTCTGCACACGGTCTGCCAGGAGGCGGGCTGTCCCAACATCTTCGAGTGCTGGGAGGACCGCGAGGCGACGTTCCTCATCGGCGGCGACCAGTGCACGCGACGCTGTGACTTCTGCCAGATCGACACGGGCAAGCCGCAGGCCCTCGACCGTGACGAGCCGCGCCGCGTCGGCGAGTCCGTCGTAACGATGGACCTGAACTACGCCACGATCACCGGTGTCGCCCGCGACGACCTGGAGGACGGCGGCGCCTGGCTGTACGCGGAGACGGTGCGGCAGATCCACGCCATGACCGCCGACCGCGAGGGCGGCCACACCAAGGTCGAGCTGCTGATCCCGGACTTCAACGCGGTACCGGAGCAGCTTGCCGAGGTCTTCTCGTCCCGCCCCGAGGTGCTCGCGCACAACGTGGAGACGGTGCCCCGCATCTTCAAGCGCATCCGCCCCGGCTTCCGGTACGAGCGGTCGCTCGAGGTCATCACGCGGGCCCGCGAGGCCGGCCTGGTCACCAAGTCGAACCTGATCCTCGGCATGGGCGAGACCCGCGAGGAGGTCAGCGAGGCCCTGCGCGACCTGCACGAGGCTGGCTGCGAGCTGATCACCATCACGCAGTACCTGCGCCCCTCCGTGCGCCACCACCCGGTGGAGCGCTGGGTGAAGCCGCAGGAGTTCGTGGAGCTGAAGGAGGAGGCCGACGAGATCGGCTACTCCGGTGTCATGTCGGGCCCGCTGGTCCGCTCCTCGTACCGCGCGGGCCGCCTGTTCCAGCAGGCGATGGAGGCCCGTGGCGCTGCGGCGGAGGCCGCCCCGGCGGTGTGACCCGCACCCCGGGCACGCGGTACGACGCGGTGTGACGTCCGGCACGGCCCGGCGCCGGGCCCGTACGCTCCCCCGCAGGTGGAAGCCTGCCGGGCGGGGTACGGGCGGCGCCGGGCCGTCGTCGTGGTTTGACCGCCCGGACACGTCCTGGTAACACCGGTGGGTGACGCTGTCCGTACGGACCGTACAGGCGCCGCTCGTACCGCTCACCGCTCCCGAGGGACACCGACATGCGAACCCCACATCAGCAGGTGCGCACCCCCGCCCTCCCCGCCGCACCGGCCCAGGCACGACCGCCCCTCCCCGCGTCACCGGCCCCGGCCCGGGCCGCCCGGCCGCCCCTCCCGCACGCCCTGCCGTCCCTACCGTCCCTGCCGCAGGCACTGCCCTCGGTGGCGGGCGCCCTGCGGGTGGTGGAGGCGCTGCTGCTGGGCGGGGGCCAGCGGACGGCGCGCCGCAACGCCTGGGCTTCCGTGCTGGAGGACCGCCGCAGGGCCCGCGCCCGGGTGGAGGCGCAGCACGTACTGGAGGCCGCGGCGAGCCGGGCGCCGTCGGACACGTAAACTTCAGAACATGGCGAGGAAGTCGAATTCAGACAGCGGTGACGCCGCTGCGAACCCCGGGCGACTGAAGCAGATCGCTCTGACGTACAAGATGACCCGGCGGAGCGACCCGAAGGTCGGGCTTGTCATCGCGGGCGTGGGGATCGTCGTGTTCGGCGCCCTCCTCGGGATCGGCTTCCTGATCGGGCACCCGGTCTACCTGGGCATCCTGGGCTTCCTGCTGGCCTTCCTGGCGATGGCGATCATCTTCGGGCGGCGGGCCGAGCGGGCGGCCTTCGGGCAGATGGAGGGCCAGCCGGGCGCGGCCGCCGCGGTGCTGCAGAACATCGGGCGCGGCTGGACGACCACGCCTGCGGTCGCGATGAACCGCAGCCAGGACGTGATCCACCGCGCGGTCGGCCGTCCGGGCATCGTCCTGGTCGCCGAGGGCAACCCGAACCGGCTGAAGAGCCTGCTCGCCGCCGAGAAGAAGCGGATGGCCCGCATCGTGGTGGACACCCCGGTGCACGACATCGTCGTCGGTGACGGCGAGGGCCAGGTGCCGCTGAAGAAGGTCCGTACGACGATGCTGAAGCTGCCCCGCGTGCTGAGCGCGGCGCAGGTGACGGCGGTTAACGACCGGCTGCGGGCCATGGGCGACCTGATGAGCAACATGCCGATCCCGAAGGGCCCCATGCCGAAGGGCATGCGCATGCCGCGCGGCGGAAAGCTCCGCTGACACGATTCGAGCGAAAGTGAGAGAGGGCGACCGCTTCGGCGGTCGCCCTCTCTTCTTTCTGGCTTCTTCTGGAGTGCCTTCTGTCACATCATGCGTACTTGCACGGCGCGGGCGAGCCGGTCGTGGAGGCCGCGGCCGTCGCGGTCCCAGATGAGGGCGGGGATGGCGAGGCACAGCAGGGCGGTGCGGACGGCGGCGCGCGGGAAGCTGAGCCGCTGCCCGCCCTCGGCGATGACGCGCAGGCCCAGGAGCCGCTTGCCCGGGGTGGAGCCGATGGTGCCGACGGTGAGGAGGCCGAGGAGGAACAGGACGCCGAGGGCCCAGTTGCCCGCCGCGTTCCAGTCACCTCCGGTGATCAGTCCGTATGCGATCAGCATGCAGAGGGACCAGTCGACGAAGAGGGCGCCGAAGCGCCGTCCGAGGGGGGCGACGGAGCCGGGCCCCCGCTCCGGCAGACCGAGCCGTTCGCCCCGGTAGCCGAAGTCGGCGCCCATCTCCTCGGCCGCCGCGCGGGGTCCGGAGAGCCACGATCCGATTACTTGCCTGTTGTCCACCCGTACACGGTACTGCGACCGTTTTCGATCACATCGGGCCGGGCGGCCCGGCAGCCCCGGAGCGCCCCGGCGGGCGTACGGCGCTCGCGTCCCACGGGGCCCCGGCGGCCGCGCCGGTTAACTTGGGCGAAACAAATGGGTCATGCTTGAGAAATCCCGGGTACCTATGGTCGGGTCCAGCGTGGGTCACCGCACTGGCCGCACGAACAGCTGCAACCCCGCCCTCCCCCGGGTGGGAGTAGGAGGAGTTGGATGTTCCAGAACGCCGACGAGGCCAACAAGTTCATCAAGGACAACGACGTCAAAATGGTCGATGTCCGGTTCTGCGACCTCCCGGGCGTGATGCAGCACTTCACGATCCCGGCGACGGCGTTCGACCCGACTGAGGAGCTGGCCTTCGACGGCTCGTCGATCCGCGGTTTCCAGGCGATCCACGAGTCCGACATGGCGCTGCGCGCGGACCTGTCGACGGCGCGTCTGGACCCGTTCCGCCGCGACAAGACGCTGAACATCAACTTCTTCATCCACGACCCGATCACGGGTGAGCAGTACAGCCGCGACCCGCGCAACATCGCGAAGAAGGCGGAGGCGTACCTGGCCTCCACCGGCATCGCCGACACGGCGTTCTTCGGCCCGGAGGCGGAGTTCTACGTCTTCGACTCGGTGCGCTTCAACACCTCCGCGAACGAGGGCTTCTACCACATCGACTCCGAGGCCGGCGCCTGGAACACCGGCGCGGTCGAGGACAACCGCGGGTACAAGGTCCGCTACAAGGGCGGCTACTTCCCGGCCCCGCCGGTGGACCACTTCGCGGACCTGCGCGCGGAGATCTCCCTGGAGCTGGAGAAGGCCGGCCTCCAGGTCGAGCGCCAGCACCACGAGGTGGGCACCGCGGGCCAGGCGGAGATCAACTACAAGTTCAACACGCTGCTGGCCGCGGCCGACGACCTGATGCTCTTCAAGTACATCGTGAAGAACGTCGCGTGGCGCAACGGCAAGACCGCGACCTTCATGCCGAAGCCGATCTTCGGTGACAACGGCTCGGGCATGCACGTCCACCAGTCGCTGTGGTCCGGCGGCGAGCCGCTGTTCTACGACGAGCAGGGCTACGCGGGCCTGTCGGACACGGCGCGCTACTACATCGGCGGCATCCTGAAGCACGCCCCGTCGCTGCTGGCGTTCACCAACCCGACGGTCAACTCGTACCACCGCCTGGTGCCGGGCTTCGAGGCGCCGGTGAACCTGGTGTACTCGCAGCGCAACCGCTCGGCCGCGATGCGCATCCCGATCACGGGCTCGAACCCGAAGGCCAAGCGCGTCGAGTTCCGCGCCCCGGACCCGTCGTCCAACCCGTACCTGGCCTTCTCGGCCCTCCTCCTCGCGGGCCTGGACGGCATCAAGAACAAGATCGAGCCGGCGGAGCCGATCGACAAGGACCTGTACGAGCTGGCCCCGGAGGAGCACGCGGGCGTCCCGCAGGTCCCGACCACCCTCTCCGCGGTCCTCGACGCCCTGGAGGAGGACAACGAGTACCTCCAGGCGGGCGGCGTCTTCACGTCGGACCTGATCGAGACGTGGATCGACTACAAGCGCACCAAGGAGATCGAGCCCATCCAGCTCCGTCCCCACCCGCACGAGTTCGAGCTGTACTTCGACCTCTAAACCCCTCGGAGGCCGCCGGGACGCCCCGTCCCGGCCCCCTCCCGCTCAAGGGCCCCGCCCCTCTCCCCGGAGAGCGGCGGGGCCCTCGCCGTTGTCCCCGGCGGGGGTCCTCGCGGGTTCCGGGCGGCGTTGTCAGTGGGGTGGGGGAAGCTGGGGGCATGTCCGCGTGGCCGCGAATCAGTTGCCCTGTCTGCCGTCGTTCCGTCGCCGTCAATCCCGACACCCGCAAGGTCGTCGACCACAAGCACCCCCGGCCTCGGGCGCGGGCGCTCGATCTGGTGCTGTGCCACGGGTCGGAGCGGGTGGTGGAGCTGGGCGGGGTGATGTTCCTGCCGTTCGACGGGGGCGAGGACGCGGAGGGGGAGGACTCGGTGCTGTTCTGAGTCAGGGGCGGTGGCGGCGGGTGTAGGAGGCCGTCACCGCCGTCAGGAGGGGCGGGATCGCCAGGAGGGGGGCGAAGGTCAGGGCCCAGACGGTCCTGGGGGTGCCCGGGGCCAGGTACGTCTCGGACTCCACCGTCGCGGCCACCACCAGTTGCCAGGCCGCCAGGAGGGTCAGGGCCGCCGACGCCGTCCATGCCAGGCGCTTCAGGGTGCGGGGGCGGAGGGGGACGCGGCGGGTGGTGACCAGGAGAAGGGGGAACAGCGCGGCCAGCTCCGCCAGGACGGAGAGCCCGACGACGTACGCGATGCCCCAGCCCGGGATGCCGTAGACCTCGCGCAGGATCTCGTCGCCGTAACCGACGTAGACGCCGGACGCCATCGCGATGCGCCACAGGCCGGAGGGCAGGGCGCAGAGCGCTGTGGCGTGGGCGGCGAGGCGGGCCCAGCGGGGCGCCTGGGCCGGGGCAGGTGCGGTGACGGCGGGGCCGGGCGGGGCGGTGGGGGCGGTGGGCTGGGCGGTGCGTGGGGCGGAGGCTGTCCTCATGGCTCCATGCTCGTGCGGGCGGGAGCCCCCCGCGTCGTTCCGTGGGTCCGGGGGCCTCCCCCGTGCGGGGGAGGCAACGCTCCGTGGGTGTGCGACGCGGGGCCCGGCGGGTGGTCACCGTCGGGCCCCGCGTTCTGTCAGTGGGTCGAGCGGATCAGGGCGCGGACCATGCGGCAGGTCGTGGCGGACGGCGGGTGGATGCCGAGCGTGTGGGCCGTGGCCCGGATCGTCTTGTCGTCGGCCTTCGACGCGATGTAGACGCCCGCGTCCAGCAGGGCTATCGCCAGGCGCATGGCCTTCAGGCGGCGGTTGTGGGACACGTACCACTCGCGGGGCCTGCCGGCTGGGAGCGGCTTCTTCCGCAGGGGCTTCCAGGGTTCGAGCGGCAGTGGCGTGACGGTGGCGACGGCCATCGGCGACCTCCTGGTGCGGGGTGTGAAGGCCCTCCCCCGGACCCTCACTGACTGCTTCGATTCTACCGCCGGGCACTGACAATCGGCCCTGGCCAGACGGGGTTTGAGGGGCGTTCGGGGGTACGGTGGGCGGCATGGAGATCTGGATCAATCCCGCCTGTTCCAAGTGCCGTGGCGCGCTGCACATCCTCGACGAGGAGGGCGCCGACTACACCGTCCGCCGGTACCTGGAGGATGTGCCCTCCGCCGACGAGATCCGCGCCGTGCTCGAACGGCTCGGCCTGGAGCCGTGGGACATCACCCGCACCCAGGAGGCCGACGCCGAGGAGCTCGGCATGAAGGACTGGCCCCGCGACGACGCCTCCCGCGAGCGGTGGATCGGGGCGCTCGCCGCGCGTCCGAAGCTCATCCAGCGGCCCATCATCACCGCCGACGACGGCACGGCGGTCGTCGGCCGGTCCGAGGAGGCCGTACGGGACGCCCTGTCGCGGTCGTAGTGCTCCGCACGTCCGGTGCGGCCAGGGGGAGTTGGCCGGCACGGTGAGTCGTGGGCGGGTCGTGTCCGTACGTACGGGCAACACGCAGACCGATCCGGCCGCCGTCCCCCGAGCGGCCGGGGACAGGAGCCCCCACGTGTCACGCAAGAGGACCGTCGGCCGCAACAAGAAGCTGGCCCTGCTCGCCGGTACGGCCGTACTGGCGGGCGGGACGGCCGTCGTCATGACCGGCACCAGCCAGGCGTCCGCCGCCTGCGACGGGCTGGCCACCGCCCTGCGGAACAACGAGCGGTTCATCGCCGGGCAGCGCGCCGACCCCGACGCCCAGTCGGAGGCCCGGATCGCCAACCGGCTCGCCGTCATCCAGGAGATCAAGCGGAAGCAGGCCGCCAGCGGGTGCGAGGCCGGGGGCGGGGGCGGGGGCCGGGCCGACGCGGGCGGGGATGAGGCCGGTGCCGACGGTGGCGCCGGCGTCGAAGGTGGCGCTGTCGGTGCTGGTGCCGGCGGGGCCGGTGGTGCCGGGGGCGGGCAGGGTGGTGGCGGGCAGGACCAGGTCGCCCAGCCGCCCGCCCGGGGCGGGCAGGGCCGCGGGGACGTCGTCTGCGCCGGGTCCACCGTCACGCTCTCGGGCGAGGGCGGCGCCCCGGCCGCGTCCAGCAACCAGTTCCCCGCCGGTACGCGCCTGAAGGTCACCAACCTCGACGACGACAAGTCCACCACCGTCCAGGTCACCGCCGCCTCCGGCAGCTGCGTCCTGCTGAACAACGCCGCCTTCGAGCAGGTTCGCGAGCCCGGCGAGTTCCTCATCCGCGAGGCCCGTGTCGAGCGGGTCGGCTGACCGTCCGTCGCGCCCGGAAGCGTCCCCGCCCCCGCGGCGGGCGCCTTCCGGGCCGGCACGGCCGCCTGACCGGTGCGTTCGCATGGTGGCCTGTGGGGCTTCCGTACGGGGTGCCGGGGCCGCGGCCGGTTCTTTGTGCCTTCTGCCAGTACGGCGGGCCGCCGGGATGTGGAGAGACTGCCCGTCGAAAGCCGCGCCCGCGCCCCGTGGGGGCCGGGCCGCGGCGGCGTTCGTGACGAGGCTTCGGGGAGGACGGCGTGGTGAGCGTGCAGCAGTACGACGAGATCGGTGAGGCGTACGAGGGGTTCAAGGCCCTGCCGCTGGAGCGGTACGCGGTGGTGCCCAGCTTCCTCGCCCTGGTCGGGGACGTGCGCGGCAGGTCGGTTCTCGACCTCGCCTCCGGCACCGGCTTCTACAGCCGGGAGCTGAGGCGGCGCGGCGCCGCGGAGGTGCTCGGCATAGACATCTCGGCGGAGATGGTCGCCGTGGCGCGGCGGCTGGAGGAGCACGACCCGCTCGGTGTGCGCTACGAGGTGGGCGACGCCGCCGAACTTCCGCGCCTTGAGCGGCGGTTCGACATCGCCCTGGCGGTCCAGCTGCTCAACTACGCGCCGGACGTCGCCACCACGGAGCGGATGTGCCGCAACATCCACCGGAGCCTGAGGCCCGGCGGCGCGCTCTTCCTGCTCAACCAGTCGCCCGACTTCCGCTTCGACGGGCCGCCGCCGGACGCGTACGGCTTCCGCAGCGTGCTCACCGGCGAGGAGGCCGAGACCGGCCCGCGGGTGAGGACCACGGCGCTGCTGGACCCGCCGGTCTCCTTCGTCGCCAACCGGCCGCGCCGCGAGGTGTACGAGCACTGCCTGCGGGCGACCGGGTTCCGCGACCTGGCCTGGGTGCCGGTGGAGGTGTCGGAGGCGGGCCTGCGCGAGTACGGCGCCGGCTTCTGGGCGGACTTCCACGCCAACCCGCCGCTGGAGATGCTGCGCTGCCGGGCCTGACGCGGGCTGCTTGAGCGCCGGGCCCCACGCCCCGCGTCTACGACTCCGTCGCCCCGCTCTCCGCCCGGGCCAGGATCTCCGTCAGGCGCAGGCCGAAGCGGGCGTCGCAGGGGTGCGGGGTGCCCGTGCGGGCGGCCGTCAGGAGGGCGGTCACCGCCGACGTGAACGACGCCACCGCGTCGCCCCAGCGGGGCATGGACACCACGCCCCGGTCGCCGTGCAGCGTGAGGCCCACGTCCGCCGCCGCGGCCGGTGTGCTCAGCGACAGCAGCGCCGAGCTCGCCGCGCCGCCCGCGTGCCGCAGCGCCAGCTGGCGGGTGTCGTCCGGGCCCGGCGCCGCCACCAGCTCCGTGACGTCGCCCAGCACCGGCAGCAGCACCGACAGGACGTGCGGGCCCACGTCCCACAGGGCGCCCTTCTCCCGCCGCCAGGGCGACGCGGCGTACGCGCTGGTCGAGCCGGGCGTGAACAGCGCGCCCAGCCAGTGGGCCCGCGCCAGGTACCAGCCGCCCGCCGCCGCCTGCTCCTCCACCCACGGGGCGGTCTCCTCCGCGAACCGCAGCGTGCAGAACACGACCGACGCCACCTGGGCCTTCTCCGCCGCCAGTGCCACCTCCCGCGCGCCCGCCACGCTGGTCGCGACCGGCTTGTCCAGCAGCAGATGGCACCCGGCCGCCGCCGCCCGCGAGGCCAGCGGCGCCTGTACGTCGGGCGGCAGGGCCACCGCCACCGCGTCGCTCGCCGCGAACAGGGCGTCCACGTCCCCGTACGCGCGCGTGCCGTACTCCGCCGCGATCCCGGCCGCCGCGTCGGGGCGCCTGCCCCACACGCCGCTGAACTCCACCTCCGGGTGCGCCGCCAGAGCGGGGGCGTGGGTGCGTGCGGCCCAGGGGCCCGTACCGAGCAGTCCGATGCGCGTCGCCTTCGTCATGCCCGCAAGTCTGCCCCGTATCCGAAAAGAATTCCGGTGTCCTGCGCGACCGGTGTTACCTTGCGAGGGCCGGCCGCGGGACTCCGGCGTGACTTCCGAGACCTGCCCTGTAAAGCAACGCTTTCGCTGTTCACGCCCCCATTCCCCGGCCGGCGCCCACGCGTACCAGGCCGACGGGGGGACCATGGCCGACACCTTCTCCGATCTCGTCGCCGCCGAGGACGTGCTTCTCTTCGTCAACGCCGCCGTGACGGCGACCGGGCAGCGCGAGTTCCGGGCGACGGCCGACGAGCAGCGGCTGTCGCTGGGCTTCCTCCACGCGTACGTACGCGTCAACTACCGGCCCCTGTACGCCGCTTCGCTCGCCCTCGACATCAACGACCACAACGCCGCCCTCGTCGTCGAGAACCTGCTGCGCCACGCCGGCGAGGCGACGCCGGACGAGAAGCGGCTCGAAGGGCGGCTCATCGCGGCCCGGCTCGCCGCACTGCCGCCGCCGCGCGTGTACCGGCTGTTCGCCGCCCTGCGCGCCGCCCGGGTCAACAACCGGCGCACCCGCGCGGTGATGCGCGACTGGCTGGCCGCCCGCCCCGACCCGGCGCACGACGCGGTGAAGTACCGGGCCGGGCTGAAGCGCGCCGCCCGCCACGCCCATCTGCGCCCCGGCACCGCCGAGGTGGGCGACTTCCTGTTCGCGCCGCGCCGCCGCGCCCGCTACGACGACCCGCGCCTCGACGCGCACCGCCGCGCCCGCCACGAACAGGGGGCGCTGTACGAGCTGCCGTTCACCGTCGCCGAGGGCTTCGCCGCCCGGCACGGGGTGCCGCGCGCGGTGTTCCTGGAGCGGATGGCGCCGCGCATGACCCGCCTGGAGCGGCTGCGCGCGCAGGGCCGGGACGGGCCGCCCGCCGCGGACCTCGCCGCGATGCCGCTGACCCGCCTCGCGCTGTACGCGCTGTCGCTCGGCTTCGAGGAGCGGGCGGCGCGCCGCGCGGAGCTGACGGGTGCGCTGCGGGCGGCGGCGCGCCGGGCGGCGGGTCCGCACGCGGGGACGTGGGGGCGGGTCGCGGCGGTGCTGGACGACAGCTACTCGTCGTACGGGTCGGGGGTGAAGCGGCGCCGTCCGCTGGCGGTGGCGCTGGGCTGCCACTTCCTGCTGGAGGCGCTGGCCGCGCCGGGCGGGTACGCGCCGCTGTGGACGTCCGGTGCGACGGACCCGCTGATGGTGCGGCCGTGGGGCGCGACGCCGCTCGGGGCGCGGGTGCTGGACGCGCTGGGGACGGGCCCGGAGCGGCTGCTGATCGTGTCGGACGGCTGGGACAACGCGCCGCCCGGCCTGGCCGGTGAGGTGCTGCGCGTGTGGCGGTCCCGGCTGGACCCGGAGCGGCGGACGAGCGTCACGCATCTGAACCCGGTGTACGACGCGGACGGCTTCGACGTACGGCGCCTCGCGCCCTCGGTGCCGACGGCCGGGGTGCGGGACGCGGAGGACGTGCCGTCGCTGGTGGAGATCGCCCAGTTCGCGGAGGGCCGCACCGGGCTCGCGGAGCTGCGGGCGTACCTGGACCGTCGTATCGCACTCTTCCTGGGGGACGCGTGACCCGGATCGACCTGGCCGGGCTGACCGCCGGGCCCGCGCAGGTGTGGGGCGGCATCCGGCTGGTGCCGCTGCTGCGGGAGCGGCCCGTGGAGGGGCTGCGGCTGCACGCCGAGCTGTACGGGGACGGCGAGGGCGGCGCCGGCGGCGCGTACGGGCAGGTCGTGCTCGACCGGCAGCACGTGTACACGTCGTACATCCCGCACGGCTTCGTCGCCGACTGGTCGGGCGGCAAGGGCGCCGGGGCGGGCGGGCAGGGCCGGGCGGGCGCGGCGTACGGGACGCGGCTCGGCGCGGGCGGCGACCGGCGCGGGGCGGAACGCGGCCGGGGGCGCTCGGCGGAGTACGCGCCGGAGTGCGTGCCGGTGCGGTCCCACCACCGGATGGTGAAGCGGGTCCGGGGCGGGGACGGCGGCGGGGACGGCGGTGAAGGGCGCGGGGGCGGGAAGCGGCTGCGGTTCCTGCCGCTGCACCTGGCGCTGGAGGGCTACCTGGCGCTGCACTTCGGCGGCCCCTCGATCGTGTGGGAGGAGTGGTCCCGGCAGGCCGTGCGCCGGGGCCTGTCACCGCGCGAGGAGGACGCGTACGCGGGCCGTACCGTGCGGGGGCTCGCCGAGGCGCTGCGGGTCTTCGAGGTCCACCCGCGGCAGTGCGGCGTCATGGTGTACGCGGGCGACGCCCTCGCCGCGGCGTTCGTCGTGCCGCACCCGGACGACTACCGGGCCCTGCACCCGTCGCTGGTCCAGGACCTGTACGGGGAGCTGGTCCACCAGTACGCGCTGTACGGGCGGCCGGTGCCCGGGTTCACCGCCCGGATCGACGACGCGGACGGCCGCGTGCGCACCCTCGCGGACCTGCGGGCGGCCGCGCGCGCCCAGGAGCGGGCATGGACGGCCGCGCACGACGGGATCATGGCGCGGGAGCTGCTGGAGACGACGTACGCCTGGGAGCGGGTCCGGGACGCGGGGCCGTTCCGGCTGTACCGGTTCCTTCCGCCGTTCCGGGCGGGAACGGGCGGGCAGCACATCGGCGAGGTGATCACCGACCGGAAGGGGCGGACGGCGTACCTGAAGACGTTCCGTCTGTCGGAGAACCAGGTGCGGCGCGGCTACGTCCTGCGGCGGCTCGCCGACTGCGACTGGGACCTCGCCCGTACGGCGGAGGCGATGGGGACCGGGTACGAGGAGCTGGTCGCCCGCGTCCGGCGCGCCGGGTTCGGTGAGCTGCTCGACGCGCACGCGGTCGCCCGGCGCGTCCGGGACCTGCGGGGCGGCTGAGGCCGCGGCACGGGGGCGGTGCGGGAAGACGGGCGTGTAACACGGGAGCGGGCCGAGTAACACGGGGTTCACAAACGGGCAATCGCCGGGAAATCCCCGGTTGCCAAGCTGCGCGGCATACCGCTGCACCCGCAAAGGATGAGGCCCCGTGACCATCAAGGCTGAGTACATCTGGATCGACGGCACCGAGCCGACCGCCAAGCTGCGCTCCAAGACGAAGATCCTGGACGGCGCGGTCGCGGACGTCGCCGGGCTGCCGCTCTGGGGCTTCGACGGGTCCAGCACCAACCAGGCCGAGGGCCACTCCTCGGACCGTGTGCTGAAGCCCGTCTACTCCTGCCCGGACCCGATCCGCGGCGGCGAGCACATCCTGGTGCTGTGCGAGGTCCTGAACACGGACATGACCCCGCACTCCACCAACACGCGGGCCGAGCTGGTCGAGGTCGCGGAGCGGTACGCCGCCCAGGAGCCGATCTTCGGCATCGAGCAGGAGTACACGTTCTTCAAGGGCCACCGCCCGCTCGGCTTCCCCGACGGCGGTTTCCCCGCCCCGCAGGGCGGCTACTACTGCGGTGTCGGCGCGGACGAGATCCACGGCCGCGACATCGTGGAGGCGCACCTCGACAACTGCCTCGCGGCGGGTCTGGGCATCTCCGGCATCAACGCCGAGGTCATGCCGGGCCAGTGGGAGTTCCAGGTCGGCCCGCTCGACCCGGTCACCGTCGCCGACCAGTTGTGGATCGCCCGCTGGCTGCTGTACCGCACCGCCGAGGACTTCCAGGTGTCCGCGACGCTGCACCCGAAGCCGGTGAAGGGCGACTGGAACGGCGCGGGCGCGCACACGAACTTCTCCACCCGGGCGATGCGCGAGGGCTACGACGCGATCATCACCGCGTGCGAGTCGCTCGGCGAGGGCTCCAAGCCGCTGGACCACGTCAAGAACTACGGAGCCGGTGTGGACGAGCGCCTGACCGGTCTGCACGAGACCGCCCCGTGGGACCAGTACAGCTACGGCGTGTCCGACCGCGGCGCCTCGGTCCGCATCCCGTGGCAGGTCGAGAAGGACGGCAAGGGGTACATCGAGGACCGCCGCCCGAACGCGAACGTCGACCCCTACGTCGTGACCCGCCTGCTGGTGGACACGTGCTGCGCGGCGCTGGAGAAGGCCGGACAGGTCTGATCCCGCAGCGAACACGCGGTGACGCCGACGACGCGGTGACGCCGCCGTGCCCGTGGGGCGCCCCCGACCGGTTACGTCCGGCCGGGGGCGCCCCCTTTCGTGCTCCCGTGCGGGGCCCGGGCGGAGTTTCCGGTTCCGGGAGTTCCTCCGGTAGCGGAAGCGCTGGGCGGGGCGGGGGCGGCGGGGCAGAGTCGAAGCATGAGGCTTCTGATCCTGGGTGGTACGGAGTTCGTGGGGCGGGCCGTCGTCGAGAGGGCGCTCGCCCGGGAGTGGGAGGTGACGGTGTTCCACCGGGGGCGGCACGGGGCCCCTCCCGGTGTGGCGGTGCTGCGCGGCGACCGGTCGCTGCCCGGCGGGGCGGGTCTGGGCGCGCTGAGCGAGGGCGAGTGGGACGTGGTGGTCGACACCTGGTCGGGCGCGCCGTCGGCGGTGCGGGACGCCGCCGGGCTGCTGGCGGGCAGGGCAGGGCGGTACGTCTATGTGTCGAGCTGCTCCGTGTACGAGTGGCCGGTGGTGGCCGAACTGCGCGAGGACAAGCCCGTGGTGGAGGCGTCGCCGGACGACGGTGACGACGTGCCGTACGCGCGGGCCAAGCGGGGCGGCGAGCTGGCGGCGGTCGGGGCGTTCGGTCCGGAGCGGACGCTGCTGGGGCGGGCCGGGCTGATCCTGGGGCCGTGGGAGAACGTGGGCCGCCTGCCGTGGTGGCTGAACCGGATCGCGCGCGGCGGTCCCGTCCTGGCGCCGGGCCCCCGCGACCTGCCGCTCCAGTACATCGACGCGCGGGACCTCGCCGGGTGGCTGCTGGACGCCGCCGAGGGCGGGCTTGCCGGGCCGTACGACCTGGTCAGCAGGCCGGGGCACACGACGATGGGCGAGCTGCTCGACGCCTGCGTGCGGGTGACCGGCTCGGACGCCGAGCTGCGCTGGACGGCGCCCGACGCGATTCTCGCCGCGGGTGTCGAGCCGTGGACGGGGCTGCCCGTGTGGACCCCGCCGGGCGAACTGCACGACACGATGCACGGCACCGACGTGAGCAAGGCGCTCGCCGCCGGGCTCTGGTGCCGCCCCGCCGAGGAGACCGTCGCCGACACCTGGGCGTGGCTGCGCGGCCTGGGCGGCGAGGCGCCCCAGCGGCCCGACCGCGACCCGGTGGGCATCAGCCCCGAGGTGGAGGCGAAGGTGCTGGGGCTGTAGGCCCGGATCGGGGGCGGTCGGCCGGCCCTGGCGGGTGGCCGGCCTGGCGGGTGGCTCGGCCGCGAGGCCGGGCGTGCTGGGGCCGGGCGGGTCGGGTTGAACGCCGCGCCTTCGCCGTCCGTATGGAACGGAGCTATTCCCTGCCGGGATTGGAGTTCCATGGGACGCACACGCAAACGATCGACGCTGGCCAACCGGGCCATCGCCGCCACGGCCGCACTGGTCCTGGGCGGGGGCGGGCTGCTGGCCGCCAACTTCTACGCGTCGGCCGGAGAGGGCTGGCCGGGCGGCCAGCGGGACCAGCAGCCAGAGCAGCAGCCGTTCGGGAACGTCGCGCTACAGGCGTCCACCATCGACTGTCCGGAGGTCGCGGACGGGCTGCCGCAGGACATGCCCGGCCGGGCTCGCGGGGAGGTGGACCTGGAGCTGGCCCGGATCGACAACCGGGTCACCGACGCGTACCAGCGGCTCGCGCAGTCGCGGGAGCAGATCGCGCGGGACCCGTCGTTCGCGGAGAACGTCATCCTCGGCCCGCTGCGGACCGAGCGGCTGGCGAGCATCCAGCGGATCGCCGACGCCATCGACCGCGTCGGCCGGCGGCCCGACGGCATGGAGGACCTGGCGCCCTGCTCCCTGCGCGGCGAGGACGGGCAGCAGGACCGGGACGGCCGGAACGACGGCCAGGACCAGGGAGGCCAGGACGACGACCAGGACGGTGACCAGGGCCAGGGCGGTGACCAGGGGCAGGGGAACCAGGGCCGGGGCAACGGCGGGCAGGCCGGGAACGGGCCCGTGGCCGGTGACTTCGTGGACATCCGCACCGTCCAGCCCGACGTCCGGCGACCCCGGGCCCAGGGCGACGCCTCCACCGGCTCCTTCGTCTCCGAATGCGGCCGCAACGAGAACAAGAAGTTCAACCCGGACAACGTCATCGTCGCGCCCGGCGTCCCCAACGGCGCCCACCACATGCACGACTACGTCGGCAACCAGGCCACGGACGCCTTCTCCGACAACAGGGACCTCGCGAACGGCCGGACGACCTGCCGCAACCAGGGCGACCGGTCCACGTACTACTGGCCCGTGCTGCGCGTCCAGAACGGCCAGAACGACGCGGACGTCAACGAGGACGGCGGCGGGAAGGACCGGAACGTCGGACGCATCCTGACCCCGGACGAGGTGACCATGAACTTCGTCGGCAGCCCGGTGTCCAAGGTCACCGAGATGCCCCGGTTCCTGCGGATCATCACGGGCGACGCCAAGGCCTTCACCAACGGCGACGCGAACGCCAACGCCTCCTGGAGCTGCACCGGCTTCGAGAACCGGCAGCTGAAGGACAAGTACCCGGTGTGCCCCCAGGGCAGCAAGGTGGTGCGGACCTTCAACTTCCAGAGCTGCTGGGACGGCCGGAACATCGACAGCGCCAACCACCGCACCCATGTGGCGTTCGCGGACGACGACGGGCAGTGCCCCGACGGCTTCCGCGCCATCCCGCAGCTGGTGCAGCGGATCGTCTACGACGTGCCCCCGCGGGCCGTCTTCGCGGTGGACTCGTTCCCCGAGCAGCTCCACAAGCCCATCACGGACCACGGTGACTTCATCAACGTCTTCGACAGCCGTCTGATGGACAGGATGGTGGACTGCATCAACACCGGTCGCCGCTGCGCCTGACCCGCGCACGGAAGGATTCCCCCCCCACAGCCCTGCCCCCCCGCTGCGCGGTCAGCTCCCGTGGTGACCCGAGGCCCCCTCCCCGCCCCCCGACTGGTGCGGGGCGGCGGTCTCGACGTCACCGCCGAGCCGGCCGCGCAGCTTCGTGAGGACCGCCGGTTCCGCGACCGCCACCCACTTGGCGCCGACCAGGTAGCTGCCGCCGTAGTCCTTCGCGCTGTTCAGCCACTCCCGCTGGCCCCGGTCGGTGGAGAACGTCGCCAGCACGTACCGACCGTGCTCCGTACGGCAGTTGGCCTGTCGCAGCTCCTCCGCCTCGGTCTGGATGTCGGGCGTGCAGCCGGCCCGCTCGGCCAGCTGCTCCAGGGTCCCGCTCGCCGCGGACGGCGCGGCGTGGGCGGGTCCCGAGCCGTGCCCGGGGCCCTTCTCCGCACCGTCCGCCGTGCAGGACGACAGGGCGGCGACGGCCACCAGGGCCAGGGCGGATATGGCGGTACGCGCGCGTTCCGTGCTCATCCGGCCATGGTGCCGTTTCGCACCCGCGTTCAGGGGCCGAACCCCGGGTAACCTGCGACGGTGCCCGAACCATCCCGAATGTCCCGTCGTGTCCTGCTCGGCACCGCCGGAGCCGCCGGAGCGACCGCCGCGCTCGCCGGACACACCGCCACCGCGCGCACCGCCACCGACCCCGTGGCCGGCACCGCCCGCACCGCCACCGCCGCCGACCCCGTCGCCGCCGCGCGCGCCGCCCTCCACCGGGTCCTGCCAGCCGACCGCGCGGACCAGTTCACGCTCGTACGGCTCCGCTCCGGCCCCGAGCGGTTCCGCGTCACCGGCGTGCCCGGCCGCGTCGAGGTCGCCGGGACCGGGCCCGTCGCCCTGCTCACCGGCGTCCACTGGTATCTGAAGTACGTGTGCCGGGCGCCCCTCACGTGGTGCGGGAGCCGTCCGGAGCTGCCCCGCGTGCTGCCCGCCCCGCCCGGGCCGCTCGCCCACCGCGCCACCGTCCCGCACCGGTTCGTGCTCAACGACACCCACGACGGCTACACCGCCCCGTACGCCGACTGGCCCCGCTGGGAGCGGCTGATCGACCTGCTGGCGCTGCACGGCTGCAACGAGGTGCTGGTCACCACCGGCGCGGAGGCCGTGTACCACCGGCTGCTCCGCGAGTACGGCTACACGGACGCCGAGACGCGGGCGTGGCTCCCGGCGCCGTCGCACCAGCCGTGGTGGCTGCTCCAGAACCTCAGCGGGTACGGCGGGCCGCCCTCCCCGGACCTGCTCGCCCGCCGCGCCGCGCTCGGCCGCCGCATCGCGGGCCGGCTCCGCGAACTGGGCATGTCCCCCGTCCTGCCCGGCTTCTTCGGGACCGTCCCGGACGGCTTCGCGGACCGCGTGCCCGGCGCCCGTACCGTCCCGCAGGGCACGTGGGCGGGGATGCGCCGCCCCGACTGGCTGGACCCGCGGACCGACGCGTTCCGCCGGGTCGCCGCCGCGTACCACCGGCACCAGCGGGAGCTGTTCGGCGAGGCGCGGTACGTGAAGATGGACCTGCTCCACGAGGGCGGCAGCCCCGGCGACGTACCCGTGCCGGACGCCGCCCGCGCCGTCGAGGCGGCCCTGCGCGCGGCGCTCCCGGAGGCGACGTGGGTGATGCTCGGCTGGCAGGCCAACCCGCGCCGGGAGCTGCTCGACGCGCTCGACCGGTCGCGGCTCCTCGTGGTGGACGGGCTGTCCGACCTGGAGGCGGTCACCGACCGGGAGCGGGACTGGGGCGGGACGCCGTACGCGTTCGGCTCGATCCCCAACTTCGGCGGCCGCACCACGCTCGGCGCGGCGACGCACCGGTGGGCCGGGCGGTTCACCGCCTGGCGCGACCGGCCCGGCTCCGCCCTCACCGGTACGGCGTACATGCCGGAGGCCGCCGAACGCGACCCGGCCGCTTTCGAGCTGTTCACCGAACTGGCCTGGCGGGAGCGGCCGGTGGAGCCCGCCGACTGGTTCGCCCGCTGGGCCGACGCGCGCTACGGCGCCCCGGACGCCTCGGCCCGTGCCGCGTTCACCGCCCTGGGCGCCACGGCGTACCGGCTGACCAGCACCGACGCGCGGCCGCACGACTCGGTGTTCGCCGCCCGGCCGTCCTTGGCCGCCCGCTCCGGCGCCCACTACGCGACCCGCTCCCCCGCCTACGACCCGGCCGCGTTCGACGCGGCGCTCGCCGCGCTGCTCGGCGTACGGGAGGAGCTGCGCGGCTCGGAGGCGTACCGGTACGACCTGACGGACGTGACCCGGCAGGCGCTCGCCAACCGGTCCTGGCAGCTCATCGGGCAGCTCGACGCGGCGTACGCGGCGCGGGACCCGGCACGCCTGCGGCGGCTGGCCGCGCTGTGGCTGCGGCTGATGCGGCTCGCCGACGACGTGGCGGGCGCGCACCGGGCGTTCCTGCTCGGCCCGTGGCTGGCCGAAGCCCGCCGCGAGGGCCTGGAACACACCGCGCGGACCCTCCTCACCTCGTGGGCGGACCGGGCGGCGGCGGACGGCGGGCGGCTCGCCGGGTACGCCAACCGGGACTGGGCCGGGCTGATCGCCGACGTGTACCTGCCGCGCTGGCGGGCGTACCTGGAGGAGGTGGAGGACGCGCTCGCGCAGGGCCGCGCGCCCCGGCGGGCCGACTGGTACGCGGCAGAGGAGGCGTGGAGCCGGGGCGCGGAGCCGTACGCCGTGCGGCCGTCCGGCGACCCGTACCGCACGGCGCTGCGTGTCCGGGACGTGCTGGCCCGCGCCCCGTACCAGGGCGCCGTCACCGTCGTGAGCGACCCGCCCGCGCTCGTGCCGGGCGGCGCCGCCGAGGTGACCGTGGCGTTCCGGAACACCAGCGGGCTGCGCGGCACCGGGCCGGTCGAACTGGCCCTGGACTGCCCGGCGTTCGGGTCGCTCCCGGCGCACCGAGTCGGCCCGGTG
The DNA here is from genome assembly GCF_000478605.2 of Streptomyces thermolilacinus SPC6. GTDB lineage: Bacteria > Actinomycetota > Actinomycetes > Streptomycetales > Streptomycetaceae > Streptomyces > Streptomyces thermolilacinus. Next base: position 4,805,687 of record NZ_ASHX02000001.1, on the reverse strand, counting down.
CCCGCCGCGGGGACGGCCGACGCGGTGTGGCGGGTGACCGCGCCCGCCGGGCCGCTCACCGACCCGGTCGAGCCGCTGCCGTACACGGTCCGCGCGGTGTACGGCCCCGCGGGCGAGCGCCCGGTGACGGCCCGGCAGCGGGGCGAGCTGTACGCGGCGGGCCCGCTCGGCGCCGGATGGCGGACGTACACGTCGAACGGCGCCGTGTTCGGGCGGCTCGGCGGGCGGTACGCGGTGAACGGCGGCGGCCGGGACCTGTGGCGGCGCGTCGCTGAGTTCGGCGCCTTCTACCGGGAGGGCTGCCTCGCGGAGGGCGGCGCGCCACAGGTGCGGGTGGCGGCGCAGGCGGCGACGGGCCCCTGGGCGCGCGCCGGGATCGTCGTACGGAACGCGCTGGCCGTGCCGGGCGCGCCCGGGCTGCTGTACCTGGCGGTGACCCCGGCGCGGGGCGTGGCCCTCGCGTGGGACGCCGACGGGGACGGCGCCCTCGACACGTACCGGCAGGTGCCGGGCGTGGCGGCGCCGGTGCTGCTGCGGCTCGTCCGGGCGTCGGGCGCGTACACGGGGGCGTGCTCGACGGACGGCGGCGCCACCTGGCGTACGGTCGCCACGGTCCCGGTGCGTGACGTGCCGGGGGCGGCCGCCGTCCAGGACGCGGGGGTGTTCATGACGGCCGCGCACGGCGGGAGCGGGGCACGCGGCACGGCCGTGTTCGAGGCGCTCGCGGGATGGGGTGCACCGGGCGCGGCGGGAGGGCCGGACGGCGCGGCGTGAATGCCGGAGGGCGGGACGTGCGGGGCCGAGGTGACTTACCCCCAGGTAGCTCGTTGCGCTGAACGTGAGCACCCAGGAAGCCCAGCACAGCCGTAAAGCCGCCGAGTCCCGTGTCGCGGCCTCCGCCGTCGCTCCCGTGGACGTGGAGCAGGCGGAGGCCGCGCTCGTCGAGCACTACCCGCGGCTGGTCCGCATCGCCTATCTGGTGCTGCCGCCGTCCCTCGGCCGCAACCGGCGCGTCCTCACGGCCCACGCGCTGGTGCAGCGGTCGCTGCCGCGGCGGCGCACGGCTCTCGGCGACGAGGCGGCCATGCCGGCGCAGCGCCGCCCCGAGGACGCCGTGGACCCCGGGTACGCGTACGTGCGCGGGCGGGTGCTGCGGCAGGCCCTGGAGGCCGGGCTGCCGCTGCGCCGCCGGGCGTGGCCGAAGCGGGCGCAACTGCCCCCGCTGCTGCCGATGGTGTGGGGGCTGCGGTTGTTCCCCCGGTCGGGCGGCGCCGACGAACTGGCCCTGGACCAGCGGATGGCGGCCCTGTCGGGCCCGGGCAGGGCCGCGTACGTGCTGCGCTGCCTGGAGCGGCAGGGCGACGCCGAGGTACGGCGGATGCTGGCCGCGCTCGGCGTCGAGGACCCGAAGGCCGCCCTCGCGGAGGCGGGCCGGGCGGAGGCGGCGGGCGGCGCGGCGCTGCTGGAGTCGCCGGAGTTCGACCCGTGCTCCCTCCAGGCGCGGCCCACGGACCTGATGCGGCGGCGCCAGCACGCGAAGGCGGCGCTCGCGGCGGGCGCCGCCGTGGTCGTCTGCGGGGCGCTGCTGGGGATGCCCGGCGAGGGCTGGGGACGGGACGGCGCGGCGGCCCCGCCGTACGCGCGCAACCCGGCGTCGGAGGCGGCGCTGGACCCGGTGAAGCTGCGGCGGGTCGCACCGGCCGCGTGGCAGCGCTCGTCCCGTACGGACTTCACGGTGTGGCCCGCGCGGGGCGGGCTCGTGGACGACGAGGCGCTGCTGCGCCGGGCGCTCGCGGTGTGGGCGCGGCCCGGCACGCGGGTGCAGGCGTCGGCGACGCCCGGCACGCTCCCGGGGCCGCCGATGGGCCCGCCGCAGCTGCTGTTCGCGGGCGAGGTGGACGGGGCCCGGGTGGTGCTGTTCCACGACGGGCTGCGGGCCGTGCGGTACGCCGAGCCGGTGGACGGCACGGACGTGGCGGCGCTGGACTTCGCCCGTACGGACGGGGCCGACACGGCGGCGTCGGCGGCCCTGGTGGTGGGCCGCACCCACGCCAACGTGCGGTACCTGACCGCCCCCTGGGTGCGGGGTGTGGCCGTACGGGACCTGCTGCTGCCCGACGGGAAGGCGCGGGCGCTGGAGCGGGACGCCGCCGGGGTGACCGCGCCGATGCAGACCCCGGCCGCGGCGAGCGACTGCCGGTCCTGGGACGTCCTGGAGGTACGGGACGGCGAGGGCACGCGGGTGCTGACCGACCTGGGCGAGATCACCCCGGTACGGCTCACGTCGGGCGCCCCGGACAGGCCCGTGGACGTGACGGGCGCGGGCGCGCGGCGCGAGTGGGCGCGTACGGCGTGCCTGCTGCCGTCGATGCGGGCGCTGGGCGTGCGGTCGGTGAACTCGTGGCGGTTCGCGGAGCAGGAGCTGCCCGGCGCGGGCACCGGCAGGGCGGCGTGGCTGTGCACCCGCGCGGAGACGTGGCGGGGGCCGGGCAGCAGGGTGCTGGCGCAGTTCCAGCCGCCCGCGCCGGACGCGGGACCCGGCAGGCCGCTGCCCTCCGGGGCGCTGGCGGCGAAGGCCGAGGACTCCCCGGCCTGCGGGACGCGTGAACCGCGCGTACTGGCCGGGGTGTTGTGGAAGGACCCGGCGGACCAGTGGTACGTCCTGGCCGCCGGAAGCCCCGGGGTCGCGTCGCTGGCCACGTCCGGCGGGATCGAGGACGACGCCGACGGGCGGCTGCTGGCCGTCAGGGCGGAGCAGGGGGCGCGGGTGGAGCTGACCGGCGAGCTGGAGGACGGGAAGCGGATCGACGCGCTGCGCTGAGCACTTCCCGCCGCGGCTCCGGTTAGGGCAGCAGGAGCCAGTCGGCGGCGAGGGCGGCGAGCAGGCCCGTGCCGAGCAGCCAGGTGCCCAGGCGGGTGCGGCCGTGGCGGCTCAGCTCGATCACCACTCCGCACAGGATCATGGCCAGCCCGTACACCCCGACGACCAGGACCGACGTACGGCTCGCCAGCCGCAGCGCGAGGACCGCGGCGAGGGTGACCAGCACGACCGTCGCGACGACGACCCGCAGCCGCCGCGCCTGGCGCGGGGTCAGCCCGTCGTGCGGCGACTGCTCGTCGGGCGCGCGGCCCTCGCCGGCGCCATGGGCCCCGTCGGCCGCGCGGGCCGCGTCGGCCTCCGGCGCCGCGGTCTCGGCCGCCTCCGCCTTCTCCGCCTTCTCCGTCTCGCGCGGGTCCGGCGTGGCCGGTTCGGGTGCCTTGGCGGGGGCGTTCTCGGCGTCCTGGGCGGGCGCCTTGCCGGAGGTCTCCTGGTCCGCTGTGGTCATGTCCCGGAGCGTAACCGACCGTGCTGACCCCGCTGTTCGAAGGGCGGCCGTTAGTCTGTTCGCATGACGACCGGGGTGCGCAGACGGATGGGCGTCGAGGAACGCAGGGAACAGCTGATCGGGGTCGCGCTGGAGCTGTTCGGCCACCGCTCCCCCGACGAGGTGTCCATCGACGAGATCGCCGCGGCCGCGGGCATCTCCCGGCCGCTGGTCTACCACTACTTCCCCGGCAAGCACAGCCTGTACGAGGCGGCGCTGCGGCGGGCCGCCGACGAGCTGGCGCGCCGGTTCGTGGAGCCGCACGAGGGCCCGGTCGGGGCGCGGCTCCTGCGGGTGATCGGCCGGTTCTTCGACTTCGTGGAGGAGCACGGGCCCGGTTTCACGGCGCTGATGCGCGGCGGCCCCGCCTTCCTCACCGGCGCGTCACGTCCTGGCGGCACGGCGTCCGCGACGCACACGGTGATCGACGGGGTGCGCCAGGCGGCGTACGACCACGTCATGGCGCACCTCGGGGTGCGCGGGCGGCCGCCCGTGCGGCTGGACCTGGTGGTGCGGTCCTGGGTGGCGCTGGCCGAGTCGACGGCGCTGATCTGGCTGGACGGGCAGCGCCGCATCCCGCGCGCCGAACTGGAGCGGCAGTTGGTGGCCGACTTCGGGGCGCTGGTCGCGGTGAGCGCCGCGTACGACGAGGAGATGGCCGGTTTCATGGCGGGGATGCTCGCGGACGAGCCCGCCGACGGGCCGTTCGGCGACCTCGTCGGGCGGCTCGTGACGCTCGTCGCGGGCGCGACGGCGGGCAGCGCCCAGCCCGGTGCCAACCAGCCCGGCACCGCCCAGCCCGGTACCGCCCAGGCCGACGCCCGCTGAGCCCGCGTCGGCTCAGGCCGTGCGGTAGGCCGGGTCGAGGTCCCGTACCTCCGCGGAGATGTGCACGGCCGGCCCGTCGGCGGCGGGCAGGAAGTCCCGTACCAGCGCGGCCGCGGCCTGCGCGAGGCGGCCCTTCACCTCCTCCGTGCGGCCCGCCGCCAGGGCGATCTCCACATGGACGACGGCGTCCCCGCCCGTCCCGTCGCCGACGGTGAAGTCCTCCACGGCGCGGACGCGGGTCTTGCACGCCTCGGCGCGGGCGGCGACGGTGTCCACGACGACGGGGTGCAGGGCCTTGGCGTAGCCCCGCCGGTCGAAGCTGTCGTGGAGCGCGGCGGAGTAATCGACGGTGATCTGCGGCATGCCCCCACCCTCGCCCGTCCCCCGCCGCCCGCGCAAATACCGCCGGACACACCGCGGCGCCCCCTCCCCGTACGGGAAGGGGGCGCCGCGCCCGTGGGGGGTTACTCGGCCGTGAAGACCGCCACCGTCCGCGCCGGGACGGTGAAGGTGCCCGACGCCGTGTCGTACACGGCGGTCCTCACCGTCGCGTCGGCGCCGCCCGCCTGGACCGGGTGCAGGGCGTGGCCCTTTCCGGCGAGGGCCGGGACGGTCTGCTTCTGCCGCTCGGGCGTGGCGTTGAAGACGACGACCAGGTCACCGAGGCGCATGGTGATCACGCCCGGCGTCTCGTCCCGCCCGGACAGCGGGAACGACAGGGCCGACTGGACCTGGTCCGCGGTGGCGAGGCCGAACGCCCGCTCGGTGGTGCGGATCTTCAGCAGGTCCCGGTACGCGGCCGACGCGCCGTCGATCTGCGCGCAGCCCGCCTTCAGCTCCGGCGAGGCCAGCAGCGGCTTGGCGTACGGCCACTTGTCGCGGTTGTCGGCGGCGGGCGGCAGTCCGCGCCCGAAGCCGTTGCCGAGGCGGCAGTCCCAGTGGAGGGCGTTGAACCAGTCGCCGCTGTCGTACGAGTTGCGGTCCAGCGACTTGGAGCGCAGCAGGTCCGTACCGGCCTGCGACAGCGCCGGGCCCTGCGAGAGCGCGGCGGTGGCCATGGCGAGGACCTGCATCCTGGCCCGCTCGTCCGGGGACGTCCCGGCCGGGAGCTTGAACGCGAGCGCGTCGTACAGGGTCTCGTTGTCGTGGGCGTCCGCGTAGGCGAGGGCCTCGCCGGGGGCGGCGGCGTACCCGGCGGGCTGGCCGTTGTAGTCGACCTGGGCGCCCTTGACGCGCTTGCCGGTGGTGTCGGTGAAGGTGTAGTCCGCCAGGTTGCCGGACAGGCCGACCTTGATCAGGTCCTGGTAGTGCAGGAGGCGGGCCCTCTGCTCGGCCGGGGTGCCGTTGGCGGCGGAGCCGTTGGGCTCGGTGTACAGGCCGGAGGCGAAGCCCTGGACACCCGGGTCGGCGTCGAAGGGGCCGCCGCCGCGCACGGCGTCGCGGGCCCGGTCGGAGAACGTGGCGATGCCGGTGCCCGCCATGTTCTTCTGGGTCGCCTGGACGAAGCGGGCGTCGTCGGCGACCTCGCCGAAGTTCCAGCCCTCGCCGTACAGGATGATCTTCTTGCCGTCCACGCCGTCCTTCTCGACGGTCAGCGCGTCCAGCGCCTTGCGGACGGCGAGGATGTTCTCCTTCGGGTGGTGGCCCATCAGGTCGAAGCGGAAGCCGTCCACCTTGTACTCCTTCGCCCAGGTGACGACCGAGTCGACGACGAGCTTGCCCATCATCGTGTTCTCGGGCGCCGTGTTGGCGCAGCAGGTGGAGGTGGCGACGGAGCCGTCGGCGAGGAGCCGCTGGTAGTAGCCGGGCACGATCCGGTCGAGGACGGACTTGTCGTCCTGACCGGCGGCGACGGTGTGGTTGTAGACGACGTCCATGACGGTGCGCAGGCCGGCGTCGTTGAGGGACTGGACCATCCGCCGGAACTCGACGGTGCGGCGGGTGCCTTCGGGGTCGGAGGCGTACGAGCCCTCGGGCACCGTGTAGTGCAGCGGGTCGTATCCCCAGTTGAAGGCGTCCTTCGCGGCGGCCTTCGCGACGCACTCCTGCTGCCGCTCGGAGTCGGCGGGGTACGCCTTCAGGTCGCAGTCGGGGGTGGTCTGCGCGGACTTCTTCTCGGGGATGGTGCCGATGTCGAAGGCCGGGAGCAGGTGGACGTACGAGGTGCCGCTGCGGGCGAGCTTCGTCAGGTGCTTCATCCCGGCCGAGTCGCGGTCGGTGAAGGCGAGGTAGCCGCCGGGGTGCTTCGACGTGGGGTCGGAGACGGAGAAGTCGCGGACGTGCAGCTCCTGGATCTGCGCGTCGCGCAGCGGGACCGCGGCGGGCTTGCGGAGGTTCGCCCAGCCCTTGGGGGCCAGCTCGGGCGCGGACAGGTCCACGACGAGGCTGCGCGCCGAGTCGGTGGTGAGGGCCGTGGAGTACGGGTCGGTGACCCTGTTGGTGACGATCTTGCCGACGCTGGGCGCCCACACCTTCACGACGTACCGGTACGGCTTGCCCGTCCAGGACTTCGAGCCCTGCACGGACCAGACGCCCGTCGTGTCGTCGCGCTTCATGCGGACGGTGCGGCCGTCCAGTTCAAGGGCGACGGACTGTGCGGTCGGCGCCCACACGGACAGGGTCGGCGCGCCGCCCCTGAAGACCGGGCCGAGCGCCTTCGACTCGGCCTTCTCGCCGTACAGGGCGTCGAGGACCCCGGCGGTCTGCACGCCGGTCGCGGTGAGCAGGGCGCCGCTGGCCGCGCGCTGGGTGGCGACGAGCTGGCCGCGCAGGGCGGTGCGGATCCGGTCGCGGTCGCGCGGGTCCACGGCGTAGGCGGTGTACTTCGCCAGGTGCGGGAACGCCGCCTTCTGCGCGTCGGTGAGCGCCGTGCGGTTCAGGCGCAGCCAGTGGGCGCGGTCCTCACCGGTGAGGGCGCCGTCCTTCACGGCGAGGGAGCCGGTCGGCGAGTACACGAGCTGGCTGGATGCGGCGGTGGCCGAGGCGTTCCAGGCGACCGTGTTCGCGTCGATCCACACGGCGGTGGACTTGGCGAGGTCGAGGGCCGCGCCGCCGCCCTTGGGCTGCGGCAGCAGGTACTTCTGCTGTCCGGCGAGCATCCACACCTCGTGGCCGTTGGCGGTGAGGTCGAGGGACTGGTCGGCGGGCAGGTCCTTCTCGTCGCCCTTGTGGAGGATGTAGCTCAGCGACGTGGCGCCCCGGGCGAGCGGCACCTCGTAGACCGCCCCGTACGCGTCGGTGCGGACCGGCGTCAGCGGCCTGGACCAGTCGGTGGGCTCGGCGGCGCCGTTCCAGACGTGCAGGCCCCAGCCGTCGTAGGCGCCGTCCGGGCGGTGGTAGTGCAGGACGGCCTTGGAGGTGTCCTGCGGCGGGTAGGCCCCGGCGGGCGGCTGGTCGAGGGCGGTCTCCTTGCCCTGCTCGACCCACACCTCGCCGGTCTTCGACAGGTCGATGGTCCGGTCGGCGGAGACGTCCTTGTTGCCGTTCTTGTCGATGACGAGGTAGCCGACGTTCGCCGCGCCCGGCTTCAGCTTGACGTAGGCGAAGGCGCCGTACGCGTCGCGGCCGGTGAAGGCGTGGCCCTCGGGCCACTCGGTGGCCTCGCCGTCGGCGATGTCGCCCCAGGCGTAGAGCCGCCAGTCCGTGTAATCGCCGTCGGCGCGCTTGTAGTGGACGATCGCGTAGTCGCGCTGGGTGGCGGTGGGCACCGGGGTGGCCGGGGCCTGGCCCGCGGTGGTGGTGGCGAGGTCGCTCGCGGTGCGGCCCGCCGCGTCGACGACGACGGCCTTGTACCGGACGGGGGTGCCCGCCGGGGCGGTGATCTTGTGGGTGACCGTGTGGGGGGCGTGGTCGGCGGTGCCGAGGACCTGCCACCTGCCGTTGCCCTGCTGGGCGGCGAAGACGACCCGGTTCAGCTGGCCGCCGTCGACATCGGCGGTGACCTGGACGGTGCCGGAGGCGCCCGCGGCCGGGGCCTTCAGGTCGATGGCGGGCGCGGTCGCGGGGGCGGTGAGGGGCTTGTCGGCCTTGAGGACGACGGCGGACAGGGCCGGGACGGTGACGGTGATCTTCTTGTCGCCGCCGCTGGTCACGGCCTTGGCCTCGCCGTGCACGGGGCGGAAGGCGGTGCCGGCCGACTCGGTGGCCAGCTCGGCGGTCCGCGCCTCGGTGGCGTTGTTGACGGCGACGACGTACTCGGTGCGGGCCTTCGCGTCGATGCGGGAGAACGCGTACACGCCGGCGCCGCCGTCCGCGTACCGCTCGATCTGGATGCCGTCGGCGAGCGCCGGGTGCGCCTTGCGGAGCTTGGCGAGCGCGGCGATCTGCCGGTACAGCGGGTGCGCCGGGTCGTAGGCGTCGGCGGCGTGGGTGCGGTCGGTGCCGAGCTGGTCGTCGTCCAGGTAGTCGGCGGTCTTCGAGGCGAAGAGGGTCTGGCGGGCGTCCTTGTCCCCGCCGGGGCCGGTGAAGCCCTGCTCGTCGCCGTAGTAGACGACGGGGTTGCCGCGGCTGAGGAACATCAGCTCGTTGGCGAGGGCGTACCGCTTGACCAGTTCGGCGTCGGACGCGCCGGCGTTGTCCTGCTTGAGGAACGCGCCGAAGCGGCCCATGTCGTGGTTGCCGAGGAAGTTGACCGACTCGTACGCGTTGGCCTTGTCGGTCGTGTACTTGTGGTCGTCGCCGAACAGCCCGGCGAGCTTCTTGGCGGAGCCGCCCTGGGAGGCGTACTGGCGGGCGGCCTCCTGGAACGGGAAGTCCAGGGTGGCGTCGAGGCGGCCCTCGCGGACGTAGTGGGAGGTGATGTCGGTGTCGGAGGAGTACACCTCGCCGAACATGAAGAAGTCGTCGCGGCCCCGCTCTGCGGCGTACTCGTCGAGGGCGGTGGCCCACTGGGTCCAGAACTCGGTGTTGACGTGCTTGACCGTGTCGATGCGGAAGCCGTCGATGCCGAAGTCGCGCACCCAGCGCTGGTAGATCTTCTCCATGCCCTCGACGACCTCGGGACGCTCGGTCCACAGGTCGTCCAGGCCGACGAAGTCGCCGTGCGTGGAGGACTCACCGGCGAAGGTGGAGTCGCCCCGGTTGTGGTACATCGACGGGTCGTTGAGCCACGCCGGGACCTTCAGGTCCTTCTTGTCGGCGGGCACGACGGGCGTGCGCGGGAAGGAGTCGAGGTCCGTCTTCGGGAAGCGGCGCTCGCCGTCGGCGTAGTCGGCGTCGTCGAAGGGCCTGCCGTCCTTCGTCAGGTACGGGAAGGCTCCCTTGGAGAGGTACTCGTACGACTTCTCCTCGTAGTCCACGACGTCGGCGGTGTGGTTGGTGATGACGTCGAAGAAGACCTTCATGCCCTTGGCGTGGGCCTGGTCGATGAGCCGCTCCAGGTCGGCGTTGGTGCCGAAGTGCGGGTCGACCTGGGTGAAGTCGGTGATCCAGTAGCCGTGGTACCCGGCGGAGGCGTTCTCGCCCTCGCCCTGCACGGGCTGGTTCTTGAAGATCGGGGCGAGCCAGATCGCGGTGGTGCCGAGGCCCTTGATGTAGTCGAGCCGCTGGGTGAGGCCCTTGAGGTCGCCGCCCTGGTAGAAGCCCTTGTCGGTGGGGTCGTAGCCGGTGGCGAGCCGGGTGCCGGTGAGCCCGCCGCGGTCGTTGCCCCGGTCGCCGTTGGCGAACCGGTCGGGCAGCACGAAGTAGAACTGCTCGCGGGTCAGGTCGTGCCGCGTCGGCTCGGCCGCCAGGCGCCGGTCGGACGGCGGCTCGGGGGGCCGGGGGGTGGCGCTCGCCTGGACGGCGGCGGGGACGGCCAGCGCGGTGAGCGTCGCCGCCGCGAGGGCGGCCACCGCTCTGCGCGGCAGGCGTCGCCGCCGGTGGCGTGCCGGGGGACTCAGGCGTATCAAGGCGGGTTCTCCTCGGTGAGGGTCGTACGAGAGGAGGCCCCGCACCCGGGCCGGGTGCGGGGCTCGGTGGTGCGTGCTGGGTGGCTCGCGCGTGCGGTGGCGCACCCGCCCGGTGTGGGGGCCCCGCACCGGGTGGGGTGCGGGGCTCGGGCGGGGTCCGGGTCAGCTGCGCCAGGTGTCGTTGAGCGTCACCCTGCCGCTCGCCGGGACGGTCGCGACGCGGTTGGCGCCGCTCTCCCAGGTGACGTTTCCGGCGGCGTCCTTGCGGACGTACTTGTACTCGAACGTCGTACCCGCGGGCAGGGTCACGTCGAGCTTCCACACGGGGTAGGCGGCCGGGTCGAGCTTCAGGGCGCTGCCGGTGTTCCAGTTGCCGAGGGCGGACTGGTTGCCGGTGACGTAGATGTTCTGGCCGGGGCTGGTGGTGGCGGTGACGTTGAACGACGCGCCGCTGGTGACGGGCGCCGGGGTGGTGCCGCCGCCTCCGCCGCAGGACGTGGCGCCCACGTGGAGGGCGAGGGCCGCGTTGGAGGCGAGGGTGGCGGTGAAGCGGCCGGAGCCGTCGACCGTGACGGGCGTGTTGCTCTGGACGTCGCAGTACGTGCCCGAGGGCAGCGACGTCTGGAACGTCCCGGTCAGCGGGCCGGTCTCGTGGTTGATGGCCACGTACGCCTTGGTGCCGCGCCCGAAGGCGATGGCGTTGTTGCCGTTGTCCCACCAGTTCGTGACGCCCTGACCGCGGGCCACGTTCCGGAAGGCGACCATGGACTTGATCTCGCGCCAGTCGTGCTGGCACTTCCAGCCGTCGGTGTAGCAGGCGTTGACGTGGCCGCCGTTGGGCGCGCCGGCGTCCTTGTCGGTCCACTCGTAGCCGGAGTGGACGTCCGGGGAGCCGTACGGCCAGGCCAGCATGAAGACGCTGGCCAGGGTGTAGTTGGCGCCGTGCTTGTAGTTCAGGGTGTCGCCGACGCGCTCGGTGTCGTGGTTGTCGACGAAGACCCCGGACTGGCCGGAGGGCATGTAGCCCCACGCCTCGCCGAAGTTCTTCAGGTACGCGAGCTTCTCACCGGTGAAGACGCGCTTCAGGTCGCGGGCGTAGCGGAACTCCTGCACGTCGCCGCTGCCGAGGTACTCGCTCGGCGAGACGGCCTCGCCCGCGCCGTGGATGGCCTCCTGCTTCCAGTAGGCGTTGGGGTTGGTGAGCCGGGACTTGATGTCGGCCAGGTCGGCGGCGGGCATGTGCTTGGCGGCGTCGATGCGGAAACCGTCCACGCCGAGCGACAGGAGGTCGTTCAGGTACGCGGCGATGCGGCCGCGCACGTACTCCTCGCCCGTGTCGAGGTCGGCGAGGCCGACCAGCTCGCAGTTCTGGACGTTGCCGCGGTCCTGGTAGTTGGTGACCTCGGCGGTGCAGTTGTCGAAGTCGGTGGCGGAGTAGATGCCGGGGTAGTTGTACTTGGTGTACGACGAGCCGCCGGTGCCCGTGCCGCTGCCCGCGGTCATGTGGTTGATGACGGAGTCGGCGACGACCTTGACGCCCGCGGCGTGGCAGGTGTCGATCATGCTCTTGAAGGCGGCGCGGTCACCGAGGGGACCGGCGATCCGGTAGCTGACGGGCTGGTACGCGGTCCACCACGTGGGGCCCTGGATGCGCTCCTGCGGCGGCGAGACCTGCACGTAGCCGTACCCGGCCGGGCCGAGCGTGTCCGTACAGGCCTTGGCGACGGACGCGAACTTCCACTCGAACATCACGGCGGTGACGTCCTTGTCGCCGGGCGCGGCCGCCTGTGCGGGCTGGCTGGGCGCCGTGACGCCGACTGCGGCTCCCGCCACGAGGGCGAGTGCGGCTGCCACGGTTCTTCTGGCCATGTTTCCTCCTGGGGAAGGGAGGTGCGGATGCGGTGGGGGGCAGCCTCGTACGGCAACGCGCCATGCCCGCAAGGCCGGTTGAATCTTCTTGCTGCAAGACGGCAGCAACAGTTTTCGGACGTGACCGTACGAGCCGTCCGGCGCGAGGTCAACCCCTGCGACACACTCCGCTCACATGTGGGTCATCGGGCGGAAACCAACAGGCTCCGGCCTCCTGCAAGGCCTTTCGCAAAGGATTGCAGTGGTGTTACGTTCAACCACGACTCCGGTCCGGCCGGCCGGGGGTTCCGGCCGAGCACCACGCCCCGGCGCGGCGCCCACGCCGTGATCCCACGCGCCCGTCCGGCCGGCCCGGTCCCTCCAGGAGGCCCGGGGCCCGCCCCCGCACCTGCCCCGCACGGGCCGGCCCCGGGCCTCCTCACCCTTACTCCCCTCCCGGTGAACCGTCCCGGCCCCGCACACGTCACAGTGGCGGTACGGGCGGACCCACCGGGAGGCCATAGCACACCAGTTGCCCGCGCGCTGTCGTTCCGCCGGCCGGGACGGCGCCGGCCGGCGCCTTGCCGGGGTGCGGCGGGGGCGGGGAACCGGCGGCCGGTGACGGAGAGCAGGCGCTCGCGGACCGCGCCCGGCGGGTGGCGGCGGCATGGGACGGCTCGGCCGCGGGAGCCGCCTGGCGCGCCGGGTACCACCCCCTGGGCGAGACGGCGAAGTTGCCGCGGGGCGGCCTGCACGCCGAGGCGGACGTACGGGCCTACGAGACCGGGAGCTTCGTCCTGCGCGGCGGGCTGCCCGCCACGTGGCCGAGGGAGGGCCGGGTGGCGTGGGCGTCGGGCGGCGCGCTCACCCGGCCGCTGGCGGGGCCGCCCACTCGTCTTCGAATGCCATGGCTCCCCCCATCCCGAAGGGGCCCAAGTAGCACCGCACGCTCAAACGGCCCTTGAGTTCCGGATCGGCTCGTGGCGGCAGTGGGAATGGGCGCAGCCCACCGGCCCCCAGGTGAGCTAGGGGCTGGTGGGCCGCTTGATGGATAAGCGCCCAGCCCTACACCCGCGGTGCCGTCGTGGAGCCGCGGACCACCAGGTCCGGCTGGAAGACGAACTCGGTGCGCTGGACCGGGTTGCCCTCGATCTCCTCCAGGAGGGCGTCCACCGCCGCCGTGGCCATCGCGCGGACCGGCTGGCGGACCGTCGTCAGGGGCGGGTCCGTGAAGGCGATGAGCGGCGAGTCGTCGAAGCCGACCACCGACACGTCGCCCGGCACGTCCAGGCCGCGGGCGCGGACCGCGCGGATCGCGCCCAGGGCCATCAGGTCGCTGCCGCACACGATGCCGGTGCAGCCCTGGTCGAGCAGGACGCCCGCCGCCGCGTGGCCGCCCTCCACGCCGAACAGGGTGGACTGGACGTACCCCTCCGCCGCCTCCCGCTCCACGCCCAGCATCCGGCCCATCGCCGACACGAAGCCCTCGGCCTTGCGGCGCGACGGTACGTACCGGGTGGGGCCGATGGCCAGGCCGATGCGCTCGTGGCCCAGCTCCACCAGGTGCCGCACGGCCATGCGCGCGGCCGCCCGGTCGTCGGGCGACACGAAATGGGCGTCGATGCGCTCGTTGAAGCCGTTGATCAGGACGTACGGCACGCCCCGCGCGGTGAGCCGCTCGTACCGGGACGGGTCCGCGGTCGTGTCGGCGTGCAGCCCGGACATGAACACGATGCCGGTGACGCCGCGTTCCTCCAGCTGCTCGACCAGCTCGTCCTCCGTGGCGCCGCCCGGCATCTGCGTGCACAGCACGGGCGTGTAGCCATGCCCGGCCAGGACCTGCTCGATGACCTGCGCGAACGCCGGGAAGATCGGGTTCGTCAGCTCCGGGATGAGCAGTCCGATGAGGCCCGCGCTGCGCTGCCGCAGCCGTACGGGACGCTCGTAGCCGAGCATGTCCAGCGCGGCGAGCACGCGGTGGCGGGTGTTCGGCGCGACGCCCGCCTTGCCGTTCAGGACCCGGCTGACGGTCGCCTCGCTCACCCCCGCCTGCGCGGCGATGTCCGAGAGGCGCGGGGCGCCGGCGGTCAGGTCGCCGGCGCCCCGGGTCAGGGGGACGGTCACACCGCCCACCAGACGGTCGTGTCGGCGGGCAGTTCGGTCGTGCCGTCCACGCTGGTGCGGACCGGCTCGCTGGAGAGCAGCATCCGGCCGGGCACGTCGATGCGGACCGGCCCGCCGGTCGTGTTCGCGGTGCACACGAACCCGTCCCGGCGGAACGCCAGTACGCCGTCGGGCGCGTCCAGCCACTCCACGCCCTCGCCCGCGCCGAGGCCGGGCTGCTCGCGGCGGACGCGCAGCGCGGCGCGGTACAGCTCCAGGGTGGAGCCGGGCACGCCGGTCTGCGCCTCGACGGACAGGGCGCCCCACGTGGCGGGCTGCGGGAGCCAGCTGCCGCCGGAGCCGAAGCCGTATGAGGAGCCCTCGCGCGTCCACGGGATCGGCACGCGGCAGCCGTCGCGGTAGCCGTCCTGGCCGGTGGCGCGGAAGAACGACGGGTCCTGGCGCACCTCGTCCGGCAGGTCGGTGACGTCGGGCAGGCCGAGCTCCTCGCCCTGGTAGACGTACGCGGAGCCGGGCAGGGCCAGCATCAGCAGGGTCGCGGCGCGGGCGCGGCGCAGGCCCAGCTCGCGGTCGCCGGGCTCGCGCAGCTGAGTGCCGAGGCCGGGCGGGTTGGCGAAGCGGGTGGCGTGCCGGGTGACGTCGTGGTTGGAGAGCACCCAGGTGGTGGGGGCGCCGACGGGCCGCATCGCGGCGAGCGACGCGTCGATGACCTTGCGGAGTTCGGCGGCGTCCCAGTGGGTGCCCAGGTACTGGAAGTTGAACGCCTGGTGCATCTCGTCGGGGCGCACGTAGTTGGCGGTGCGCTCGACGGTCGGGGTCCACGCCTCGGCGACGAGGACGCGCTCGCCGTCGTACTCCTCCAGGACCTTGCGCCAGCTGCGGTAGATCTCGTGGACGCCCTCCTGGTCGAAGAACGGCATGACGTCGTTGCCGAGCAGCTTCAGCTGGTCGTGGGCGCCGATGTCGGGCAGGCCGGGCGCCTTGACGAGGCCGTGGGCGACGTCCACGCGGAAGCCGTCGACGCCCATGTCGAGCCAGAACCGCAGGATGGAGCGGAACTCGTCGCGTACGGCGGGGTGGTCCCAGTTGAAGTCGGGCTGCTCGGGGGCGAACAGGTGGAGGTACCACTCGCCGTCGGCGACGCGGGTCCAGGCGGGGCCGCCGAAGATGGACTCCCAGTCGTTGGGCGGCCGTTCGCCGTTCTCGCCCTTGCCGGGGCGGAAGTGGTAGCGCTCGCGCAGCGGGGAGCCGGGGCCCTCGCGCAGGGCGCGCTGGAACCACTCGTGCTGGTCGGAGGAGTGGTTGGGGACGAGGTCCACGATGATCCGCAGGCCCAGTTCGTGGGCCTCGCGGACCAGGGCGTCGGCGTCGAGGAGGGTGCCGAACATCGGGTCGATGGCCCGGTAGTCGGCGACGTCGTACCCGGCGTCGGCCTGCGGCGACGCGTAGAAGGGGCTCAGCCAGACGGCGTCCACGCCGAGGTCCCTCAGGTAGGGGAGGCGGCTGCGGATGCCCTGGAGGTCGCCCATGCCGTCGCCGTTGCCGTCGGCGAAGCTGCGCGGATAGACCTGGTAGATCACCGCTTCTCTCCACCAGCCGGTGTCCGTGCCGGTGGTCGGGGCGGCGGGGGCGGCGAGGTGCTGGGTCATGTCTTCCCTGGGTGGAGTGGAATGGGGGCGGTGCCGGGTCCGGCGACGGGGCTTGTCGGGCCGGACCGGCACCGCCGTTCTGGGGCGCGGTGCGCCGGTACGGAAGGCCGTACGGGCGCGGGCGCCTGGTGCGGGGACGTACGGGCGCTCGGGCGGGCCGTCTCAGCCCTTCGTGCCGCCCGCCGTGAGCCCGGCGACGAGGTTGCGCTGGACCAGGAGGAACACGAGGCCCGCCGGCACGGTGATGATCACCGCGGAGGCCGTCAGGTAGCCCCACTCGGCCTTGTGCTGGCCGATGAAGCTCTGGAGGCCGACCGAGAGGGTGAGCATCGAGTCCGTGGACAGGAAGGCGCGGGCGAAGGCGACCTCTCCCCACGCGGTGAGGAAGGAGTAGAAGGCGGTGACGGCGAGGCCGGGCTTCGCGAGCGGCAGGATCAGCCGGTAGAAGGTGCCGAACGGGGTGAGCCCGTCCACGCGGCCGGCCTCGTCGATCTCGTGCGGGATCGTGTCGAAGTAGCCCTTCATCATCCACGCGCAGAACGGCACCGACACGGAGCAGTACGTGAGGATCAGGCCGAGGTACGAGTCGAGCAGGCCGAGCCTGCCGAGGATGTTGTACAGGGCGACGATCAGCACGGCGACGGGGAACATCTGCGTGACGAGCAGCACCCACATCAGCGACTTGTGGCCGGGGAAGCGCATCCGGGAGATGGCGTAGCCGGTGGAGGCCGCGACGAAGACGCCGATCAGGGTGGTGCCGGCGGCGATGAGCACCGAGTTGGCGAACCACTGCGGGAACGCGGTCTCGGTGAGCACATACGTGTAGTTGCTGATCTCCAGGCCGCCCTCGGCGCTGGTGGGCCTGGTCCAGCCCGCCCGGCCGCGCAGCGAGATGAAGATCATGTACGCGATGGGGAAGACCGCGACGAGGCTGGCGACGATCAGCGCGCCGTGCAGCCCGGCGGAGGCGAGCGGCGAACGCTCCTCGCGGCCGCGGACCTTGCGGCGGCCGGAACCGGAGCCGGAGCCCGCCGCGCGGTGGCCGCCGGTCGCGGCGTGGGCGGCCGGGGCGTTCTTCCGGGGCTGGGTCACCGTGCTCATCGGGCGACCTCCTGACGGTTGAGCATCCGACGGTAGAAGACGGCGAAGACCAGCAGCATGGAGAGGATGAGGATGCCGTACGTCGCCGCGCCCGCGTAGTCACGGACGGAGCCGAAGGCGAGGCGGTAGGCGTACGTCACGAGGATCTCGCTGTGCAGGGCGTTCGCCTCGCCGAGCATCAGGTAGATGATCGGGAACATGTTGAACGTCCAGATCGTGCCGAGCAGGATCACCGTGGCGCTGACCGGGCGCAGGCCGGGCAGGGTGACGTGGCGGAACCGCTGCCAGGGGCTGGCGCCGTCCATCTCGGCGGCCTCGTACTGCTCGCTGGAGATGGACTGCAGGCCGCCGAGGACGGCGACCATCATGAAGGGCACACCGAGCCAGACGTTGACGCCGATGACGGCGACCTTCTGCATGAACGTGTCGCCGAGCCAGTCCACGGGGCCCATGCCGAGCTGCCCGAGCACGGCGTTGAAGATGCCGGACTCGGAGTTGTACATCATGCGCCAGATGTACGTGGCCACGAAGGCGGGCACGGCCCACGGCAGGATGAGCAGCACCCGGTACAGGGAGCGGCCCCTGACCTTGCGGTTGAGCAGCAGGGCGAGGCCGAGGCCGATCGTGTAGTGGAAGAAGACGCAGGACACGGTCCACACGACGGTCCACAGGAGCTTCGGGTAGAACTCGCCGTCGGCGCCGGACAGCACCCGCCAGTAGTTGTCGAAGCCGACGAACTGGTACGTGGCGGGGATCTCGGTCGCGCCGAGCTGCTTGGCGACGTTCAGCTCGTTGGCGTCGGTGAACGACAGGTAGACGCCCCGGCCCAGCGGGTAGGCGATGAGTACGCCGATGACCAGGACCACCGGCAGCACCATGGCCCAGGCGTACCAGTGCCGGTCATACGAACGCTTCATGCGGGTGAGCAGCCCGGCCCGGGCAGGCCGCACGGCCGTGGCGGGGTCTGCGGTGGCTGTCTTCATGGAAGTTGGTTTCCCTCAGGTCTGTACGGGTCCGGCCCGGACCGGCGTTCCGCGCCTTCGCGGGGTGCCGGTCCGGGCCGAGGGGGCTCATTCGACCGAGTACTCCTTGAGGGAGTTGATGCTGGTCTTCCACTTCTGGGCGGTCGTGTCGAGGCCCTTCTCGACGGTGGCGTTGCCCTTGAGGATCTCGATGTACTGCTTGGTCCACTCGGTGAACATGTCGCTCACGCCGGCGACGGCGGGGCGGGCGGTGGAGTCGGCCAGCACGTTCTTGAAGGCGGCGCGGATCGGGTCGGCGACGACCTTGACGGTGTACGCGTCGTCACGGGTCGGCAGGACGCCGGTCTCGGTGGCGGCGAACTCCTGCGAGGCGGCGGAGGTCATGAACGCCACGAACTTCTGCGCGGCCTCCTTGTGCGGGGCGTCGGCGCCGTTGTAGACGACCAGGTTGTGGCCGCCGGTGGGCGTGCCCGCCTTGCCGGAGGTGCCGGACGGGACCGGGGCGACGCCCAGGTTGTCCTTGTTCTTGAACGCCTTGCCGGTCAGGTCGTCGGCCGTGGACCACGGGCCGTTGATGACCATGGCGACCTTGCCGTCCTTGAAGGCGGCCTGCATGTTGTTGTAGCCGTCGGTGAAGTCCGGCTTGACGGCGGCACCGCTCTTGATCATGTCGACGACGGTCTGGACGGCCTTCTGGCCGGCCGGGTCGTTGACGGTGATCTTCTTCTTGTCGGTGTCCACCATCATGCCGCCCTCGCCGTAGAGGAACGGCAGGGCGAAGTAGCTGTCCGGGTTGAGGTAGATGCCGTCGACGCCGGTCTTCTGCTTGATGGTCTTGGCGGCGGTGGACAGCTCGGCCCAGGTCTTCGGCGGCTGGACGCCGGCCTTCGCGAAGACCTCCTTGTTGTAGAGGAGCGCGAGGGCGTCGGTGACCTGCGGGACGCCGTACAGCTTCCCGTTGACCTTGGCGCCTTCCACCAGGCCCTGGTTGAAGGAGCCGATCTCCTTGACGGCGGGGGTGCCGTCGAGCGGGGCGAGGTACTGGTTCTCGGCGAGACCGGCGGTCCAGCCGACGTCGGCGCGCAGGACGTCGGGGGCGTTGCCGGCCTGGGCGGCCGTCTTGTACTTCTGCTCGGCCTCGGCGAACGGGACGTTCTGGTACTTGACCTTGATGTCCTTGTTGGCGGCCTCGAACTTCTCGATCAGCTTCTTGTAGGTCGGAGCCTCGTTCGTGGCGTCCGAGGTGTCCCACCACGTGATGGTGACCGGGCCGCCGGCCGCCGCCTTGTCCTCACTACCGCCGCCGCAGGCCGTCGCCGCGAGGGCCAGGCTCGCGACCAGCGCGGTGGCCGCTATGCCACGCCGCATGTGAACTCCTTCAACTGATCCCGGGGAAGACCGAGGCGGAAGATCTTGCGATGACTTGCCACCTGCCGACCGCTCCTTCGCGGCGCGCCGGGTTGCCAGGAACGTAACAGGGATGAAAACGAGCCGAAAGACCTTGCGGCAACTTTCTGCAAGGTCAGGGGATCGTTACATCCACGTGTCCCTACAGTTGCCGTCGCATCGCTTGACACGCCAGGCACGGGCGCCTCTCGCCGCCTCCCGCCCGCTCCCACGCGCCCCCGTGGGCGACCTTGCGGGACCGCCGAAAACTTTGCAAGCCTTTTCAGAACGCTTGCAGAACGTCGCGTTCCGGACGAGAGGCATCCGCGCCATGGCCCATGAGCTGACCACCCCCGCCCGGACGCCGCGAGACCGGCGTCCCGCTCCGCCCGCCCGCCCCGGCTGGTGGCGGGACGCCGTCATCTACCAGGTGTACGTCCGCTCCTTCGCCGACAGCGACGGCGACGGCATCGGCGACCTGCGCGGCGTACGGGAGCGGCTGCCGCACCTGGCGCACCTCGGCGCCGACGCGGTGTGGCTCACCCCGTTCTACGCGTCGCCGCAGGCGGACGGCGGCTACGACGTGGCGGACTACCGCGCGGTGGACCCGGTCTTCGGGGACCTGGGGGACGCCGACGCGCTGGTGCGGGCGGCGCACGAGCTGGGCCTGCGGGTCATCGTGGACATCGTGCCCAACCACACGTCGGACCGGCACCCCTGGTTCCAGGAGGCCCTGGCGGGAACGGGACGTGACCGGTACCACTTCCGCCCCGGCAAGGGCCCGGACGGGTCGCTGCCGCCCAACGACTGGGAGTCCGTCTTCGGCGGTCCGGCGTGGACGCGGGTCGCGGACGGCTCCTGGTACCTGCACCTGTTCGCGCCCGAGCAGCCCGACCTGAACTGGGACCACGAGGAGGTGCGGGCCGAGTTCGCGTCGGTGCTGCGGTTCTGGCTGGACCTCGGCGTGGACGGCTTCCGGATCGACGTGGCGCACGGGATGGTGAAGGCGCCGGGGCTGCCCGACATCGGCCGCCGCGAGCAGGCCCGGCTGATCGGCGCGCAGCAACTGCCGTTCTTCGACCAGGACGGCGTCCACGAGATCCACCGCGAGTGGCGGCGCCTGCTCGACTCGTACGGCGAACCGGGCGACTCCGGCCGCGGGCAGCGGATCGGGGTGGCCGAGGCGTGGGCGCCGACACCGGAGCGGCTCGCCCTCTACGTACGCCCCGACGAGCTGCACCAGGCGTTCAACTTCCACTACCTGCGCTGCCCCTGGGACGCGGACACGCTGCGGAGGGTGATCGACGAGTCGCTGAGGGCAACCACGTCGGTGGGCGCCCCGGCGACGTGGGTGCTGTCCAACCACGACGTCGTACGGCACACGACCCGGCTGGGCGGGCTGCGCCGGGCGCGGGCGGCGGCGCTGCTGATGCTGGCGCTGCCCGGCTCGGCGTACCTGTACCAGGGGGAGGAGCTGGGGCTGCCGGAGGTCACGGACCTGCCGGACGAGCTGCGCCAGGACCCGGCGTTCCACCGGGGCGAGGGCCAGGACGGGCTGCGGGACGGCTGCCGGGTGCCGATCCCGTGGACGCGCGGCGGCTCGTCGTACGGGTTCGGGCCCGGCGGGAGCTGGCTGCCGCAGCCGGAGGGGTGGGGCGCGCTGTCGGTCGAGGCGCAGACCGGCGACCCGGCCTCGACGCTGGAGCTGTACCGGGCGGCCCTGGCCGTACGGCGCGAACACCCGGCGCTGGGCGCGGGCGGCCTGGTGGAGTGGCTGCCCGCACCGGCGGGGCTGCTGGCGTTCCGCCGGGTCGCGGAGGGCGGCGGCGGGGAAGGTGCCGGGCGCGCGGGCCGTAGCGGCGGCCCGGGTCGTACCGGCGGCCCGGCGGCGGGCACGGCCGTCGTGTGCGTGACGAACACGACGGACCGGGCCGTCGAGATCCCCCGGCCCGGCGGACCGGACGGGCGGCTCCTGCTGTGCAGCGACCCGGGCGAGGAGTGCGGCGCGCGCCCCGTCGAGGACCCGTCCCAGGCCCCCGTACAGGCCCCCGGCCGGCACCGGGAGGCGGCCGCGGACGGCGCGCGCGGCACCGTGGTCATCGCCCCCGACTCCTGCTCCTGGTGGGCAATCTGACGTGCGCCCGGTACAGTCCCACCACATGACCGCGCGGCTAGCCGACATCGCAGCCCAGGCGGGGGTCAGTGAAGCCACAGTCAGCCGCGTGCTCAACGGCAAGCCCGGTGTGGCCGCCGCCACCCGCCAGTCCGTGCTGGCCGCGCTCGACGTACTCGGCTACGAACGGCCCGTACGGCTCCGCCAGCGCAGCGCCGGACTCGTGGGGCTGATCACCCCGGAGCTGGACAACCCGATCTTCCCCGCGCTCGCGCAGGTCATCGGCCAGGCGCTCACCCGCCAGGGATACACGCCCGTCCTCGCCACGCAGACCCCCGGCGGGTCCACCGAGGACGAGCTGACCGAGATGCTGGTCGAGCGCGGCGTCTCCGGCATCATCTTCGTCTCCGGGCTGCACGCCGACACGACCGCCGACACCCAGCGCTACGACCAGCTGCGCGGCAAGGGCGTCCCGTTCGTCCTGATCAACGGCTTCTCCCCGGAGATCCAGGCGCCGTTCGTCTCTCCCGACGACCGCGCGGCGATGAAGCTGGCGGTCACCCACCTCGCCTCGCTCGGGCACACACGGATCGGCCTCGCGGTCGGCCCGAAGCGGTTCGTGCCCGTGCTGCGGAAGATCGAGGGCTTCCACGCGGGGATGCGGGAGCGGCTCGGGCTTCCCCCCGAGGAGATCGAGGAGTTCATCCAGCACTCCCTGTACACGCTCGAAGGCGGACAGGCGGCGGCTGGCGCGCTCATCGAGCGGGGCTGCTCGGCGATCGTGTGCGCCAGCGACATGATGGCGCTCGGCGCGATCCGGGCCGCCCGGCAGCGCGGACTGCGCGTGCCGCAGGACGTCTCCGTCGTCGGCTTCGACGACTCCCCGCTCATAGCCTTCACCGATCCGCCCCTGACGACGATCCGGCAGCCGGTGCAGGCGATGGGGCAGGCGGCGGTGCGGGCGCTGCTCGAGGAGATCGGCGGTACGCCCGCCCCGCACAGCGAGTTCGTCTTCATGCCGGAGCTGGTGGTGCGCGGTTCGACGGCCTCCGGACCCCAGGGGCAGCGGTCCTCCGAAAGACGGACCAATGGCGGCGAGAATCCGATTGAAGGATGATCGAACAGCAGCACCTTTCTGGCAGACTCTCCGCTCATGGGTGACAGGATTTTGACCACGTCGGAAGGCTCTTCGGCGTCACGCCGGGCCACGTGGGACCGGTTGCGGGCCCCGCGCCATCCGCGCATCTGGTTCGAGATCCTGCTCATCGCCGTCAGTTACGGCGTGTACTCGCTCATTCGCAACGCGGTACCGGAGCAGAAGGCGCAGGCGCTGCGCAACGCCGACTGGATCTGGCGCGCCGAGCACAGCCTGGGCCTGGCCTTCGAGAAGACCGTCAACCACGCGGCGGACTCGGTGGACTGGCTCATCGTGTCGATGAACTACTACTACGCGACGCTGCACTTCCTCGTCACCATCGGTGTGCTCGTGTGGCTCTACCGCTGGCATCCGGGCCGTTACGCGGCGATCCGGATGATCCTGTTCTCCACGACCGCCATCGCCCTGCTCGGCTACTACCTGTACCCGCTCGCTCCCCCTCGGCTGATGGAGAGCGAGAACTTCATCGACACGGTGCTGGTCCACCAGACCTGGGGCTCGATGGCGTCGGGCGACCTGAAGAACATGTCGAACCAGTACGCCGCGATGCCGTCGATGCACATCGGCTGGTCCCTGTGGTGCGGACTGGCGATCTTCGCCCTGGCCAAGGCCCCGTGGGCGCGGATCCTGGGTCTGCTGTACCCGGCGCTCACGCTGGTCGTGATCGTCGCGACGGCCAACCACTTCTGGCTGGACGCGGTGGGCGGCATCCTCTGCCTGGCCTTCGGCGTGGGCCTCGTGTGCGCCTGGTACGGCAAGCCGCCGCACCGGCTGCCCCGGTACGTGCGCGGGCGCGGCGCCCGGGCCGGCGCGGGCGGCGGCGCGGTGGGCCCGGTCCCGGTGCCCGAGCCGGCCGCCCCGGTGGCCGCGCTGGAGGCGGACGGCCCGGCGGCGCCGGTGGCGGGCGCGGCGCGGGTGCCGTAACAGCGCGTACGGGGCGTGTTCAGGCCGCGACACGGCGGGTTCAGGTCAGCTGCCGCCCGGCGTCGGCGGCGTACCCCCGTCGGTCCACGCCCGTGGATCAGCGCGGTCCGCTCTCGTGGATCAGGCCCACGCCGCCGCGAACGGCCCGGCTCACGCCCCGTAGAACAGCTCGTCCACCACGGCACGGGCGCGGCGGGTCGTACGGCGGTAGTCGTCCACCATCTCGCCCGCGTGACCGGGCCCGTACCCCAGGTAGCGGCCCACGGCGGCCAGTTCGCGCGCGCCCGCCGGGAACGTGTCGCCGGCCCGGCCCCGTACGAGCATCACGCCGTTGCGGACGCGGGTGGCCAGGACCCACGCCTCGTCCAGGGTCCGCGCGTCCTGCCCGCCGATGAGACCGGCCTCGCGGGCGGCGGCGAGCGCCTCGCGGGTGCTGGTGGTGCGCAGGCCCGGCACCTCGTGGGCGTGCCGCATCTGCATGAGCTGCACCGTCCACTCCACGTCCGACAGGCCGCCCCGGCCGAGCTTCGTGTGGAGGGTCGGGTCGGCGCCGCGCGGCAGCCGCTCGTTCTCCATGCGGGCCTTGAGGCGGCGGATCTCCCGTACGGCGGCCTCGTCGAGGCCCTTCGCCGGGTACCGCAGCGGATCGACCAGCTCGATGAACCGGCGGCCCAGGTCTGCGTCGCCGGCCATCGGCTCGGCCCGCAGCAGCGCCTGGCTCTCCCAGCCGAGCGACCAGCGCCGGTAGTACGCCTCGTACGACTTGAGGGTGCGCACCAAGGGACCGCTGCGGCCCTCGGGGCGCAGGTCGGCGTCGATCAGCAACGGCGGGTCGGCGGTCGGCAGTTGCAGCAGGCGGCGCATCTCGGCGACGACCCGGTTCGCGGCGCGGGCCGCCTCCTGCTCGCCCACGCCGTCGCGCGGCTCGTGGACGAACAGCACGTCGGCGTCGGAGCCGTAGCCCAGTTCGTGGCCGCCGAAGCGGCCCATGCCGATGACGGCGAAGCGGGTGGGGAGCGTGTCGCCCCACTCGGCGCGGACGGCGGCGCGCAGGGCGCCCGCGATCGTCGCCGCGTTGAGGTCCGTGACGGCCTGCCCGACGCGGTCCACGAGGGCGCCCGCGTCGGGGTGGGCGGGGGCCTCCTCGGTGCCGTACGAGGCGATGATGTCGGCCGCCGCGGTGCGGAACAGCTCCCTGCGGCGCACCCCGCGGGCCGCGGCGACGGCCTGCTCGGGGGTGTCGGCGCGGCCGACCGCGGCGAGGATCTCCGGCTCCAGGTGGCGGCGGCCGCGCGGCTCCAGGCCCTCGCGCGCGCCGAGGATGGCGACCGCCTCGGGGGCGCGCAGCAGCAGGTCGGGGGCGAGGCGCCCGGCTGACAGGACGCGGGCCAGGTTCTCGGCGGCGGCGCCCTCGTCGCGCAGCAGCCGCAGGTACCAGGGGGTCGTGCCGAGCGCGTCGGACACCTTGCGGAAGCCGAGAAGTCCGGCGTCGGGGTCGGCGGAGTCGGCGAACCAGCCGAGCAGCACCGGCAGCAGGGTGCGCTGGATGGCGGCCTTGCGGCTGACGCCGGACGACAGGGCCTCCAGGTGGCGCAGGGCGGCCGCCGGGTCGGCGTAGCCGAGCGCTTCGAGCCGCTGCCAGGCCGCCTCGGGGCTGAGCCGGATCTCGCCGGGGGCGAGCTGGGCGACGGCGTCGAGGAGGGGCCGGTAGAACAGCTTCTCGTGGAGGCGCCGCACGACGGACGCGTGCCGCTTCCACTCCCGGATGAGCTCCGCGACCGGCTCGGTGCGGATGCCGAGGGACCGGCCGAGGCGGCGCAGGTCCTCCTCGCCCTCCGGGACGAGGTGGGTGCGGCGCAGCCGGTACAGCTGGATGCGGTGCTCCATGGCGCGCAGGAAGCGGTACGCGGCCTCCAGCTGCGCGGCGTCGGCCCGGCCGACGTACCCGCCCGCGGCGAGGGCGGCGAGCGCGTCGAGGGTGGTGCCGCTGCGGAGGGTGGCGTCGCTGCGGCCGTGGACGAGCTGGAGGAGCTGGACGGCGAACTCCACGTCGCGCAGGCCACCGGGGCCGAGCTTCAGCTCCCGCTCCAGGTGGGCGGGCGGGATGTTGTCGACGACGCGGCGGCGCATCTTCTGCACGTCGGTGACGAAGTTCTCCCGCTCGGCGGCCTGCCAGACCATCGGGGAGAGCGCGTCGACGTAGGCGGCGCCCAGCTGCGCGTCCCCGGCGACGGGGCGGGCCTTGAGGAGCGCCTGGAACTCCCAGGTCTTCGCCCAGCGCTGGTAGTAGGCGACATGGCTGGAGAGTGTGCGCACGAGTGGGCCGTTGCGGCCCTCTGGGCGGAGGTTGGCGTCCACGGGCCAGATGGCGCCCTCGACGGTGGTCTCGGAGCAGATCCGCATCAGGTGGGAGGCGAGGCGGGTGGCGGCCTGGAGGGCGTCCCGCTCGTCGGTGCCGTCGACGGCCTCCGCCACGAAGATGACGTCCACGTCGGAGACGTAGTTCAGCTCGTGGCCGCCGCACTTGCCCATCGCGATCACCGCGAGGCGGCAGCGCGCGGCGTCGTCGGGGGCGGCGGCCTCGGCGATGGCGAGCCCCGCGCGGAGCGTCGCCGTGGCGAGGTCCGCCAGCTCGGCGGCGGCCTGGGCGACGTCGGTGGTGCCGCACACGTCGCGGGCGGCGATGCCCAGCAGGCAGCGGCGGTAGGCGACGCGCAGCGCGACCGGGTCGGTGGCGGCGGCGAGCTCCCGTGCGAAGTCGGCGACGCCGGGGTGCAGGTCGGCCGCCTCGTACGTGACGAGGGCCCGCCAGTCCAGCGGGTGGCGCGCCAGGTGGTCGCCGAGCGCCTCGGACGCGCCGAGCACGCCGAGCAGCCGGTCCCGCAGCGGCTTGGCGGTGACCAGCGTGGACAGCAGCTCCTGCGGCCCGTCGGGCTGGGCCTCCGCGAGCCGTACGAGCCCGCGCAGGGCGAGGTCCGGGTCGGCGGTGACGCCGAGGGCGTCGAGGAGGACGGGGTGGGAGCGGACCGGGGCCAGCGCGGGCCCTTCGAGGAGCTGTTCGGCGGCGGACGGGTCGGTGAAGCCGTGCCGCAGCAGCCGTGTGAAGGTACTGCTCCTACGCCCCGGCGCCGTCGTCATGTCGGCCTCTCCCTCCACCCGTGCACGCTCCACCCGAGCCTATCGGCCCCGGTGGCGGCGGCGCGGCGGGTGGCGGTGTCTCAGCGGACGGTCCGGTACCGCAGGTGCGTGACGTCGGGCGTGTCGACGACCCGGTCCTTCACCAGCCGCAGGGCGGGGTCGACGCCGTCGAAGAGGCGCAGGCCGTCGCCCAGCAGAACGGGCACGAGGTGCAGCTCCAGCTCGTCCACGAGCCCGGCGTTGAGGTACTCGCGCACGGTGTGGGCGCCGCCGCTGATCTGCACGTCCTTGCCGTGCGCCACGGCCCGCGCCTGGTCGAGCGCGGCGTGGATGCCTTCGGTGACGTACGTGAAGACGGTGCCCTCGCGGACCCAGGCGTCGCGGGCGCTGGTCGTCAGCACGAACACGGGCGCCCGGAACGGCGGCGGCTCGGGCCACGCCCGCTCGCCCTCGTCGAACATGCGGCGGCCCATGACGTACGCCCCCGCGCGGTCGAAGGTCTCGGCGACGACCAGCCCGGACCGCCCGGTCTCCCCGCCGCCGGGCCCCTGCCGGTTCCGCCACGCCTCGACGCCGTACAGCCACGCGTGCAGCCGCTCGCCGCCGTCCCCGAGGGGGTTGTCGGGCCCGGCGTGCGGCCCGGCGACGTACCCGTCCAGGGAGATCCCCAGACTCGCGAAGACCTTGCTCATCCCCCCATGCTCCCCCGCGCCCCCGCGGGCCGCACCGCGACACGGCCCGGCGGAGGGGCGCCCGCGCCGGCACCCACTCGGGTGCCCGCAGATGCTGACCGGCGCTTACAGCACGGGGAGGTTCTTCCGCAGCTCGAACGCGGTGACCTCGGAGCGGTACTCCTCCCACTCCTGCTTCTTGTTGCGGAGGAAGAAGTCGAAGACGTGCTCGCCGAGGGTCTCCGCGACCAGTTCGCTGCGCTCCATCAGGGAGATCGCCTCGCCGAGGTTCTGCGGGAGGGGTTCGATGCCCATCGCGCGGCGCTCGCCGTCGGAGAGGGCCCACACGTCGTCGTCGGCGCCGGGGCCCAGCTCGTAGTTCTCCTCGATGCCGCGCAGGCCGGCCGCCAGGAGGACCGCGTACGCCAGGTAGGGGTTGCAGCCCGCGTCCAGGGAGCGGACCTCGATGCGGGACGAGCCGGTCTTGCCGGGCTTGTACATGGGGACGCGGATCAGCGCGGAGCGGTTGTTGTGGCCCCAGCAGATGTACGAGGGGGCCTCGCCGCCCGATCCGGCGGTGCGGGTGGAGCCGCCCCAGATGCGCTTGTACGAGTTGACCCACTGGTTGGTGACGGCGGAGATCTCCGCGGCGTGCCGCAGCAGGCCCGCGATGAACGAGCGGCCGACCTTGGAGAGCTGGTACTCGGCGCCGGACTCGTAGAAGGCGTTGCGGTCGCCCTCGAAGAGCGACAAGTGGGTGTGCATGCCCGAGCCGGGGTACTCCGAGAACGGCTTCGGCATGAACGTGGCCTGCACGCCCTGCTCCAGCGCCACCTGCTTCATGACCAGGCGGAACGTCATGATGTTGTCGGCCGTGGAGAGGGCGTCGGCGTAGCGCAGGTCGATCTCCTGCTGGCCGGGGGCGCCCTCGTGGTGGGAGAACTCCACGGAGATGCCCATGGACTCCAGCATCGTGATGGCCTGGCGGCGGAAGTCCATGCCGACGTTCTGCGGGGTGTGGTCGAAGTAGCCGGAGCTGTCGGCGGGGGTGGGCCGGCTGCCGTCGACCGGCTTGTCCTTCAGCAGGAAGAACTCGATCTCGGGGTGGGTGTAGAAGGTGAAGCCGAGGTCGGAGGTCTTCGCGAGGATGCGCTTGAGGACGTAGCGCGGGTCGGCGAAGGACGGGGAGCCGTCGGGCATGAGGATGTCGCAGAACATCCGGGCCGTGCCGGGCGACTCGGCGCGCCAGGGGAGGATCTGGAAGGTGGCCGGGTCCGGCTTGGCGATCATGTCGGACTCGTAGACGCGCGCGAACCCCTCGATGGCGGAGCCGTCGAAGCCGATGCCCTCGTCGAAGGCCTGCTCCAGTTCGGCGGGGGCGACGGCGACCGACTTGAGGAAGCCGAGCACGTCGGTGAACCACAGGCGCACGAAGCGGATGTCGCGCTCCTCCAGGGTTCGGAGCACAAATTCCTGCTGCTTGTCCATTTCCACACCCATCCTCGCTGATCAGGGCCAGCATGCCACCACACGGTTTCGTGCGCGTTGCGAACCCATAGTGCCCGCCACGTTGTGGCGTACGTAACGCCAGGGGCGGTGGTACGGGCGGAGGGCCGGGTGGCGCGGACGGCGGTGCGCGCGGGGCGGGCGGCGGGGGCTTCGCGCAGACTGGGCCCCATGGACCGTGTCCCGAGGGAACTGCCCGGCGCCCGTGCCCCCGGCTGGCTGCGGGCGTTGCCCTGGGGGCTGCTGGCGGGCGTGCTGACCGCCCAGCTCCTGACGCCCGAGACGGTGCAGCTTGGCTTCGCGTTCGCGGTGATCCCGCCGCTGGCGTCACTGGCGTACGGGATGCTCGGCACGGCCCTGGTGGCGGTCGTCCTCACGGGGCTGCTGGCCGTGCCGGGCGTGCGGGCCGAGCATCTGAGCCCCGGTGACCTGCTGGCGCTGGGGCTGATCGGGGCGGTGAGCGTGCTGCTGGCGTGGGCCCGGCGGCGGCGCGACGCCCAGCTGGTGACGGTGCGGACGGTCGCGGAGGCCGCCCAGTACGCGGTGCTGCCTCCGATGCCGCCGCGCGTGGGGCCGGTGCGGTGCGGGGCGCTGTACCGGGCGGCGGTGCGTACGGCGCTGGTCGGCGGCGATCTGTACGACGTGCAGTCCAGCCCGTACGGGGTGCGGGCGGTCGTGGCGGACGTGAAGGGGCACGGCCTCTCGGCGGTCTCGACGGTGGCGGCGCTGCTGGGCACGTTCCGGGAGGCGGTGCTGGACGAGCCGGAGCTGACCGGGGTGGCCGCGCGGCTGGACCGGCGGCTGGTCGTGGACTCCGCGCGGCAGGCCGAGACGGAGCTGTTCGCGACGGCGGTGCTGATCGAGTTCCCCGCCGGGGAGACGGGAGAGGCCGGGGACGAGGGCAAGGCCGGGGACGGGCGTCCCGGGCGGGAGGTGGCGGCGCGGGTGCTGAGCTGCGGGCATCCACCGCCGCTCATCGTGACCCGGGACGGGGGGCGGGAGGTGGAGCTGGAGTCGTGCCCGCCGCTGGGCCTTGGACTGATGGAGTTCGCCGCCCCGGAGCCGGTGACCGTACCGCTGGACTCGTCATGCGTGCTGCTCGCGCACACGGACGGGGTGACGGAGGCGCGTGACGCGGACGGGGAGTTCTACCCGCTGGCCGAGCGCGTACGGGCTGAGCTGGACCCCGTGGCACTGGTGCGGTG
Organism: Streptomyces thermolilacinus SPC6; assembly: GCF_000478605.2. Classification (GTDB taxonomy): domain Bacteria; phylum Actinomycetota; class Actinomycetes; order Streptomycetales; family Streptomycetaceae; genus Streptomyces; species Streptomyces thermolilacinus. Next base: position 4,775,802 of record NZ_ASHX02000001.1, on the reverse strand, counting down.
GGTGTGGCGGGACGTGTGCTCGTACACGGGCGAGATCGCCGACGACGTGGCGCTGCTGGCCCTGCGGGTGAGCCGCGACGACTGAGGGCAGGGGCCGGGAGGCGGGCTACCGGATACCGGGGGACGGGGGGTGGCCTGACCCCGGGGGTGGCCGATTACCATCACGCCCATGGAGGGCCTGCGGCTCATACGCAACACGCGCCCCGCGCGCATCGTGCGTCCCATGGCCCTGTTGAGCGCCGTGGCGACGCTCCTCGCCGCGCTGTACCTCTGTTCCGGCCCGGCGGGCCATTCGGCGGGGCTCGGGGCGCACTCCGGCCAGGACGGCGCCGCCGTGTCCGCCGCCGGGCACCCCTCGGCGCGTGCGGCCGTCGTGGCCGACCCGCTGCCGTTCGATCCCGCCGCGGTGGTCTGGAGCCGGTTCGTCTGCCCGTACGACGACCGCGACTGCGGCCTGTCCCCGCCGCTGAACCCGGCGGTGCTGACCGTCCCGCCGATGGACCCGCCGCTGTACGCGGACGGGCTCGCCCCGCTCGGCCCCGCGCCCGGGGCGGTACGGGCGGACGGCACCCGCGCCCCGCCGCGCGCCCCCGACCTGCACGTCCTTCAGGTGCTGCGGACCTGACGGACGGCCCGGCGCACGGCCGTGCCGGCGCCGGCTCTCCCGTCAGCTCCCCCTTTCCCCCGCGCGCCCCCGACCGGGAGCGCTTTCGCAGAAGGACATCGATTCACCATGGCCGCCAACCGTTCCTCGTCCGCCGACCGCCGGGCCCGCATAGAGCAGATGCGCAAGGCCGAGCGGGCCCGCGAGCGCCGCACGCGCGTCATCACCCTGTCGCTGAGCGGCGCCGTCGTCGCCGGTCTCGTCGGCTTCGGCGCGTACGTGCTCAACGAGGAGTCGAAGGAGAAGCAGCAGCAGGAGGCCGCCGCCAAGGCCCCCATCAAGGACGAGAAGACCTGGGACGCGAAGACGCTGGGCCGCGAGCACGTGACGCAGACGGTGGCGTACCCGATGAAGCCGCCGGTCGGCGGTGACCACCACCAGGTGTGGATGGACTGTGACGGCACCGTCTACAAGGAGCCCGTCCCCGAGGTGAACGCCGTCCACTCGCTGGAGCACGGCGCGGTGTGGGTGACGTACAACGACAAGGCGCCGAAGGACGCGGTCGAGGCGCTGGAGAAGAAGGTCTCCCGGACGCCGTACACGATGATGAGCCCGGTCAAGGACCAGGCCGGCGCGATCATGCTGTCGGCGTGGGGCAAGCAGGTCACCGTGGACGACGCCGACGACCCGCGCGTGAACCAGTTCTTCACCAAGTACGTGCAGGGCCCGCAGACGCCGGAGCCGGGCGCGGCGTGCACGGGCGGGCTGAACGGGATGACGAAGAAGTGACCTCCCGTACGGAGCCGGAGCCCGGGTCGGGTCCGGAGGAAGGTCCGGAGGCGGGCCCGGAGGCGGAGGCGGCCGGGGTGGTCGTCACCCGTACGGGCCCGGGCGGCCGGACGTTGTGGCTCGCGGCGGGGGTGGTGGTCCTGGCGCTGCTGTTCGCGGGCTGGGCCACGCTCACGGCGCTGGGCCGGGACGGCGGGGGCTCCTCGGCGTCGGCAGCCGCCGTGCCGGGCGACGACTCGGCGGACGCCGGGTTCGCCCGGGACATGTCGGTGCACCACCAGCAGGCGGTGGAGATGTCGTTCATCGTGCGGGACCGCACGGACGACGACGAGGTGCGCCGCCTGGCGTACGACATCGCCAACACGCAGGCGAACCAGCGCGGCATGATGCTGGGCTGGCTCGACCTGTGGGGTCTGCCGAAGACGGCACCGGACCGTGAGCCGATGGCCTGGATGGGCGGCGGCCACGGCTCGTCGCACGACGGTCACGGCGCCTCGCCCGAGGCCGGTCACGGGAACACGCACGGCGGCCACGACGGCGGGCACGGGGCCGCGCACGGCGGTGGCGGCTCGGGCGGCTCGGGCGGTCAGGTGGCCGACGGCGGGGCGCTCATGCCCGGCATGGCCACCAAGGCCGAGCTGGAGCGGCTGCGTTCGGCCGACGGCGTCGCCGCCGAGGTGCTGTACCTCCAGCTGATGATCGACCACCACAAGGGCGGCGTGGACATGGCGCAGGGCTGTGCCGACGCGTGCCGCGTGGACGTCCAGCGGAACCTCGCGCAGGGCATGGTGGACGCCCAGCAGTCGGAGATCAACCTGATGACCGACCTGCTGGCGAAGCGCGGCGCCAAGCCGCGCGGCTGACCCGCACGGGCCCCCGCCGGCCGGCCACGGCTCGGCGCGCGGGCCCGGAACCGGCCGTCGCGGCCGCCTCCCGAAGGCGGTCGCGGCGGCCGCCAGCGGTCGCGGGGGCGGGTGGGCGCGTTGAGAATGGAGGGGCTCGGGGAGACCACGTATGCCCTTTACGGAGGAACGCGCCTCATGACCACCGCCCGAGACATCATGCACCCCGGGGCCCACTGGATTCCCGCCCACGAGACCCTGGACCGTGCCGCGCAGCTGATGCGCGAGCACAATGTGGGCGCGCTGCCCATCGCCGACGAGAACGAGCGGCTCTGCGGCATCGTCACGGACCGCGACATCGTCATCAAGTGCGTCGCGGCGGGCCATGACCCGTCCCGTGTCACCTGCGGCGACATCGCCGAGGGCACCCCCCGCTGGATCGACGCCAACGCGGACGTGAACCAGGTGCTCCAGGAGATGCGGGGCCACCAGATCAAGCGCCTCCCGGTCATCGAGAACAAGCGGCTGGTCGGCATCATCAGCGAGGCCGACCTCGCCCGGCACCTGCCCGACGACCAGGTCGCCGAGTTCGCCCAGGGCGTGTACGCGCGCGCCTGACCCGTACGTACGCCACGCCCCCGCCGGCCTCACCGGCCCGGCGGGTGGAGGACCGCCCCGGCCACCGCGCCGGGGCGGTCCAGCATGATCAGGTGCCCCGCGTCGGGGACGAGGGCGAGGCGGGCGTCCAGGGCGGCGGCGAGCGCCCGTTGGCGGGCCGTCCAGCGGTCGGTGCCGTCCGGGGAGTCGGGGGCGGCCAGCACGGTGACCGGCAGCGCCCCGGGCAGCGGGTGCCGGGCGCGCAGGGCGAGGAGCCCGGCGGCGACGGCCCGGTAGTGGGCGTTCTCCAGCAGGGCGCCGTCCAGCGCGCGGCGGCCCCGGTAGCAGCGGCGTACCGCCTCGGGGCGGGCCGGGTCCGGCGCGTACCCCGCACGGGACAGGCGGACCAGCGCGCGGCGGGCGTACGGGCCCAGCGCGGCCGGCACGCCCGCGGCGGCGAGCACCGCCCCGGTGGCCCGCGCCGCGGCCGTGCGCAGGGCGGCGGCCCGCGCACCCGGCATCCGAGCGGCCTCCTCCGCGGACGCGTCCGCCAGGACCAGCGCGGCCGTACGCGCCGGGTACAGCCGCGCGAACGCCTCCGCGTGGAACCCGGCCAGGGAGTGTCCGACGACCGTCGCCCGCTCACCGCCCATGCCGAGCGCGTCCAGCAGGGCGGCGATCCGGTGCGCCTCGCCCCGCGCGGTCGGCGCCGTGCGGGCGGGGCCGCTCAGCCCGTGCCCCGGCCGGTCGAAGCGGACGACCGTGCGGTGCGGGGCCAGCAGCGGCACGACCGGGTCCCAGTCGAACCAGCACAGCGCGAGCCCGGCGCTCAGCACGCACACCGGGCCGGAGCCCTCGACGACCACGTGGTGCGGCACGCCCCCGATCCGTACGAACCGGCTCCCCACCCCCACGACCGCCCGGTCCGCGACCGCCCGGCCCACGGCCGCACCGGGGCCCGCCGACCGCCCCCGGCTCACCGGCGCGGCCCCGTGCGGGTGACCCGCCCCCGGCTCACGGGAGCGCGCCTGTCCGGGTCCCGCCCCCGGCGGCCGGCCGCACGCGGGCCCGCCGACCGCTCCCGGCTCACGGCCGCGCCCCCGTCCGGGTGGCCCGTCCCGCCCGCAGGCTCCACGCCAGGAGCAGCAGCCACACCGCCACCAGCAGGAGTTGCGCGCGCTGGCCCGCGCCGAGCGCCCAGTGGCCGCGCCCGGCCTCGAACGCGGCGACCGCCACGAGCGTCCACGCGGTGGCGGCCAGCTCCAGGACCACGAGGACGGGCCCCGTACGGGCGAGGGGCGGCCACCAGCCGTAGCGGCGGGCGGCGACGGTGAGCGCGACGACCGCCGTGACCGCGCCGACCATCGCGAGGCCGGAGCTCACGGCGTGGGCGGCGTGGGTGAACGGGACGAGACCTGCGTCCTCGCGGGCCGCGCACGCGGTGTCGGCGGTGGGCGCGCAGCTGAGCGGCAGCCGGGAGTCGACGGCGGTGGCCGCGCCGAACAGGGCGAGCGCCGCCCATCCGGTGGCCGCCCAGAACCGGCGCCGGGCGGCGGCCAGCGGGGGCAGCGCGGCGGCCAGCAGCAGGACGCCCGCGACCAGGTCGGCGGTGCGGAACAGGGCGCCGAGCGGCTGGTCGGTGGCTGCCAGTTCGCTGACGTACGACTGGACGGGGTCCAGGCCGGCGGCGAGCGGCAGTTCCAGGAGCCAGACGCTGTACGCGAGGGCGCCCAGCACGATCAGGACCGCCCCGAACGGCCCTGGCGCGCCGCCGCCGCGCCCGCGTTCCTCACGCGCGGCCCCGTCTCGCGCCCACGAGGGCCGACGCGCCCCGCCGGCGCCCCGCGTGCCGTCGTCGTCCCGCCGGGCGCCCGCACCGGCGGTACCCCGGAGGGGTAGGCTGCGGAGCATGGTCGCCAGGGTGAGGGTGCGGCGTGCCGGGGGCGCGTCGCGGTACGGGCAGCTCGTGCTGCTCGCCGCCCTGCTGTTCGGCATCGTGACGATGCACACGTGGGGCCATCCTTCGGAGCATGCGGGTGCGCACTCGGTGGCGGCGCCCGCGCACGGCCCGGCGTCCCCGGCGGATTCCTGGGAGCTCTCGGAGTCACACGGGCACGCGACCGCGCACGGGGCCCCGGCGCCTGTCGCCCCTGAAGACGCGCCGCTGAGCGGTTTGGATGCGGCCTCGATGTGCCTGGCGCTGATCGGTTCGGCGGGCTTCGGCCTGGCCGGGCTGGGCGCGCTGCGGCTGCCGCGGCGCGGCCGTCGTACGGTACGCGGCCCGGACGCGGGTTCCGCCGTCCGGTGGGTACCCGGCGCCCTGTGGCACCCGCCCCCGCCGACGCCCCTGCGCGTGGCCCTCGCGGAACTCTCGGTGTTGCGGATCTAGAAGCGGCGCGACACGGCACCCGCCCGTGTCCCCCCGCTGCCCCGGCGCGCCCGCACGGCGCCCGGCGTCTTCCTGATCCGTACCACTTCACACCGATACGAGGTGTTCTTCGTCATGCGTGAACTCCGCACACCCCCGCCCGGCCCCCGGGCCGAGGACCAGGCCCGCACCCCGTCCCCTCCCCCGTCCCGCCGCGCCCTCCTCGGCGCGGGTCTCGCCGTCGCCGGTACGGCCGCCCTCTCCGCCTGCACGGGCTCGGGCGGCTCGTCCCACGGCGGGCACGGAGCACCGGCCGCGTCCACCGCCCCGCAGGGGTTCGTCGCCCCGGACGGGCCCGAGGTCGCCGCCGCCGAGGCCGCGCGCGGCAAGGGCCCGGTCCGTACCGTCCGCGTCACCGCCACGGCCGCCACGTTCGACCTGGGCGCGGGCCGTACGGTGCGGTCCTGGGCGTACGACGGGGAGCTGCCCGGCAAGGAGGTGCGGGTCACGGCGGGCGACACGCTGGCGCTGACGCTCGCCAACCACCTGCCGCGGGCGACGTCCCTGCACTGGCACGGCCTGGCGCTGCGCAACGACATGGACGGGGTGCCCGGCCTGACCCAGCGGGACATCGCGCCCGGCACGGAGTTCACGTACCGGTTCGCGGTGCCGCACCCGGGCACGTACTGGTTCCACCCGCACTCGGGCACCCAGCAGGACCGGGGTCTGTACGCGCCGCTGATCGTGGAGGACCCGAAGGAACCGCTGGCGTACGACGCGGAGTGGGTCGTCGTGCTGGACGACTGGCTGGACGGCGTGGACGGCTCCACCCCGGACGCCGTACTGGCCGAGCTGAGCCGCGGCATGGGCGGCGGCCACGGGGGCGCGCACGGAGGCGGCCACGAGGGGCACTCGGCCGGCGGCGGAAGCGGTTCCGGCGGCCACGAGGGGCACGCGGGCCACGAGGCCGGGGCGTCCCCGTCGCCCGCCGCCTCCGGCGGACCCTCCCGGATGGTGATGGGCGCCACCAGCGACCTGCTCGGCGGTGACGCGGGCGATGTGGCCTACCCGTACTACCTGGTCAACGGCCGTACGCCACACTCCCCTTCGGAGTTCCGCGCCAGGCCGGGCGGCCGGGTACGGCTGCGGATCGTCAACGCGGGCGGCGACACGGCCTTCCGCGTCGCGCTCGGCGGCCACCGCATGACGGTGACCCACACGGACGGCTTCCCGGTCCGGCCCGCCGAGACCGGCGCGCTGCTGATCGGCATGGGCGAGCGGTACGACGTGGTGGTGACCGCCGGGGACGGGGTGTTCCCGCTGGTGGCCGCCGCCGAGGGCAAGAAGGCCGCCGCGCTGGCGGTGCTGCGGACCGGCAAGGGCGCGGCGCCCGGCGCTCGTGTCCGCCCCAGGGAGCTGGACGGGCCGGTGCTGACCGCCGCCCGGCTGGAGGCGGCCGGGCCGGTGGCCCTGAAGGCCCGCACCCCTGACCGTACGGTGGCGATCCGGCTGACCGGCGGGATGGCCGCGTACGACTGGGCGTTCGACGGCAAGCCGTACACGGCGGACCAGCGGCACCCGGTGAGGGCGGGCGAGCGGGTGCGGCTGGTGTTCACCAACGCGACGGAGATGTGGCACCCGCTGCACCTGCACGGCCACACGTTCGCACTGGGAGGCCCCGGCGGGCCGCGCAAGGACACGGCCGTGATCCTGCCCGGCGAGAAGCTGTCGGTGGACTTCGACGCCGACAACCCGGGGCTGTGGATGCTGCACTGCCACAACGTGTACCACGCGGAGGCGGGCATGATGACGGTCCTGGGCTACCGGAAGTAGGCCCGGCGCGGGCGCGGCGGCGGCGGGCGCGGCGGGCGCGGCGGGCGCACATCGCCGCCCGCCCGTCCACGTGGTCCGGACAGCCCCCGCGCGCGGGTGGGGCGGCCCGCCGGAGCGCCCCGCTCCGGGCCGCCGCACCCCTGGCCGCGCAAGGCTTCCGGCGGGCCCCGCAGGACATAGCGTCGATTTGACGATTACACTGGGCGGCGTGCCTCAACTACGCCTCGCCCTGAACCAGATCGACTCGACCGTCGGCGACCTCGCCGGGAACGCCGAGGCGATCGTGCACTGGACCCGGCACGCCGCCGAGCAGGGAGCGCACCTCGTCGCGTTCCCCGAGATGGCGCTGACCGGCTACCCCGTCGAGGACCTCGCCCTGCGGTCGTCGTTCGTGGAGGCGTCGCGCGCCCGGCTGCGCGCGCTGGCCGCCCGCCTCGCCGCCGAGGGCCTCGGGGACCTGCCGGTGATCGTCGGCTATCTGGACCGCTCCGAGCGGGCCCAGCCGAAGTACGGCCAGCCCGCGGGCGCGCCGCAGAACGCCGCCGCCGTGCTGCACGGCGGCGAGGTGGTGCTGACGTTCGCCAAGCACCACCTGCCGAACTACGGCGTGTTCGACGAGTTCCGCTACTTCGTGCCGGGCGACTCGCTGCCGGTCCTGCGGGTCCACGGCGTGGACGTGGCGATGGCGATCTGCGAGGACCTGTGGCAGGACGGCGGCCGCGTCCCCGCCACCCGCAGCGCGGGGGCCGGGCTGCTGGTCTCCGTCAACGCCTCGCCGTACGAGCGGAACAAGGACGACACGCGCCTCGAACTGGTCCGCGAGCGCGCCCAGGAGGCGGGCTGCGTCACCGCGTACCTGGCGATGATCGGCGGCCAGGACGAGCTGGTCTTCGACGGCGACTCCATCGTGGTGGGCGCGCACGGCGAGGTCGTCGCGCGTGCCCCGCAGTTCGCCGAGGGCAGCGTGATCCTCGACCTGGACCTGCCGGCCGCGTCCGCCGAGCCGGTGACCGGCGTGGTGGACGACGGGCTGCGGATCGACCGGGTCGTCCTGTCCGAGGAGCCGCTGCCCGCGTACGAGCCCGAGCTGACCGGCGGCTACGCGGACCGTCTTGACGACGACGAGGAGGTGTACTCGGCGCTGGTCGTCGGCCTGCGCGCGTACGTCGCGAAGAACGGCTTCCGGTCGGTGCTGGTCGGCCTGTCCGGCGGCATCGACTCGGCGCTGGTCGCCGCGATCGCCTGCGACGCGCTGGGCGCGGCGAACGTGTACGGCGTGTCGATGCCGTCGCGGTACTCGTCGGAGCACTCGAAGGCCGACGCGGCGGATCTGGCCCGGCGTACCGGGCTGAACTTCCGCACCGTGCCGATCGAGCCGATGTTCGACGCGTACATGGGGTCGCTGGGGCTGACCGGTCTCGCCGAGGAGAACCTCCAGTCGCGGCTGCGCGGCACGCTGCTGATGGCGCTGTCCAACCAGGAGGGCCACATCGTCCTGGCGCCGGGCAACAAGTCCGAGCTGGCGGTGGGCTACTCGACGCTGTACGGCGACTCGGTGGGCGCGTACGGGCCGATCAAGGACGTGTACAAGACGACGGTGTTCCGGCTGGCGCGGTGGCGCAACCGGGCCGCCGAGGAGCGCGGCCAGACCCCGCCGATCCCGGAGAGCTCGATCACGAAGCCGCCCAGCGCTGAGCTGCGGCCGGGCCAGGTGGACACGGACTCGCTGCCCGACTACGACGTGCTGGACCGGATCCTGGAGCTGTACGTGGACCGGGACCAGGGCAAGGACGCGATCGTCGCGGCGGGCTTCGACGAGGAGCTGGTGGCGCGGACGCTGCGGATGGTGGACGTGGCGGAGTACAAGCGGCGCCAGTACCCGCCGGGGACGAAGATCTCCGCGAAGGGCTTCGGAAAGGACCGCAGGCTGCCCATCACCAACCACTGGCGCGAGACGACCACGACCCGCCTCTGACGGCCCACGGAAGAGGGGGCGCCCGCCGGATCAGGGATCAGGAACCGGCGGGCGCCCCCTCCCGCGTCTCGGGGCCTGTCGGGAGGTCAGAAGGTGACGCGGGCGGCGATCGGCAGGTGGTCGCTGTCGGTGCGCGGCAGGGACCAGGAGGCGACCGGCTCGACGCCCCGGACGAGGATCTGGTCGATGCGGGCCATCGGGAAGGCGGCGGGCCAGCTGAAGCCCATGCCGTCACCGGCGGCGCCCTGCGTGGAGCGCATCTGGGACGTGACCGCGTTCAGGGACCGGTCGTTCATCGTGCCGTTGAGGTCACCGAGGAGGATCACCCGGGGGTTCGGCTCGGCGGCGATCGCCTCGCCCAGCTGGTCGGCGCTCCGGTCCCGCTGGTTGGCGGTGAACCCGGCGTGCAGCTTGACCCGCACCGACGGCAGGTGGGCGACGTACACGGCGACGGGACCCTGCGGCGCGGTCACCGTGGCCCGCATGGCGCGCGTCCAGCCGAGCCGGATGTCCACGGGGCGGGAGTCGTCCACCGGGTACCGGCTCCACAGGCCGACCGTGCCGCGCACCGAGTGGTACGGGTACGCGTCGGCCAGCGCCCTCTCGTACACGGGCACCATCGCGGGCTTCAGCTCCACCAGCGCCACCACGTCCGCCTTCGACGCGGCGACGGCGGACGCGGTGCCCTCCGGGTCCGGGTTGTCGGCGTTCACGTTGTGCGAGACGACCATGAGGTCGCCGCCGGGACCGTTCTTGTCGGTGACGAGCCCGCCGAACAGGTTCAGCCACACGACCGCCGGGATGAGGACGGCGATCAGCGCGTTCGCCGAGCGGCGCAGCACGGCAAGACCGGCCAGCAGCGGCACGAGCAGCCCGAACCAGGGCAGGAACGTCTCGATGAGGCTGCCCAGGTTGCCGATGTCGTTGGGGATGTGGCGGTGGAGGACCATCAGCAGCGCCAGCAGGATCGCCGACAGCGACACGAACGCGCCGCGCCGCCAGATGCCCGGGTCGCGCCGCCAGCGGGCGACCGTGGAGCGGACCCGGGACCCCGTGCGCCGTTCCTCCGCGGCGCTGCTCCCCGTCTCCGTCATGCCGTCCACCCGCGCCATTCCGTCGTCCTCACCTGCTGCTAATCCTTCCCCGTGCCGGACCCCGACCCTAGGGGATCGCTCGGGGTAGCGGCAGGGCCGTACTGTCTGAGGGACGACGGGGGGCGCGGGACGGGTTCCGGGGGGAGCGGCCGACGGGCGGGTTGTGACGAAACGCGCACACTCGTCCCCGGCCCCGCCGCAGGTCAGGCGGGACGAACGGGCTCCGGGGGCGTACGGCCCGGGCCGTGGGCGGTCGGGCGCGTGGCGGTCGTACGGCGGGACGGGCGCGTGGAGGCCGTACGGCGGGGAGGACAGTGACGTACGTACGTTCGAGTCGGGCGGACGGCGAGCGGCCAGCGCTCAGCGGCCGGAAGCCGGAGGCCCGCGGCCGCCCGCCAACCGCCCGCGGCTAACGGCCGACGGACTCCCGCGCACCGCCGCCCTCCGCCGCCCGCTCGGGGTCGCCTCCGTCGCGGGCCGGGCGGCGGCGGCCCGGCAGGAACGCGGCGACCACCGCCGCCCCCACCGCGGCGACCGCGGCCGCGCACAGGGCCGTGACGTGCATCGCCGAGAGGAACGCGGCGTGCGCCGGGGCGACCAGGGCCTCGCCCGCCGGGCCCAGGTGCCGCGCGGCGGCGAGGGTGGCCTCCACGGACTCGCCCGCCGCCGCCCGCGCGCCCGGCGGCACGGCGTCGAGGTGCCCCTCGATGCCGCCCCGGTACACGGCCGACAGCAGCGACCCGAGCACGGCCACCCCGAGCGCCCCGCCGACCTGCCGGAACGTGTTGTTCACCGCCGACCCGGTCCCGGCCTTCTCGCGCGGCAGCGACTGCATCACGGCGACCGTCACGGGCGGCATGACGTGCGCCATGCCCGCGCCCTGCGCGAACAGCACCAGCTCCACCACCCACACCGGGGTGCCCGTGTCGAACCCGGCGAACGCGGCCAGGCAGGCGGCGACCACCAGCAGCCCCGCCGCGCACACCGCGCGCGCCCCGAACCGCCGCACCACCAGACGGGAGCGCGGCGCGAACAGCAGCTGCGTCACGGCGAGCGGCAGGAGCAGCAGACCGGCCTGGAGGGGGCTGAAGCCCCGTACGGACTGGAGGTAGAAGACGGACACGAAGGTCACGCCCATCAGGGCGAAGAAGACCAGCGCGATCCCGCCGACCGCCGCCGAGAAGGCGGGCTCGCGGAAGTACGCCATGTCCAGCGCCGGGTGCGGGGTGCGCCGCTCGTGGACGACGAACCCGGCCAGCACCAGCGCCCCGCCGACCACGGGCAGCAGCACGGTCGGGTCGGTCAGGTCGGCCAGCTCGCCGCCCCGGATGATCCCGAACACCAGCAGGACGAGCCCGACGATCGACAGGGCGACGCCGACCGGGTCGATCGCGCCGGGCGCGGGGTCGCGGGACTCCGGCACCAGCAGTGCCACGGCGGCCAGTGACACGGCGACGACCGGCACGTTCACCAGGAAGATGGAGCCCCACCAGAAGTGTTCGAGGAGCAGCCCGCCGAGGACGGGGCCGACCGCGATGGCCACGCCGACCGCGCCGACCCACACGCCGATGGCGCGCGGCTGCTCGTCCCGTTCGAAGACGTTCATGAGGATGGCGAGCGTCGCGGGCATCACGAACGCCGCGCCGAAACCCATCACCGCCCGGTACGCGACCAGCTCGACCGGCGAGTCGGCGAACGCGGCCAGCGCCGAGGCGATCCCGAAGACGAGCGTGCCGAACAGCAGCGTCCGGCGGCGGCCGATCCGGTCGCCGAGGAGCCCCGCGGTGAACAGCAGCCCCGCGAAGACCAGGGCGTACGCGTTGATCGCCCACTCCAGCTGGCTCTGGGTCGCGCCGATCCCGACGGGCGGCGGGCTCGCGACGGTCTTCACCGCCACGTTGAGGACGGAGTTGTCCAGCACCACGAACAGCAGGCTCAGCATCAGCACGGCGAGGATCACCCAGCGCCGCCGGTGCACCTCGGGCGGCACCTCCGGCCCGCCGGGCGGCACACCCTCCGACGGCGCCTCCGGCACTCGGTGCGGCGGGCCGTGCGGCGGGGGCGGGGACCGGTCCATGCGCTCACCGTAGGCCGGAACCCGGCGGGGCGCCGTTCGTACTACTCCCCCCGGGCACCCCGCCCCTGTGAGGGCGCGCACCCGCTCCCCACTTCCCCCGGCGCGGCACGAAGTGCCACCATGGACGTGGTCCGGGGACGCCGTGAGGGCGCCTCGAGATGACGAAGGAGCCGTTTCACATGACGCTTCAGCCTGCCCCGAAACAGTCCGGCGACACCGGCCCCGGCGCGAGCGGGGAGCAGAGCGCCGCGAACCCGAAGGCGCTGTACGGCGGCAAGGGCAACCGCCGCGTCACCGTGCACGACGTCGCCGCCGCCAAGGAGCGCGGCGAGAAGTGGCCGATGCTCACCGCGTACGACGCGATGACGGCGTCCGTGTTCGACGAGGCCGGCATCCCGGTCCTCCTCGTCGGGGACTCCATGGGCAACTGCCACCTCGGCTACGAGACGACCGTGCCGGTCACGATGGACGAGATGGCGCTGCTGTCCGCCGCCGTGGTGCGGGGCACCAAGCGCGCCCTGGTCGTCGGCGACCTGCCGTTCGGCTCGTACCAGGAGGGCCCCGTGCAGGCCCTGCGGTCGGCGACGCGGCTGGTGAAGGAGGCCGGGGTCGGCGCGGTCAAGCTGGAGGGCGGTGAGCGTTCGCTGCCCCAGACGCGGATGCTGGTCCAGGCGGGCATCCCGGTGATGTCGCACCTCGGCCTGACCCCGCAGTCCGTGAACACGATGGGTTACCGGGTGCAGGGCCGCGCCGACGAGGACGCGCACCGGCTGCTGCGGGACGCCAAGGCCGCGCAGGACGCGGGCGCGTTCGCGGTGGTGCTGGAGCTCGTACCGGCCGAGCTGGCCGCCGAGGTGACCCGGTCGCTGCACATCCCGACGATCGGCATCGGCGCTGGCCCCGACACGGACGCGCAGGTCCTCGTGTGGACCGACATGGCCGGGCTGACCGGCGGGAAGGTGCCGCGCTTCACCAAGCAGTACGCCGACCTGCGCCGCACCCTGGGCGACGCGGCCCAGGCGTTCGGGCGGGACGTGGCGGGCGGGGCGTTCCCCGCCGAGGAGCACACCTTCCACTAGCCGCCCCGGCACGTACGGGCCCCGGTTCCCGGGTGCCCGGCCCGTACGGCACGAGCCACCGCGGTACGGACGACGGCCCGCCGACTTCCCCCATCGGCGGGCCGTCGGCCTTCCCCCGTCCTCGGGCGCCGTCGGGCTTCCCCGTCCTCGGGCCGTCGGCCTTCCCCGGTCCTCGGGCCTCCCGGGCCCGCGAGGCCGGGGGCTCTTGCTCCGTTCGGGGGTGTCGCGGGGCGCGCGGCGGGTACGGTCGGTGGTCCCGAACGGGCCCGCGAACGGGTCCCGCAGCAGGAGGAGGTCCGCCCGTGGCCGTCGAAGCGTCCCGCCGGGTCAGCCCCGTGTTCCTGGCCATCGCCGCCGTCACCGCGGCCGCCGGGTGGGCGGTCTGGGGCGCCTCCGGGATCGGTCTCGCCGTCGCCGTGTTCCTGTTCGTCACCGGCGCGTGGGTCGTGTCGCTGTGCCTCCACGAGTACGCGCACGCCCGGACCGCGCTGCACAGCGGCGACCTGTCCGTGGCCGCCAAGGGCTATCTGACGCTCAACCCGCTGAAGTACACCCACGCCGTGCTGAGCGTGCTGCTGCCGGTGCTGTTCCTGGTCATGGGCGGCATCGGGCTGCCCGGCGGGGCGGTGTTCATCGAGCGGCACCGCATCCGGGGCCGTCTGCGGCACAGCCTGATCTCGGCGGCGGGCCCGCTGACGAACGTGCTGTTCGCGCTCGTGTGCACGGCGCCGTTCTGGCTGGGCGCGCTGGACGGCGTCCCGGTCGGGTTCCGGTTCGCGCTGGGGTTCGTGGCGCTGCTCCAGGTGACGGCGGCCCTGCTGAACGCCCTGCCGGTGCCGGGGCTCGACGGGTACGGGGTGCTGGAGCCGTGGCTGTCGGAGCGGGCCCGGCGGGCGGTCGAGCCGTTCGCGCCGTACGGGCTGATCGCGGTGTTCGTGCTGCTGCTCGCGCCGGAGGTGAACCAGGTGTTCTTCGGCCTGGTGGACGGCGTGCTCGGCGCGCTGGGCGTCGGCGAGGTGGAGTCGTACTGCGGGCGCGACCTCTACCGGTTCTGGCAGGCTGCCGACCCGACGTGCGCGTACCTCGCGGACGTGGACGTCACTCGGTGACCTGGCGGGAGCGGCGCCAGTAGTACCAGCTCATGTTGGAGGAGACACCGGCGAGCAGCACCCAGACGATGCCGAGCCACCACGGGCCCTGGACGAACGAGACCACGGCCGCCACCGTCGCGAGGACGCAGACGACGAGCGTGTAGAGGGCGAGGCGGGGCATGGGGTCTGCTCCTGTCCGGTACGGGCGGTCGTGCCCGTCCAGTGTCCCCCATGCGCCCCGGTGCCCCGCCCCGTGCCCCCACGACCGTGCCCGGCGCCCGCCACGGCGCCTGCCGCGGCCTCCGCTACGGCGCCTGCTCCGGAGTCCGCTCGACGTCGGTGAGGCGCAGCCCGGCGTGGGCCTTGTAGCGGCGGTTCACGGAGATCAGGTTCGCGACCAGCGCCTCCACCTGGTGGGCATTGCGGAGCCGCCCGGCGAACACGCCCCGCATGCCGGGGATGCGCGCGGCGAGCGCCTGCACCAGGTCCGTGTCGGCGCGCTTCTCGCCGAGGACCATCACGTCCGTGTCGATCTCGTCGATCGTCTCGTCCTGGAGCAGCACCGCCGACAGGTGGTGGAACGCCGCCGTCACCCGGGACTCGGGGAGCAGCGCGGCGGCCTGCTGGGCGGCGCTGCCCTCCTCGGGCTTGAGCGCGTAGGCCCCCTGCTTGTCGAAGCCGAGCGGGTTGACGCAGTCCACGACGAGCTTGCCGCGCAGGTCGTCGCGGAGCGCGGTGAGCGTCGCGGCGTGGCCGTCCCACGGCACGGCGACGATCACGATGTCGCTGCGGCGGGCGCACTCGGCGTTGTCGGCGCCCTCGACGCCGAGGCCCAGCTCGGCGGCGGCCGCGCGGGCCCGGTCGGCGGCGCGCGAACCGATGATCACCTTCTGGCCCGCGCGGGCCAGCCGGTAGGCGAGGCCGCGCCCCTGGTCGCCGGTGCCGCCGAGGACGCCGACGACGAGGCCGGACACGTCGGGGAGGTCCCACGGGTCGCGGGCGGGCGGCTTCTTGGTCTCCGTCTCACTCATGGTGCCGACACTACGTGCCACCACCCCCGAACGGGTGACAGGGCGGGGAAGCGCCGCGCCGGGCGGGCCGGCGCGGGCAAAATGCGGCGCCATGGATGCCGTACGGGTCGCTCTGCTGCGTGATGTGCTCGCCGGTACGGCGTGGCCGGCGGCGGCGCGCGACTTCGCCGGTGCGCTGCGGTCGTCCGTCGTACGGCACGGGGGCGGGCTGCTGCTGGTGGGCACCGCCGAGTACGAGCCGTGGCACCTGGCCGCGCACCTGGTGGACGAGGCGATGTGGGCGGGCCTGCCCGAGCTGTCCCCGACCCTTGTACGGCACCGGGTGCGGCCCGCCGACCCGGCGCACCTGGCGGTGGGGCTCGGGCGGCTCGAGGCGGCGGGGCGCGGGGCGACGCTGCTGGTGGTGGCGCCGGACCGGCCGGACGGCGGGCTGCTGGAGCGGGTCCACGGGGCGCGCAGGGCGGGGGCGACGGTGCTGTCGCTGGACGGCGGCGACCGGGAGGTCCACGCCCTGGCGCACGAGTCGCTCTCCGTGGACCCGGCGCGCGAGGAGGGCGTCGACCTGGACACGGTGCAGCATCTGGTGAGCGCGGCGGCCGGGGAGAACGGTGTGCCGCGGCCACGGGGCCGGGTCCGGTTCAGGGACCGGCTGTCGCGGCTCGCGGACCTCCTGACGTCGCCGCCGCCCGCCCGCTGGTGAAAATCCGGTTGCCGGGGGTGAGGGCGGGCACGCAGCATGGCGCCCCGTGACCTCGAAGCTCGCCGCGATCCTGCCCGACCTGTCCCCGTGGCGGTCGTCCCGTGACTTCCGCCTGCTGTGGACGCAGGGGCTCATCGCCTACTTCGGCAGCTTCACCGCGATGGTCGCGCTGCCGCTCCAGATCAAGGAGCTGACCGGTTCGCCGTTCGCGGTCGGCGCGATGGGCGCGGTCGAGCTGATCCCGCTGATCGTCTTCGGGCTGTACGGGGGCGCGCTCGCCGACGCGGTGGACCGGCGGCGGGTGATCCTCGCCACGGAGGCGGGCATGGCGGTGCTCGCCGCGATCCTGCTGGTCAACGCGCTGCTGCCGGAGCCGCTGCTGTGGCCGCTGTACGTGGTCGCGGCCGGTGTGTCCGCGATGGCCGGGCTCCAGCGGCCCGCGCTCGACTCGCTGATGGCGCGGATCGTGCCGCACGACCAGCTCCCCGCGTCGGCCGCGCTGAACGCGCTGCGCTGGCAGGTGGGCGCCATCGCCGGTCCCGCCGTGGCGGGCCTCGTGGTGGCGTTCGCGGGGCACGGCACGGCGTACGCGACGACGGTCGGCTGCTTCGCCGTGTCGGTGCTGCTGTGCCTGCGGCTGTCCCCGGCCCCGCCGTCGGGCGGCTCCGACAAGCCGTCGCTGCGCGGCATCGCGGAGGGCGCCCGGTACGCCTGGTCCCGGCCGGTGCTGCTCGGCACGTACGCGGTGGACCTGGCGGCGATGCTGCTGGCGTACCCGCCGACGCTGTTCCCGTTCCTCGCGGACGAGATGGGCGCGCCCTGGGCGCTGGGTCTGATGTACGCGGCCGAGTCGGTGGGCGCGGTGGTGCTGAGCCTGACCAGCGGGTGGACGTCCCGGGTGCGGCGGCACGGGCTGATGGTGGTGCTCGGCGCCGCCGGGTGGGGGCTCGCCGTGGCGGGCGCGGGCTGGTTCGACAGCGTGTGGTTGGTGCTGCTGTGCCTGGCCTTCGCGGGCGCGGGCGACTTGCTGAGCGGTCTGGGCCGCTCGACGATCTGGAACCAGACGATCCCGGACGAGTTGCGGGGCCGTCTGGCCGGGATCGAGGTGCTGTCGTACAGCGTGGGCCCGCAGCTGGGGCAGCTGCGGGCGGGCACGATGGCGGGCTGGACCGGCACGCGCGGCGCTGTCTGGGGCGGCGGTGTCGCGTGCGTGGCGGCGGTGGGGCTGCTTGCGGCGGCGCTGCCGAGGCTCGTGTCGTACGACGCCACGACCGACCCGGACGCCCGCCGCCGCCGCGCGGCCCAGGAACAGGCCGGGGCACAGGCACAGGCGGAGGCGCGGGCGCGGGACTAGGCGGCTAGGTTTCGCGCCGCCCCTCGTCCGGGGTGCCGTCCGGGGTGTCGTGCCAGCGGGGGTCCGTCTCCCATTCGGCGTTGCGGTCGCGGGCGGTCTCCATGGCGCGGGCGGCCTCCTCGGGGGTCCCGTACGGGCCGAAGCGGTCCTTCGCCGGGCACTCGGGTCCCTCCTCCACCTTCTTGTGCTGGAGGCAGTAGTACCACTCGCCCGGTTTGCCCACCGTGCGCTTCTTGAACAGGGCCATGTCGCTCCTTCCTCTGACGCCATCGTGCCCCGCCGGGCCTGGTTAGACTCGCTGGCATGTCTGGCCAGTCGCTGCTCGTCCCCGGGGAGCTGTCCCCCACCCGTTCCGTCCCCGGTTCCATCCGGCGGCCCGAGTACGTCGGGAAGCCGGCGCCGAAGCCGTACGAGGGCCCCGAGGTCCAGGACTCCGACACGATCGAGCGGATGCGGATCGCGGGCCGCATCGCCGCCCGGGCGATGGAGGAGGCCGCCAAGCACATCGCGCCCGGCGTCACGACCGACGAACTGGACCGCGTCGCCCACGAGTACATGTGCGACCACGGGGCGTATCCCTCGACGCTCGGCTACCGGGGCTTCCCCAAGTCGCTGTGCGCCTCGGTCAACGAGGTCATCTGCCACGGCATCCCCGACTCGACCGTCCTGAAGGACGGCGACATCGTGAACCTGGACGTCACCGCGTACATCCACGGTGTGCACGGCGACAACAACGCCACCTACCTGTGCGGCGACGTGGACGAGGAGTCGCGGCTGCTGGTGGAGCGGACCCGCGAGGCGCTCAACCGGGCGATCAAGGCCGTGAAGCCGGGCCGGCAGGTCAACGTCATCGGGCGGGTCATCGAGTCGTACGCCAAGCGCTTCGGCTACGGCGTCGTGCGGGACTTCACCGGCCACGGCATCAACTCGTCGTTCCACTCCGGTCTGATCATCCCGCACTACGACGCCCCGCACGCCACGACCGTGATGCGGCCGGGCATGACGTTCACGATCGAGCCGATGCTGACGCTGGGCACCCACGAGTACGACATGTGGGAGGACGGCTGGACGGTCGTGACGAAGGACCGCAAGCGGACCGCGCAGTTCGAGCACACGCTCGTGGTGACGGAGAGCGGGGCCGAAATCCTCACCTTGCCCTGACACGGCCAGGGGGTACGGTTTTACCGACAGGTCGTCGGGAAGCATCTGGCTTCCCGCCCCATCGGTCCTCCGGAGGCCCGCCTTGGACGCCAGCGCCACCGCCACCCCCTTCTCGACGCTCATCCGCACCGCCTCCCACGAGGCGCACACCGAGGCCGAGACCTCGACCTTCATGAGCGACCTGCTCGGGGGGCGCCTGGGCGTGGAGGCCTTCGCCCGCTACACGGAGCAGCTGTGGTTCGTGTACCGGGCGCTGGAGGAGGCCGCCGACGGGCTGGCGGACGACCCGGTCGCCGGGCCCTTCATACGGCCCGAGCTGTACCGCACGGCCGAGCTGGAGCGGGACCTCGCGCACCTGATGGGCGCGGACTGGCGGTCCCGCGTCGCGCCGCTGCCCTCGACCGCCGCGTACGCCGCCCGCGTCGAGGAGTGCGCCCGCACCTGGCCCGCCGGGTATGTCGCCCACCACTACACGCGCTACCTGGGCGACCTGTCCGGCGGGCAGGTCATCCGCGACCGGGCCGAGCGCCAGTGGGGCTTCGCGCGCAAGGGCGACGGCGTCCGCTTCTACGTGTTCGACACGATCGACAACCCGGCGGCGTTCAAGCGGCGGTACCGGGCGCTGCTGGACGCGGTGAACGCCGACGACCTGGAGCGGCAGCGGATCGTGGACGAGTGCAAGCGCGCCTTCGCCTTCAACACGGCCGTCTTCCGCGAGCTGGGCGAGGAGTACCCGCTCAGCGCGTGACCCCGTCGTGCGCGGTCGGGGCGCGGCGGGTTCGGCACGTGCCCGGGCCGCCAGACCGGCCGGTACGCGGCCCCGGCGGTTCAGTACGTGTCCGGGCCCGTGCCGAGGCGGCGGACGCGGCCGCCCAGTTCGATCACGCCGTCCGGGCCCGGGGCCGTCATGATCTGCGAGCCCCGGCCCTGCGTGATGTTCAGCGCCCGGCCCAGCTCGGCCGTCAGCAGCAGGGCGGCCGCGCCCGTCGCCTCGTCCTCGTCGATCCCGTCGCCGCGCCCCGGGAACGCCCGGGCGCGCACCCGTCCGGCCGCCTCGTCCTCCCACGCCCACGCGTACAGCCACTCCCCCGGCGGCGGCACGTCCAGCGCCTCCACCTCGGCGGCGGAGCCGTACCGGCGCAGGGCGCGCGGCGGCGCCCACTCGGCGCGCGCCTCGATCCAGGTGAACTCCCCGTCCTGGCGCACCCACACCTCGCCGACCGCCAGGTCCAGCACCTCCACGTCGAGCAGCCAGGCCGCGCCGACGACGGGGTGCCCCGCGAACGGCAGCCGCGTGCCGGGCGTGTAGATGTCCAGGGTGCCGCGCTCGGGGTCGTCCACGAACACTGTCTCGCTGAACCCGAGTTCCTTGGCGAGCGCCTGCCGGGACGCCTCGTCGGGGCAGGCCCGGCCCTCGCGTGCGACGCCGAGCCGGTTGCCGTGCCGCCCGTCGGGGCCGCAGAAGACGGCGAGGACGTCGAATGCAGTGTTCTCCGGGTTCACCGGGGCATTCAAGCACGGCGCCGGGCCCTGGGGCGGCCGCCCGCGCGGGGCGGCCCGGTCGGTACGGTGGCGGGGCCCCTGAGCCCGTACCGGAGCACGTCGCCGGAGGGCCCGTACGCCGGACCGACCGAAAGGCTCCCCGTGCTCGCCTCCCATCTCGCAGGGCTGCGCGGCGGCTTGGAGGCCGCCCTGTTCCTCGGACTGCTCGCCGCGTGGTTCGGCCAGGGCCGGGCCGGGAGCGAACGGCGGGGCGTGCGGCGGGAGTTGTGGGCGGGTGCGGGCGTGGCGGCCGTGCTCGCGCTGGGCGTGGGGTGGCTGTTCACGTACGGGCAGAGGGAGTTGACGCCGGAGGCGGTCAAGGTGACCGGGGGCGTGCTGTCGGTGGCGGCGGCCGGGTGCGTCACCTGGACGGTGCTGCGGGGACCGGGCGGCCGGCTCGGGGGCCTGACCGGGTTCCTGGTGGTGGCGCGGGAGGGCCTGGCGACGGCGCTGTTCCTGTGGGCGGCCGTGTGGGCGGCGCGGGAGGAGGCCGGTTCGGCGGGCCCGCTGGGCGTGGTGCTGCTCGGCCTGGGGACGGCGGCGCTCGCCGGCCGGGCGGCCCACCTCGGCGTACGGCGGCTGGCCCCGGCCCGGTTCCGCGTGTGGGCGGGCGGGGCGCTGCTGGTCGTCGCGGCGGGCGTGCTGGCGCAGGGGGTGCGCGACCTCCAGGACGGCGGCCCGCTGGGCGGGGTGCTCGCGGGGCGGGCGGTGGACCTGGGCGGCGCGGTGGCGCCCGACCGTTGGCCGGGGGCGGTGCTGGAGGGCGTGTTCAACCTGCCGCCCGACCCGTCGGTGCTCCAGGTCACGGTGTGGGTGCTGTATCTGGTCCCGGCGCTTGTGCTCGCCCTGTCCCCGGTAGGGTTCGGTCGGTCAGTGCCGGTCGGGGTCGAGGAGCAGAAGAAAACCGATGCGAGGACTGGTGAAGGGGCGGGGTCGGGGCCTGGTCCGCGGGGGCCGCGGGCCGCTGTCGGCGGTCGCGGCGGCGGTGGCGCTGACACTGGCGGCGAGCGGCTGTGTGACGGTGCACGGCGAGCTGGCGGTCGTACCGGCGGCGACGCGTGACGAGGCCGGGCAGGCGCTGAAGGACTTCACCGAGGCGTACAACGCCGCCGACGAGGCGTACGACCCGACGCTGGACGCCCACCGGGTGACCGGCTCGCTCGGCGCGATCAACCAGGCGGGGCTGAAGGTCCGTTCGGTGACGCACCCGGACGGCAATCCGAAGCACCGGCCGCTGGAGCTGACCGACGTCACCTACGTCATCCCCAAGAAGGCGGGATGGCCGCGCTGGTTCGTCGCCGACGCCGACTCCAACACGGACACCGACACCGGCCCGGACGACAACCGGTGGCTGCTGCTGTTCGTCCGCGAGAGCGCCGACGCCATGTGGGAGGCGTCGCACCTCGCGGTCCTCGCCCCCGACGAGGTGCCGCCGTTCCGGACCGACGCGGACGGCTGGGCCGAGCCCGCCCCGGCGGACGGCGCGTCCCTGGCGGCGGCGCCCCGCGACCTGAGCCGGGACTACGCCGCGTACCTGAAGTCCGGGGAGCCGAAGGTGTTCGCGGACGGCCCGCACACCTCGGGGCTGCGGGACCAGCGCACGAAGATCTCCAACCGCCCCGGCCTCGCGCTCCAGTTCGCCGACCAGCCGCTGGACACGGGCGCGTTCGCCCCCGTGGGGCTGGTCACCGAGGACGGCGGGGCGCTCGTGTTCTTCTCGAACCGGATCTACGAGCGGGCCACCACCGCCGACGGCTACCGGCCGAAGGTGACGGCGAACGAGAAGCCGCTGCTCACCGGCGAGGTGCGCAACACGCTCACCAGGGAGTCGGTGGCGAGCCTGACCGCCCTGGTGAAGCCGGGCGGGGCCGACGAGGACCGTGTGACGATCCTCAACCGCTTCCAGGGCGTCACGGCCCTCCAGGGCTCCTGACGGACGCCGCGCCGGCGGGCGCCCCGGCAGGCTCAGCGGCTCAGTGGCCCAGCGCCCGGCAGGCCCAGCGGCTCAGCGGCTCAGCGGCTCAGCGGCTCAGCGGCCAGGCGACCGTGTGGTGGCCGTGCTCGTCGTCGTACTGCTCGGCGTGCCGGGCGCAGGCGTCCGTGAGCGCCTCCAGCAGGGTCAGCGGGTCGGGCAGCGGGTGCTCGGGGCCCCGTACCCACTCCACCGCGCGGTCGCCGGGCAGCCGCGCCGGCGGTACGAGGACGTAGCTGCCCCGGCAGTGCCAGCGCAGGCCCGGGTGCTCGTCCATCGTCTCGGGGTGGCAGTCCAGCTCGCACGGCCACCACTCGTCCTCGTCCTCGGGCGTGCCGCGCGTGGCCGTGAAGAACAGCGCGCGGCCCCCGCCGAGCGTGTCCCCCGCCTCCGCGACCGGGCCCACGTCGACGCCCTCGGCGAGCAGCCGCTCCAACGCGGCGCGACCGGCCTCCAACGGAACGTCCAGGACGTCGTGGACCATGCCGGTCGCGGTGATGAAGTTGGCCTGCGGCTGGCTGCGCGCCCACCGCTCGATCTGCTCCGGGTCGGTGGCGCACTGCGTCTGCCAGGCGAAGGAGACGGGATGGCGGGCCGGGGTGGGACAGCCGATGCGCTCGCACGAGCAGCGGTAGCCGACGGGATACGCGGCGGGGGCGAGGGGCAGTCCTGCGGCGGCGGTGGCCAGGAGCAGTTCCTCCCGGCTCGGGGTGTCGGCGGCGGATTTCCTCGGGCGGCGGCGCAGCCACTGCGCGAGTTTGCTCTCCGTGCCGCGGTAGCGGCCGATACCGTCGCCCATCTATCCCCTCACACCTGAATACGAGCCCCTGTGGTCCCTGCCATGGTCGCACCATCGCGGGCCGCAGGTGACCGGACTCCTCAACCGGGGGACGGCCGCCGAGGCGGGGAAGACCCCTGAGCCCATCGACTTGCCGGATTTCGTCCTGGTATGCCCGCCGTTCGTCTCTAGTTCACCGTGAGGAGGTCCACGCGCCACCGGCGCGACGGGGGCTGCGCCCCGGCACGGGGGCGGCCCCGCACCTCGTGACGCACGGCACGGCGTTGTCGGTCCCCGCTGCTAGCGTCCCCGCCATGGCGAACCGTTCCTATCTCTACTCCGCGGACTCGATGCCCGACGAGGCGGAGATCCCCCGGCGGATACGCTGCGTATCCGAGCACAACTGGGACATCCCGCTCGCGCACAAGCTCTTGGCGGGGCGCGGAACGACGGTGGTCCCGTCCATGATCTGGAACCCTCGGATCGGCATCGCCGCGGACTACGCAGCCGGGGCGGCCCTGCTCCGCGACCTCCTGCACGCGGTCGGCAAGGGCCTGGACGGCGACCCCGGGTTCGCCGAATGCGTCGCCAGGACCACGGCCCACCTGGAGAAGCAGCAGGCGAGGTACTTCGTCCTCGAAACCGGGGAGATCGTCTCGATGACGGACGACGATCCGGAAGCGAGTGTGCGGCGTCTGGCGTCCGAGGACATCCCCGACGCCGTCGCCGAGGCGCAGGCGGCGATCGCCGGCCGGAACGACGACTGGCTGGCCTCCGTCCGAGCCGACTGGCAGAGGCACTTCGCGTCCTTCTACAGCGAGGCGCTCTACTTCTCCTTCCCCTGCTGACGGGGCCTGCGGCGCGTTGCCGGGCGATCCGGCCCTATGCGCCCTCCACGGCCTGGCGCGGGGCGATGCCGTGGAGGGCGTACTCGACCAGTTCGTCGGCGTAGGCGTGGGTGAGCGGGCGGGTGCGCAGCAGCCAGCGGTGGGTGAGCGGGCCGACGAGCAGTTCCACGGCGACGCGCGGGTCCACGCCGTCCCGTACCTGGCCGGCCTCGCGGGCGGCGGTGAGCCGGTCCACGTACAGCTGGAGCTGGGGTTCGAGGAGCCGCTCCACGAACCGGGCGCCGAGCTCCCCATCGACGACGCCCTCGGCGGTGAGGGCGCGGGTGGGTGCCTCGAAGCGGGGGTCGTTGAGCTCGTCGACGGTGGCGCGCAGCACGGCCCTGAGGTCGGCGGCGAGGTCGCCCGTGTCGGGGAGACCGGCGGCCTCCGCCCCGTCCTGCCCGTCCTGTGCCTCTGCGGCGGCCTGTCCGGCGAGGTCCAGGTACGCGTCGAGGAGGACGGCGGACTTGGACGGCCACCAGCGGTAGATCGTCTGCTTGCCCACCCCGGCCCGGGAGGCGATGCCCTCGACGGTCGTCCTGGCGTACCCGACCTCGGTGACGAGGGCGAGGGCGGCGTCGTAGATGGCGCGGCGGGAGCGTTCGCTGCGGCGCGTCGCGTCGGGCGTCCGGGGGGACGCCGCCTGGGGCTCGGGCATGGCGGCAATCTACCAAGGGCGCACCGGGCGGGCGGACCGATACGTCTCGTCTCGGGTCGCTCCGGTGAACCTCCGGCCAACCACCCGTACGGTCCGATGCGCGAAGGGCGTGTCACGGCGCACCATGGCGGTGCACGCGAGCCCGCGTGCACCGGTCGTTCGTGAGGAGCCTTCGTTGCCTCGTGACGCTTCACCCCGCCGCTACCTGATGTGCCCACCCACGCACTTCAGGGTGACGTACTCCATCAACCCGTGGATGGACCCGGCGAAACCGGTCGATCTCCCGCTCGCCCTCGCCCAGTGGGAGGACCTGCGGGACCGCTACCGGGCCCTCGGCCACACGGTCGAGCTGCTGGAACCGCGCGCCGGTCTGCCCGACATGGTGTTCGCCGCCAACGGCGCCACCGTGGTGGACGGCCGGGTGCTGGGCGCCCGCTTCCTGTACCCGGAGCGGACGGCCGAGGCGGAGGCGCACCGCGCCTGGTTCCGCGCGCACGGCTACACGGACGTCCACGAGCCGGAGCACGTCAACGAGGGCGAGGGCGACTTCGCCGTCACGGCCTCGTACCTGCTGGCCGGGCGGGGCTTCCGCTCGACGTCCCTGGCGGGCGACGAGGCCCAGGAGTTCTTCGGGCGGCCGGTGATCGGCCTGGACCTGGTGGACCCGCGCTACTACCACCTGGACACGGCGCTGTGCGTCCTGGACGAGGCGGCCGACGAGATCATGTACTACCCGGGCGCGTTCTCGCCGGGCAGCAGGCGGGTGCTGGAGCGGCTGTTCCCGGACGCGCTGATCGCCGGGGAGGCGGACGCGGCGGCCCTGGGCCTGAACGCCGTGAGCGACGGGCGGCACGTGCTGTTGCCGCAAACCGCGGTGGGGCTGTTCACGCCGCTGCGCAAGCGCGGCTTCGAGCCGATCGGGATGGACCTGGGCGAGCTGCTCAAGGGCGGCGGCAGCGTCAAGTGCTGCACCCAGGAGCTGCGGGGCACGCCGCCGGGCGCGGCGGGCTGACGGCGGCGGGGCGGGCGGGTTCGTACGACCGCCCGCCCCGCTCCCGTCAGGAACCGTCCCAGGGGTCTCCCCACTCGGCGTCCCGGGCCTCCTTGTAGAGCGCGCCGTGCCGTTTGGTGACCGTGTCGCGGCGCAGGCCGTCCGCCTCGGTGCACAGGTCGAGCAGGACCTGCCCCTTGCGGATCTGCGGCCTGCGCACCACCCGCGCGGCGGCGGGCTCCACGGGGAAGCGGACCGCGGCGACGTACGCGAACTTCTCGTCCTCGTACGCCAGCGAGCCGCCCTTCACCTGGCGGTGCAGCGACGAGCGGCTGACGCGGGCCGAGAAGTGGCACCAGTCGCTGCCCGGCACGATCGGGCAGGCCGCGCTGTGCGGGCAGGGCGCCGCGACGCGCAGGCCGGCCGCGACGAGCTGGTCGCGGGCGGCGGTGATCCGCTCGTACCCGTCGGGGGTGCCCGGCTCGACGATCACCACGGCCCGCGCGGCGCGGGCGGCCTCGGCGACGAGCGCGTCCCGGTCGGTGCCGGTCAGCTCCTTGAGCACGTACGAGACGGTCACGAGGTCCACCGGGTCGAGCGTCAGCGCCCCGCCGATGCGGGCGCGGCGCCACTCGGCGGCGCGCAGTCCGGGGACGCCGGACGCGGCGGCCAGCTCCCGGCCGAGGGCGAGGGCGGGCTCGGCCCAGTCGAGGACGGTGGTGCGGGGCGCCCGGTCGTCCTCGTCGTCCTCCCACGCCTCGGCGACCGCCCAGCTCGCCGCGCCCGTGCCGCCGCCGACGTCGGTGTGGGTGGCGGGCCGCCAGTCGGGCGCGGCGGCGCGCAGGGCGGCCAGCGCGGACCGTACCGCCTCGAAGGTGGCGGGCATCCGGTACGCGGCGTACGCGGCGACGTCGGCGCGGTCCCGCAGGACGGGCGCGTCGGTGGGGGTGGTGCCGCGGTAGCTCGCGATGAGCCGGTCGACGGCCTGCGCCGCCTTGGTGGGCGGCAGCCCGTCGAGCAGCCCGGCGAGGGCGGCGCGCAGGGCGTCCGAGGTCGGGAGGGTCGCGTTCACCGGCCCATGGTAGGCGGGCCCGCGGGGGTGCCGGTCCGCTGCCAGGGGCGGCACAGCCCGAGGAAGCAGGCGACGGCGGCGAGCGCGCACACGAGCTGGACGACGGCCATCGGTACGGCCGTGTGCTCCCCGGCGATGCCCACGAGCGGCGAGGCGATCGCGCCGACCAGGAACGAGCAGGTGCCGAGCAGCGCGGACGCGGACCCGGCGGCGTGCGGGGTGC
Source organism: Streptomyces thermolilacinus SPC6 (assembly GCF_000478605.2). GTDB lineage: Bacteria > Actinomycetota > Actinomycetes > Streptomycetales > Streptomycetaceae > Streptomyces > Streptomyces thermolilacinus. The sequence continues at coordinate 4,749,084 of NZ_ASHX02000001.1, read as the reverse complement.
GCATCAGGGCCTGCGCGTTCGTGTTGGGCATGGCGAGGCCCATCGCCGACATGAGGACGAACAGCCCGGCCGCGATGGGGACGAGGCCGACGTCGCCCAGGGCGCCGCTGGTCATCACCAGCAGCGCGGCGGCGGCCAGGGTGATCACGGCGAGGCCGGTGGCGAGGGCTTTGTCGAGGCTGACGCGGCCGACGAGCAGCTTGCCGTTGATCTGGCCGACGGCGACGAGCCCGACGGAGTTGATCCCGAAGAGGAGGCTGAACGTCTGCGGCGACGCCCCGTAGATCTCCTGAACGACGAACGGCGAGGCGCTGATGTACGCGAAGAGGGCGGCGAAGGCGAAGCCGCCGGACAGCATGTAGCCGGTGAACACGCGGTCGGCGAGCAGTCCGCGCATGGTGCGCAGGGCGGAGCCCACGCCGCCGTCGTGCCGCCGGGCGGGCGGCAGCGTCTCGTGGAGCCACTTCCACACGACGAGGGTGAGCAGGACGCCGACGACGGTCAGGACGTGGAAGACGCCCCGCCAGTCCGTGATCCGCAGGATCTGCGCGCCGATGAGCGGGGCGACGACCGGGGCGACGCCGGAGATCAGCATGAGGGTGGAGAAGAACCGGGCCATCTCCACGCCGTCGTACAGGTCGCGGACGACGGCGCGGGCGATGACGATGCCCGCCGCGCCCGCCAGGCCCTGGAGCAGCCGGAACGAGACGAGCAGCCCGACGTTCGGCGCGAGGGCGCAGGCGGCCGTGGCGATGACGTACACGACCATGCCGATGAGGAGCGGGCGGCGGCGCCCCCACTTGTCGCTCATGGGCCCGACGACGAGCTGCCCGAGCGCCATGCCGGCGAGGCAGGCGGTGAGGGTGAGCTGCACGGTCGCGGCCGGGGAGCGCAGGGACTGGGTGACCTCCGGGAGGGCGGGGAGGTACATGTCCATGGAGAGCGGCGGCAGCGCGGTGAGCCCGCCGAGGACCAGGGTGACGAGCAGGCCCACGCGGCGCGCGGTGGTCGGCGGTGCCTTGGGTGGCGCGGCGGTGGGCGGCGGGGCGGCCGGGTTCGCGGTCTCGGCGCGGGGGGTGGGTATGGGTCCGTGGGTGGTCTGCCCCTGGGTGGTCGGGCCGCTCTCCGGCATGTCGTCTCCTGTCCTGAGTGGCGCCCCCTATGGTCGCAGCTCCACCCGGATGGTTTAAACCTCAATCGAACAAGGCGGCTCGGCGGGTGCCGGGCGCCCCGCGCTGAGGCGGGTGCCGGGCGCCCGCGTGTGAGGCGGGCGCCCGGGGTGAGGCGGGCGCCCGGCCGGACGGGGTGAGGCGGGCGCCCGGCCGGACGGGGTGAGGCGGGCGCCCGGCCGGACGGGGTTACGCCTCCCGGAGGCCGGGGGCGCCCGCCTCCGTGACGAAGGACGCGGCCGTGGTGACGGGCGCGCCGGGGGTGGTGACCGCGCTCACGGTCCGGTAGTCGGCGCGGGCCTGACGCTCGTCGAAGGTGACGCGGAGGTAGCCGCGCCGCCCGTTGTAGTAGCGCATGTGCGGGTTGGCGGTGGTCAGGTCGGTCCAGTTGGCGGGCCGGTCGGCACCGTCCTTGCCGCTGCTGATGGAGGTGGCGACGAGTTCGGTGCCGATCGTCCGCGAGGAGGGGTCGTCGAAGTCGGCCTTCAGGTCGAGGGCGTACCCGACGTGGACGTCTCCGGTGAGCACGACCAGGTTCTCCACCCCGGCTGCCGCCGCCCCGTCGAGGAAGCGGGCGCGGGCGGCGGGGTAGCCGTCCCAGGCGTCCATGGAGACCTTGAAGTCCGGGCGGGGCACGTTGCGCCGCTGGGCGAGGACGACCTGCTGCGGGACGACGTTCCACAGGGCGTCCGACGCGCGCCAGCCGTCGAGGAGCCAGCGCTCCTGCTCGGCGCCGAGCATGGTGCGCGACGGGTCCGCGGAGTCCGGTCCGGGTACGCGCCAGCCGTCGCCGTACGCCTGGTCGGAGCGGTACTGGCGGGTGTCGAGCACGTCGAACTGGGCGAGCTTCCCGAACCTCAGCCGCCGGTGGACCCGCATGTCGGGGCCGGTGGGCCGCTGGGGCAGCCGGAGCGGCTGGTTCTCCCAGTACGCGCGGTACGCGGCGGCGCGGCGCAGCAGGAACTCCTCGGGCGGCACGCCGTTCTCGGGGATGCCGCCCGCGTAGTTGTTCTCCGTCTCGTGGTCGTCCCAGGTGACGACGAACGGGTGCGCGGCGTGCGCGGCACGCAGGTCCGGGTCGGTCTTGTAGAGCGCGTAGCGGAGGCGGTAGTCCTCCAGCGTGACCGTCTCGCGGTTGAAGTGGGCGGGCAGGCGGCGGTCGGTGTAGGCGCGGGCGCCGCCGGTGGCGTTGACGGCGTACTCGTACAGGTAGTCGCCGAGGTGGACGACGGCGGCGAGGTCGGGCTCGTCGGCGATGTGGCGATACGCGGTGAAGTACCCGTCGTGGTACGCCTGGCAGGACGCGGCGGCGATGCGCAGCTCGGCCGGGCGGGCCGCGGGGTGCGGGGCGGTGCGGGTGCGGCCGGTGGGGCTGGTCCAGGTGCCGGTGCGGAAGCGGTAGTGGTAGACGCGGCCCGGATCGAGGTGGGCGACCTCGACGTGGACGGTGTGGTCGAACTCGGGGTGGGCGGTGGTGCGGCCGCGCCGGACGACGCGGCGGAACCGCTCGTCGTGGGCGATCTCCCAGTGGACGGGGACGCGCTCCGGGGGCAGGCCGCCGCCGGGCTCGTACGGGCGGGGCGCGAGGCGCGTCCACAGCAGGACGGACGTGGCGTGCGGGTCGCCGGAGGCCACACCGAGCGTGAAGGGGTCCTCGGTGACGCGGCGTTCGTCGAGCTCGGCGGCCTGGGCCGCGCCCGCGGCCGGGATGCCGACGGCGAAGGCGAGCGCGGCGGCGGCGCCCGTGCCGAGGAGGCCTCGTCTGCCGAAGTGGCGGGCCGCTGCGCGGAGTTCGGAGGTGTCGGACGTCATGGCGGAAGTACACCGCGTGGGATTGTCCGGGACACAACATCCGCATGGCGGGCGCGTGAGGTCCAGGTGCCGGACCGTCCCGTACGCTGCGCGCCCATGGACGCTGTGCGGAGGATCGCGGTGGTGACCGGGGCCGGTTCGGGGATCGGCCGGAGTGTGGCGGTGGCGCTGGCGGAGGCGGGCTGGTCGCTCGCCCTGGCGGGGCGGCGCGCGGAGGCCCTGGAGGGCACGGCGGATCTGGTCCGCGCGTCGCCGGGGGCGGCGTCGGGGGCTTCGTCCGGGGCGGGGGCGGGCGGTGCCGCTCGCGAGGTGCTGTGCGTGCCGACGGACGTGACGTCGCCGGACGAGGTGGCGGCGCTGTTCGCGGCGGTACGGGAGCGGTACGGGCGGCTGGACCTGCTGTTCAACAACGCGGGCTCGTTCGCCGGGGGCGGCACGCCCGTCGAGGACCTGGCCCCGGAGACGTGGCGGCAGGTGGTGGACGTCAACCTGACCGGGGCGTTCCTGTGCGCACAGGCGGCGTACCGGCAGATGAAGGAGCAGTCGCCGCGCGGCGGGCGGATCGTCAACAACGGCTCGATCTCGGCGCACGTGCCGCGCCCGCACTCGGTGGCGTACACGGCGACGAAGCACGCGATCACGGGCCTGACCAGGTCCCTGGCGCTGGACGGGCGCGCGTACGGCATCGCGTGCGGGCAGATCGACATCGGCAACGCGGCGACCGAGATGACCCGCCGCATGGAGGAGGGCATCCTGCAAGCCAACGGCACGCTGGCCCCGGAGCCGGTGATGGACGCGGCGGACGTGGCGCGGACGGTGGTCCACATGGCGTCGCTGCCGCTGGAGGCGAACATCCCGTTCGTGACGGTGATGGCGACGGGGATGCCGTACCTGGGGCGGGGGTGAGGGCGGGCCCGTACGGGGGGCGCGGGGGCCCGTACGGAGGGGGCGCGGGTGCGCACGGGGGGCGCGGGCTACGGGGTGAGGCGCGAACGGGTGCGGCCATCAGGGGTACGGGGGAACAAGGGGCGGGCGCACCGGGGTTGTGCCTCCCATGACGAACACCGAGCGCACACCGCAGCCCCACTCCCCCGCCCCTCTGGACCCCCCGGCCCCGGAGGTCCTCCACTACACCGCGTTCTCGGCGGACCCGGAGGGCGGGAACCCGGCCGGGGTCGTCCTGGACGCGTCCGGGATGAGCGACGCGGAGATGCTGGCGGTCGCGGCGGAAGTCGGCTACAGCGAGAGCGCGTTCCTGACGGCCCCACCCGAGGACCTGGGCGGCGAGGGCCGGGCGTTCACGGTGCGGTACTTCAGCCCGGTGGCGGAGGTGCCCTTCTGCGGGCACGCCACGATCGCGGCGGCCGTGGCGCTGGGCGAGCGGACCGGGCCGGGCGAGCTGCTGTTCGCGACGCGGGCGGGCACGGTGCCGGTGTCGGTGGCGGTGGCGGACGGGGCGCCGCGCGCGACGCTGACCAGCGTGGAGCCGTACGTCCAGGAGGCCGCCGCCGAGGACGTGGCGGAGGCGCTGGCCGCGCTGGACTGGCCGTCGGGCGACCTGGACCCGGCGCTGCCGCCGCGCGTCGCGTTCGCGGGCGCCCGGCACCTGGTGCTGGCGGCGGCGTCGCGGGAGCGGCTTGCGGACCTGCGGTACGACTTCGAGCGGCTGAAGTCGCTGATGCTGCGCCTTGACCTGACGACCGTTCAGCTCGTGTGGCGGGCGTCGGACACGGTGTTCCACGTCCGGGACCCGTTCCCGGTGGGCGGGGTGGTGGAGGACCCGGCGACGGGCGCCGCGGCGGCGGCCTTCGGCGCGTACGCCCGCGAACTGGGCCTGGTCCCGGAGGCGTCGGTGCTCACCCTGCACCAGGGCGAGGACATGGGCCGCCCGGCGGAACTGACGGTCGAGCTGCGCCCGTCGGACCCGCGCGTACGCGTCTCGGGCACGGGCGCGCGGATGCGGTAGCGCGGCGGCCGTTCACATGACGGGGCGGTGGGCGGCGGCGTACTCGTCCGCGACGCCGAAGACACTCGCGCACCGGGGACACTCGGCCCGCCCGAAGAGCTGGACGATCCCGTCGGCGAGCGCGCCGTGCCCGTCCCGTACGGCGGTCGCGTACATCCACCGCCCGGCGCCCGCGAGGCCCTCGGGGCCGGCCGGCCGGAGGGGGCGCCGGTCCACGTCGCCCCGTTGCCAGTCCCGGAGCGCCGAGTACCGCCCGTGGACGCCGATGGCGATGGTCACGTCCGTGGCGCAGTGAGGGCAGGCGACCTCGTAGAAGTCGTCGGAGAAGTCCCCGAGGACGGCGCTCCAGTGGTACTCCCCCCGCACGGCGAGCAGGTCGAGAAAGGCCGGCAGGTAGTCGGCGGGCCGGGCCGCGAGGTGCCGGTCCAGCACCTCACCCAGTTCGGCGACCGCCCCGGAGCAGCGCGCGAACAGCTCGTCGCAGCCGTGCGGCCCGGCGGCGCCCCGCACGATGGCCCCGGCGAGCCCGCGCGGCAGCGCGCTCCGCGAGGCAAGCCGCACGAGGCGCGGCAGCGCGGCGAAGCTCGCCGGGAACACCATGTCGCACTCCAGCACCAACCGCCGATACAGCTCCTCCCAGGCATCGGCGCCGCCTTCCCGCCCCACGCGCCCCAGCAGCTCCGGGACGCGCCGGGTCTCCCCGTAACAGTCGTACGCCTCGGCCCAAGTCACCACGGTGGTCATTCAACACGGCGGGCGGCGCGTGACGGATTTCCGGTCGACTCCCACGCCGCCATACGCAAGGGTATGGAGTTCTCCTCCATGTCATGAACGGGGACAGACGCATGGACTGGAAGGAGAAGAAGGAGCTGGGGAAGGCCATCGCCCAGGGCGTCCAGAAGGCCGAACGCGAACGCCAACGCGAGGCCTCGACGGGCGGCGGAGGCGGAGGCACCGGCAACAGCGGCGGGGGTGGATGCGGGGAATGCGGCCTCGGAGGGCTGATGGCCCTGGACGTCATCGTCTTCCTGATCCACTGGCCGGTCTTCTGACGGCCTCTCCGCCTACGCCCCGGCCGACTCGAAAGCGAGGGCGGCGGCCAGCAGGAGCGCTTCCTCGCCGTGCCGGGCGACGACCTGGAGGCCCAACGGGCAGCCGTCGGAGCCGAATCCGGCGGGGAGGCTGACCGCGGGGTGCCCGCTCAGGTTGAACGCCCACGTCAAGGCCGTCGAGTACCGCTCGCCCGGCCCGGCGTGGCCGTGCGGCGGGCCCGGCGTGGTCGGCGTCAGCAGCAGATCGGCGCGCTGGAACAGCTCGTCCAGCCGCCGGTCGTTGGCCTGCCGGACACGATCGGCCGCCGCACGCTCGGCGGGCGCCGCCTTCGCCGCCCGCAGCGCGAGCCATGCGGGCGCGGGGTCTTCGAGCCGCAGCGGGTACGGCCGCAGCAGCCGCGCCCCGCACGCGGCGACGAGCCGCCGGGCGGCGCCGTACGCGAGGGCGAGCGGTTCGGGGTCGACGTCCGCGAAGCCGAGGTCCGGCGACCAGACGGCCGCGAGCCCGCCCGCGGGCGCCTCCGCGGCGGTCTCCCCGGCGACCACACGCCAGTACGCCCCCGCGTCCACGGCCGACCGGACCAGGACGCCGCCCGCCGCGAGGCCCGTACGGTCCCGGGAGGGCAAGCGGCCGTTGGTCGCCTTGAGCCCGACGACCCCGCACCAGGCAGCGGGTATCCGCACCGAGCCGGCGCCGTCGCTGCCCGTCGCCAGTGGGACGAGCCCCGCCGCCACGGCCGCGGCGGAACCCGCCGAGGAGCCGCCGGGCGTACGGTCGGCCCGCCACGGGTTGACGGTCCGCCCGTGCCGCCCGAGCCCCCAGGTCTGCCAGGCCGTCCCGCTGCCGGGCACGGCCGTGGCGCCCACGGGCACGCACCCGGCCGCGACCAGGGCTTCCGCCGCGCGCAGCCCGTACCGCCCCTTGACGCCGATGGGCACCCCGGCGAGCGCCAGTGCCTCCCCGCCCGCGACCCGCGCGTCCACCTCCCGCGCCCACCCGAGCGCGTCCCCGTCCCACACCTCGGCGAACGCGCACAGCGCGGGATCGCCCCGCTCGATCCGCCGCAGAGCGCCCGACACGACCTCTACCGCCGACACCTCCCGCGCCCGCACGGCCGCGGCGATCCGCCCGACGTGCTCCATCGCATCCCCCTCGAAGGCCCTGGCCGTCCGCGTCACCGCCGCCGGACCGGGAAGCCCGGAAGGGAACGACGCGGGCGCTTCCGGCAGATGCCCCCGGTCGCGGGCGCGGTCGGCCGTGTACTCCCCCGTCGGCGGCGCTCCCCGGATTCTTCCCCGGCGGGGAACGCGCTCAAGGAGAAGGCGCCCAAGGCGCAGGCGAAGCCGCATGAAGCGGCAGACGAGTCGGGCTGTACGCCGGGTTCTGTTCCCCGGGACCTCGCGGTCGTCGGGGTGACGGCCATCCATCTAGGACCGGCGTTGCCGCCGGTCTCGTGCGGTCTACCCGCGGACTCGGGCGGGCAGCCCTCGAACGTCCGCGCAGAAGCACCGGAGTGCTTCCTCTTGACCTTGCTCCGGGTGGGGTTTACCTAGCTGCCCAGGTCACCCTGGGCACTGGTGGTCTCTTACACCACCGTTTCACCCTTACCGAGGGCCGAGGCCCCCGGCGGTCTGCTTTCTGTGGCACTGTCCCGCGGGTCACCCCGGGTGGGCGTTACCCACCACCCTGCCCTGTGGAGCCCGGACGTTCCTCGGGAGGGCCCCTGAGGGTCCCCACGCGGCCGTCCGCCCGGCTCGTCTGCCGTGCCGACCATGGTACCCGTCCCGCCCGCGCCCTTGACCTTGTCGCGGCGTCAACGTTTCTACTGGGCGGTATGAGGATCGGAGAGCTCGCCCGGCTCGCGGGCGTGACCACGCGGGCCGTACGGCACTATCACCGCATCGGGCTGCTGCCCGAACCGCCCCGGCTCGCCAACGGCTACCGCGCCTACGCCCTCCGGGACGCCGTCCTGCTGGTGCGGGTGCGGCGGCTGACCGAGCTGGGGCTGTCCCTGGACGAGGTGCGGGACGTGCTCGCCGACGACGCCGGGCGCGAGCTCGTCGAGGTGCTGGAGGAGCTGGACGCCGACCTGGCCCGGCAGGAGGCCGAGGTGCGGGCCCGCCGGGAGCGGCTCGCCGTGCTGCTGGGCCAGGCCCGCGACGGGCTGCTGCCCGCCGAGGGGCCCGTCTCGCCCGAGCTCGCCGCGCTGTTCGCCGACATGGCCCGCGTCAGTGCCGGGCTCGGGCGCCCCGAGCCGCGGATGGCCGCGCTCGACCGGGAGCTGCTCGCCCTGATGGAGTCGTCGTTCACCAACGAGGACGGGGCGCGGATGCTCGCCGCCATGCGGGACGCCATCGCCTCCCCCGAGGCGATGGAGCGGGCCTACGACCTGTACGCGCGCCTCGACGAGCTGGCCGGCGCCGGAGCCGACGACCCACGGGTGGGGCCCGCCGCGTCGCTGCTGGTGGAGCTGTTGCCGGACGAGGTGGCGGAGCGGGTCGCGGAGGCGGACCTGGAGGCGTGGCCGGGGGGCGGCGGGTTCGAGGGCGCGTTCCTCGCGGAGTTCTCGCCCGCCCAGGCCGAGGTGGTACGGCGCGCCCTGCGCCTCGCCGCCGACCGGAAGACCGAGGGTGACCCGCTCGACGAGGGCGCCGACCCGGCGGAGGAGGAGCGGTGAAGCGGGCGCTGAAGGCGGTGGGCTACGCCGCCCTGCCCGCCGAGGTCCTCCTCGTGCTGTTCCTGGCCTCCGGGACCGCCGTCCCCGCGCCCCTGCTGTACGCCGTCGAGCTGGCCGCCGTCACCGCCGTCCTGCTGGGCGCCGTCGTCTACCGGCGCGCCCGCCGCGCCGGGCTCCTTCCGCGCGACGCCCTGTACGAGGTCGTGCCGGAGCCCGCCGTACGGCTCGTCCGGCACGAGCTGGGCCTGCTGGCGAGCCTCGTGCGGTGGGCGCGGCGACGGCGGCACGGGGTGCGCGACGGCGTCGAGGCGTTCGGGCACGCCCGCGACCAGGCGGCGCTGATGTACGGCTTCGCGTTCGTGTGCGCCGTCGAGACGGTCGGCGTGTACTGGCTGCTGCGCGATGTGCCGGTGGCGCACGAGGTGATGCTGGTGCTCGACGTGTACACCGTGTTGTTCGTGCTCGGCCTGCACGCCGCCTCCGTCACCCGGCCGCACCTCCTCCAGGACGGGCGGGTGCTGCGGCTGCGGCAGGGCTGCCACGTAGACCTCGCCGTACCGCTCGACGCCATCGCCTCCGTACGGCACGCGCCGCTGTTCACGCACGAGAAGGCCGACGGCGAACTGGACCTGAAGGTCGGCGGGCAGACGTCCGTCACGCTGGAGCTGGCCCGGCCGGTCGAGGCGGTGGGGCTGCTCGGCAAGCGGCGCGAGGTGCGCGTCGTACGGTTCCACGCCGACGACCCGCGCGCGCTGCTGGCCGCGCTCAGGCGGGTACGAACAGCGCCTTCTCCCGCCCCGGGTACGCCTGTGTGAGCCGTACGTCCAGCCGCTCCCCCAGCGGCAGCGGCGCCCCGGCCGCCCCCTCCAGGCGGGCCACCACGGCCGGCGCCTCCAGGTGCACGGTGCCGGTCGCCGGGTCGTCGTCCCGCACGTCCACGACCGTCCCCGTGAACACCTCGCCCACCCGGTCCATCAGCAGCGCCGACTCGACGATGTCCACGCACTCCCGCTCGACCCGGTTCGCCCGGCGGCCGCCCTCCGCCATCTCGCGCGGCAGCGCGGCCAGCGCCGTCCGCACCCATTCGGGCGGCTCCCGCCCCTCGACGGCGGCGACGCACAGCTCCCCCGCGTACCGGTCCACCAGGCGCCGCAGCGGCGCGGTGCAGTGCGTGTACTCGTCGGCGACGGCCGCGTGCAGCGCGGGCACCGGGAGGTTGCCGTCCGTGAACACCGTGTACCCGGCGCCCCGCAGCAGCGTCGTGCAGTCCTGGAGGAACGCGGCGTGCCGTGGCAGGTTCGGGTCCAGGGTGCGGACCAGCGCCGCGTACGACACGTGGTGCGGCCAGTCGATGCCGAGGGCCTTCGCGGAGCGCCGCAGCCGCGCCACCGCGCCGTCCGGGGCGGTGGGCAGGGTGCGCAGGACGCCGGTCCCGGCCGCCGTCATCAGGTCGGCGGCCGCCATGCCGGTGAGCAGGGAGATCTGCGCGTTCCACCCGTCGGCGGGGCGCGGGGCGCGGTAGACCGGTTCGTACGAGCCGTCCACCTCGACGATCTCCTGCTCGGGCACGTTCAGGGAGATCCCGCCCCGTTCCTCCTCCAGCTCCTCGCGGAGGCGGCCGATGTCGCGCAGCAGGGCGAGCGGCTCCTCGGCGGTACCCGCGTCGATCCGCTGCTGCGCCGTCGCGTAGTCGAGGCGGGCGCGGCTGCGTACCATCGCACGGTGCACCTCGGTGGCGACGCGCCGCCCGTACGCGTCCAGGTCGATGCGCCACAGCAGCGCGGGCACCGCGTCGCCGGGCAGCAGGCTCGCGGCGCCCTCCGACAGGACGGGCGGGTGCAGCGGGACACGGCCGTCGGGGAAGTACAGGGTCAGCACGCGGCGGTGCGCCTCCGCGTCCACGGCGCCGGACGGCGTGACGAACGCGGCCACGTCGGCGATGGCGTAGTGCACCCGGTACCCGCCGTCCGCGCGGCGCGCCAGGTGCATCGCCTGGTCCAGGTCCACGGAGCCGGGCGGGTCGATGGTGAACAGCGGCAGGTCGGTGTCGTCCCGCCCCGGCAGGCGCGGCGACTTCGCGGCGGCCTCCGCCTCGGCGAGCACGTCGGGCGGGAAGGCCTTGGGGATGTCGGGTTCGTTCCGCAGCGCGCGCAGGGCGGTCCGCAGGGGGGCCTCGGCGGCGCCGGACACGTGCAGTTGGCGGCGGGGCATACGCCGAGCGTAGGACGCGGGGGGCGGGGCGGCATGTCGGGCGGGGGGGTGAGGTGTGGGTGGGGGTGGGGGTGGGCGCCGGAGAGGGGGTGCGCGGGGGCCGGTCGGGGCGGTGGGGTTTGTAGGGTTGCTGGTCGGGGCCGCACCCCCGCCGCCGTCCGTACGTGAGGAGAACCACCGTGCTCGTCCTGTTGCCGCCCTCGGAGGGCAAGGCCGCCTCGGGGCGCGGGGCGCCGCTGGAGCCGGAGGCCCTGTCGCTGCCCGGGCTGGCCGGGGCGCGGGCCGTCGTGCTCGCGGAGCTGGTCGGGCTGTGCGCCGCCGACGAGGAGAAGGCCCGGGAGGTGCTCGGGCTCAGCGAGGGGCTGCGGGGCGAGGTCGCGAAGAACGCCGCCCTGCTGACCGCCGGGGCGCGTCCGGCCGGTGAGGTGTACACGGGCGTCCTGTACGACGCGCTGGGCCTGGCCACGCTCGACGCGGCGGCGCGCGAGCGGGCGCGCGGTTCCCTGCTGGTCTTCTCCGGGCTGTGGGGCGCCGTCCGCGTCGACGACCGCATCCCGTCGTACCGCTGCTCGATGGGCGTGAGGCTGCCGGGGCTCGGGGCGCTCGGCGCGTACTGGCGCGGGCCCATGGCCGGAGTGATGCCCGAGGCCGCCGGGGACGGGCTGGTGCTGGACCTGCGGTCGGCGGCGTACGCGGCGGCGTGGAAGCCGAAGGGTGAGGTGGCCGGGCGCACGGCGACGGTACGGGTGCTGCACGCGCCGACCCGCAAGGTGGTCAGCCACTTCAACAAGGCCACCAAGGGCCGGATCGTACGGGCGCTGCTGGAGGCGGGCGCCGCGCCGGGCACGCCCGGCGAGCTGGTGGAGGCGCTGCGGGACCTCGGGTACACGGTGGAGTGCGAGGCTCCCGAGCGGCCCGGCAAGGCGTGGTCGCTGGACGTCCTGGTGGACGAGGTCCACTGAGGCGCCACCGCGCCTGTCGTTGCGGAGCGCGCAACGGGCGTTGCGGAGCGTGCCGGGTCGCGGCAGGATGCCGGGCATGACGCCGGAACCGCTGCTCGCCGCGCTGTCCGCGTCGGCCGTGCCCGTGCTGCCCGTCGTGGTCGTGGAGGACGCCGCCGGCGCCGTACCGCTGGCGCGTGCGCTGGTGGCGGGCGGGCTGCCCGTCATGGAGGTGACGCTGCGGACCCCGGCCGCGCTCGACGCGATCCGGGCGGTCGCGGCCGAGGTGCCGGAGTGCCTGGTCGGCGCGGGGACGGTCCGGTCGGCGCGGGGCGTGGCGGACGCGGTGGGGGCGGGCGCGCGGTTCCTGGTGAGCCCCGGCTGTACGGGCGGGCTGCTGGACGCGATGGAGGCGTCGGGGGTGCCGTGCCTGCCGGGGGTCTCGACGGCGTCGGAGGCGCTGGCGCTGCTGGAGCGCGGGGTGCGGGAGATGAAGTTCTTCCCGGCCCAGGCGGCGGGCGGCGCCGCGTACCTGTCGGCGCTGGCGGGGCCGCTGCCGGAGGCCCGGTTCTGCCCGACGGGCGGGGTCACGGCCGGGTCGGCGCGGGAGTACCTGTCGCTGCCCAACGTCGGCTGTGTCGGCGGTACGTGGGTGGCGCCGCCCGCCGCGCTCGCCGCCCGGGACTGGACCCGTGTCGAGTCGCTGGCGCGGGCGGCGGCGGGGCTGTGCGCGGGCGTACGCCGTGGTGGCGCGGGGTCAGCGCAGGTGTGACGTGTCGTTGAGGAGTCGTACCGAGGCGTTGCCGTCCCGGTAGTAGGCCACGGCCGAGATCGACGCGGCGGACAGCTCCATGCGGAACAGTGCCTCCGGCGGGGCGCCCAGCGCGAGGCGGACCAGCGTCTTGATGGGCGTCACATGGGTGACCAGCAGGACCGTGCGGCCCGCGTAGCGCTCCGTCAGCCGGTCGCGGGCGGCGGCCACCCGGCGGGACACGGCCGCGAACGACTCGCCTCCCGGTGGCGCGGCCTTCGGGGAGGCGAGCCAGGCGTTCAGCTCGTCCGGGTACCGCTCCCGCGCCTCGGCGAACGTCAGGCCCTCCCACGCCCCGAAGTCCGTCTCGCGCAGCCCGTCCTCGATCCGTACGTCGAGGCCGAGACGTCCGGCGACGGTGAGCGCGGTCTGGCGGCAGCGCAGCAGCGGCGAGGAGACGATCTCCTGCACGGTGCCGCGCGCGGCGAGGGCGGCGGCGACGGCCTCGGCCTGGCGCCGTCCGGCGGCCGACAGCTCGGGGTCGCGGCCGCCGCTGCCGGAGAACCGCTTCTCGGGCGTGAGCGCGGTCTCCCCGTGCCGGAGCAGCACGAACGTGGCGGGCGCGCCGAGGTCGGCGGGCGCGGCCCATCCGACGGAGGGCGTGGCGGGCGTCGCCACGGCCCCGGCGTCGGAGACGGCGGGCGCGGGAGCCGTGGCGGCGGACTGGGCGCTGGTGACCTGCGGGGCATCGGTGACCTGCGGGACGTCGGGGGCCTGCGGGACGTCGGGGGCCTGCGGGACGTCGGTGGGCTGCGGTGCCTCCCGGGTGCGGTCCGCGGCGGCGGACACGGCGGCGGCCAGGGGCGTACCGCCCACCTCGGGGTGCGGGGCGTCGCCCGTGCCGTCCGGGGCGGGGGCCAGGGGTCCGGTGGCGCCCGCCAGGGCCGCGCGGGCCCTCGCCGCGCCCGCCGCCGCGTCGCCGACCACGCGCGGGGTGCCCGCGGCGTCGGCGGCCACGCGGGCCGCGCTCGCGTCCAGGGCGGCGCGGGACGTGGACGGCTGCCACTGGCGGCCCTCGCGGCCCGCGTCCATCGCCTCGTTGGCGAGCCGGTCCGCGTGCTTGTTGCGCTCGCGCGGGATCCACTCGTACGAGACCTGTCCCGGCGGGTAGATCCGGGCGGCCTCCGCCGCGAGCGGCTTCATGTCCGGGTGCTTGATCTTCCAGCGCCCGGACATCTGCTCGACGACCAGCTTGGAGTCCATGCGGACCCGCACCGACGCGTCCGGCGCCAGTTCGCGGGCGGCGCGCAGCCCGGCGAGGAGGCCCTTGTACTCGGCGACGTTGTTGGTGGCCACGCCGATGTACTCGGCCGCCTCCGCCAGCGCCTCGCCCGTCACCGGGTCCAGCACCACCGCGCCGTACCCGGCGGGGCCCGGGTTGCCCCGGGAGCCGCCGTCGGCCTCCACGATCAGCTCGCGCAGCCGCGCAGCACCGCTCATTACAGGCCGGACTCCGACGTACGGACCAGGATGCGGCGGCAGTTCTCGCACCGGAGGACCGAGTCGGCCGGGGCGGACCGGACGTCGTTCACCTCGGTGATGTTCAGCTCGATGTGGCAGCCCTCGCAGCGTCGCTGGTACAGGCGGGCCGCGCCGACGCCGCCCTGCTGGCCGCGGATCTTCTCGTACAGCTTCATCAGGTCCGCCGGTACGGAACCGGCCACCAGCTCGCGCTCCTTGGCGACGGCGGCCGCCTCGGCGTCCAGCTCGTCCTGCGCGCGGTCACGGCGGGCGGTCGCGTCGTCCACCTTGGTCTGCACGGACGAGACGCGCTCGGTCAGCTCGTTCACCCGCTCCTGCGCGGACTCGCGGCGCTCCATGACCTCCAGGACCACGTCCTCCAGGTCGCCCTGGCGCTTCGACAGGGAGACGATCTCCCGCTGGAGGTTCTCCAGGTCCTTCGGGGAGGTGATGGCGCCCGAGTCGAGGCGCTGCTGGTCGCGGACGGCGCGCTGGCGGACCTGGTCCACGTCCTGCTCCGCCTTCTTCTGCTCGCGGGCGCAGTCGCTCTCCTCCGTCTGCGCGGCGACGAGCAGGTCCCGCAGCTGGGTGAGGTCCTTGGTCAGGGACTCGATCTCGGCGTGCTCGGGCAGGCTCCGGCGCTTGTGGGCGAGCTGCGACAGACGGATGTCGAGGGCCTGGACGTCGAGGAGGCGGATCTGGTCGGCGGGCGCGGCGTTCAGTTGGGGGCTCCAGGAGAGGTGTGGTGAGCGGAAGAGGACGTGTGGTGGGCGGCCCACGGGTCGGTGACCGTCTTCGAGACGTGCACCCGCAGGTTCCAGCCGTGGCGGTCGGAGATCTCGTCGAGCTGGGCGGCGGCCAGTTCGCACCAGGGCCATTCGGTGGCCCAGTGGGCCGCGTCGACGAGGCCGAGCGGAGAGTGCTGGGTGGCCTCGGAGGCCGGGTGGTGGCGCAGGTCGGCGGTGAGGAACGCGTCGACGTCCGCCGCGCGTACGGCGTCGAACAGGCTGTCGCCGGAGCCGCCGCTGACGGCGACCCTGCGGACCGTCGCGTCGAGGTCGCCCGCGACGCGGATGCCCTGCGCGGTGGCGGGCAGCCGCTCGGCGGCACGGGCGGCGAAGTCGCGGAGGGTCTCCGGGGGGTCGATCTCGCAGATCCGGCCGAGGCCGTTCTCCGGTACGAGGGGGCCGAGCACGCGCAGGCCGAGGGCGCCGGCGAGGGCGTCGGACACGCCGGGGTCGGCGGTGTCGGCGTTGGTGTGGGCGACGTGCAGGGCGATGTCGTGCTTGATGAGGGTGTGCACGACGCGGCCCTTGAAGTGGGAGGCCGCGACCGTCGTCGTACCGCGCAGGTAGAGCGGGTGGTGGGTGACGACGAGCTGGGCGCCGAGGCGGATGGCCTCCTCGGCGATCTCCTGGACGGGGTCGACGGCGAAGAGCACGCGGTCGATCTCGGCGTCGGGGTCGCCGCAGACCGTGCCGACGGCGTCCCACTGCTCGGCCCGCTCGGGGGGCCAGAGGGCGTCGAGCTCGGCGAGGACTTCGGTAAGGCGTGGCACGGGCACAAGGCTACCCGCAACCCCGCCGGGCCCTCCCGCCCCGGTGGCCGCCGCCTGCCGGGGCCCTCGGCCCCGGCACCCCCGCCTCCGGAGCGCGAGCACCTGGCGCCCCTGAGCCCCTGCGCCGGGCGCTCCTGGAGCCCCCACGTCCGTGCCGGGGAGCCCCGAGCTCCCTGCCTCGGGCCCCGCCGGCGGCCGACCGCACCGGGCCTTCGGCCCGCGTCCCGGCCTCGACGCGTCACGGGTGACCCGCCGCCTGGGGCCAAACTCCGTTGTGGGTAAACGTCCCGCAAGGGGCCGATGGGGGTACCCCCTGGTCGAGCGATGCCGAGACCTTGGGGAGGGTGGGCGCAACGGGTGCCCCGCCCGGGAGTGTGCGCACCTGGGCGTGAGGCGCTGGAACCGGCACCCGGCAAGTCCGCTGTGCCCACCCGTTCCGCCCTGCGGAACGGGTGGGCACAGCGGAGCGGCAGCGGCCCCCAGGGCGACGTGGCCCACGCGTCGGAAACCCAAGGACCAGGAGCACCACCGCCCGGGGGCCACCCAGGCCAGGGGCCCACACCCCGGGGCCCACCCAGGCCAGGGGGCCAGGGGGCAACGGCCCAGGGGCCCACAGGCCCACGGGGTGGAGCTCTGGATTACTTGACGAGGTGGGTACGGAGGTCGTCGAGAACCTTGTCCGCCGCCGTGACCCCGAGCCCCAGGTACCAGGTCTCGTCCGGAACGTCCACCGCCTGGCCGGACTTGACGGCCTTGAGGTTCTTCCACAGCGGGTTCGCCTCGGCCGTGTCCCGCTTGGTCTTCTTCACGTCGCCGTACACGCCCGTGAAGATCCAGTCCGCGTCGGCCGCGTCGATGTTCTCCGGGCTCACCTCGGTGGCCAGGTCGTTGATCTGCTGGTTCTTCGGCCGCGGCAGGCCCGCGTCGTCGAGGATCGTGCCGATGAAGGACGCGCGGGCGTACAGCCGGATGCGGTCCGGGAGGTAGCGGACCATGGAGATGGTCGGCTTGTCGGCGCCCAGGTCCGTGCCGAGCTTCTTCGCCTTCGCCTCGTACGCGGCGAGCTTCGCCTTCGCCTCGGCGGTCTTGTCGAGCGCGGCGGCGTTGAGGAGGTAGTTCTCCTTCCACGTGAAGCCCGGGCGCAGCGAGAAGACCGTCGGGGCGATCTTCGACAGCTCCTTGTACTTGTCGGCGGCGCGCAGCTGGCTGCCGAGGATGAGGTCCGGCTTCAGACCCGCGATGGCCTCCAGGTTGAGGCTGTTGATGGTGCCGACGCTCTTGGGGCTGCCGCCGTCCTCGGCGAGGTAGCCCGGCAGGTTCGGGGCGCCCTCTGCGGGGGCGTAGCCGACGGGCTTGATGCCGAGGGAGACGACGTTGTCCAGCTCGCCGACGTCGAGGACGACGACCCGCTTCGGCGCGGCCTTGATCTCGGTCTTGCCCATGGCGTGGGTGAGGGTGCGCGGGAACTGGCCCGGCTTGGCGTCGGTGCCGAGCGCCGCGGTCTTGGCGCGGGCGTCGCCGAAGTCCTGGCCGCCCTGGGCGACGGACTTCTTGTCGGCGCCGGGCTCGGCCTCGGCGGGGGCGTCCTTGTCCTGGGTGCCGCAGGCCGCGAGGGACAGCGCGGTGGCGAGGGCGATGACGGCGGCGGTGCCGCGTCGGCGTCGTACGGACCGTACGGACATGGTGACTCCTGACGGACGGAGAACGGGGACGGCCCCAGGAAACCCGGACCACCGAATTCCGCTTAGGGCCTTACCTTACTCACCACCCTTTCAGGCCAGCACACCGCCCCCTTCCCCCTCAGGCGAACCCCGCGACGGCCACCCTTATGTGTGAAGCGCGGTGGCTCGTGCCGTTCGGGCGGAATGGCGAAAACTAGCGTCGGGGGCCGGAGGTGACGAGCCATGACAGCCTGTGCCATCGAGACCACCGCTCGGGACGGCGCCGGGACGGCCGGGATCAAGGCTGGTACGGACGCGGTCGGCGGCGGGCCCGCCGCGAGCGGTTCCGGGGCGGACGCCGTCGGCCGCGGGGCCGGGTTCGCCATCGCGGCGGACGGCTCCTACGCGGCCCGGCTCGCCGGGGAGGGCGAGGCGCTGTACCCGGAGCGCTGGACGCTCGACGGCCCTGAGCCCTACGCCGTTCCGCTGCCGCTCGGGCAGCCCGAGGACCCGCACGCCCAGTTGCTGCCGCTCGCGGACGGCCGGGTGCTGATCGCGCGGCGTGTCGCCGGTAGGTGCGCGTTCTCGCTGCTGTACCCGACGGGCCCGGAGACGGGCGAGCTGCCCCTCGGCGCGGTCGAGGCGGATTCGGTGCGGCTGTTGCCGCCCGCGCCTGACGGGATGGGCGCGTACGTGCTGGTGGCGGGCGGGCGTTCGACGGGCGTCTGGCGGGTGGCGGGCGGCGCGTCCGGGCCCGAGCACGTCGCCGAGGTGGAGGGTCACTGCTCGGGCGGGGTGTGGCTGGACCGGGAGGGGCGGCTGCTCGCGCTGGACCGGGAGGTGGGCGGCGGCCCGGTGAAGACCGTCGCCGTGGACCTGTGGCGCGGCGGGGAGGTCACGCCGCTGCTCCAGATCACCGGGGAGAGCCGCGACCGGCTGCTCCTCGCCGACCCGGACAGCGGGCTGCTGCTGATCCGCTCCGACGCGCCGTCACCGGGGCGGGAGCGGCTGGGCTGGGGGGTGCTGGGCAGCACGCGGCCGGTGCGGTTCCCGGAGTGCCTGCGGTCGGCGGGCGCGGTGCTGACGCCGTTCGCGGTGCAGCCGGGCCAGGTGCTGACCCCGGAGGCGTGCGCGGTGGCGCTGCGCGTGGACGGGGCGGCCGCGAGCTGGGTCGGGGTGTGGCGCCCCGCGGCGCGGCGGCTGCTTCAACTCCCGGCGCCGGTCGGATGGTTCGCCGGTGCGGGGCTGTGGTCGCGGGAGGGCGTGCTGTCCCTGCCGTACACGAACGCCTCGGTGCCGTGCGGGCTGGCCCGGATCGAGGGTGCGGCGGACGCGCTCGTACGGGAGGAGACCGAGCCCGTACGGGAGCCGGGGGCCGGGCCCGCAGGGGGTGGCGCCGGGCCCGTGGGGGACGCCGGGGCGGGGTCCGTACGGGGGTCTGGGGCAGGGCTCGTGCGGAGTGGCGCGGCGGTCCCGGAGTCGGGGGAACTCGCAGGTCGGGGGCCGGGTGGCGGCCTCGGCGCCACCGGGGCGTGCCGGCCCGTGCCGTTGCAGCAGGCACCGCTCACCGGGCGCGCGATGCCCGGCTAGACTCACGGGCCGCACGTCAACAGCGATCATTACGGGGTGACTTCACCACATGTCTGAAGCCAGCACCGACACGACCCAGGCGACGCGGGCGCACGGGGACGCCGGCGGCTCCGGAAAGCACCGCGGGGGCCCCGCGCCGTCGGAGGACACGTCGGCGCAGCCGCACGGCCGGCACCGCAGGGTTTCCGGTCAGGGCGGTGGCGCGGCGTAACGTCCGCCGCCAGAGCGCAGAGTCGAGAGGAGGGCCGTCCCGGAGATCCGGGGCGGCCCTCGGCGTTCCCGGCGGCGGTGTGGCTCCGCGGCCGGTCGGCCGGTCCGGTCGGTCCGGTCGGTCCGGTCGGTCGGTCAGGTCCGGTCAGGTCCGGTCAGGTCAGGTCAGGTCAGGTCAGGGGCCGTCTCCACGACGTCGCTCAACAGCCCTCAACGCCCTCAGCGCCCCTCAACCCCCGCTCACTCCGCCAGGATCAGGTACAGCCGGGTGCCCTCCGGGCGGAAGCCGACGCGTTCGTACACGCGCCTTGAGCCCTCTCCGGAGTACTCCAGCCACACCGTCCGGGCGCCCTGGGCGAACAGCGCGCCGGTGACGGCCGCGGTGACCGTGCCGGCGATGCCCCGCCCCCGGTAGCCGGGCCGGGTTCCCACACCGGCCGCCTCGGCGGTGCCCTCCGCGGGCGCCGAGCACGTGGCCGCACCGGCGCAGCCGCCGTCCTCGGCCCGTACGAACCGCACCGCGCCACCGCCCTCCTGGACGCGGCGCAGCCGGGCCGCGCCCTCCGCCGACGGGGGGAACACCCCGTCGAACGCCTCCGACAGGGCGGCGTCCACCGCCGTGTACTCGGCGTCGGTGGCCGGGGTCTCCGCCCGTGACGCGGGGCCGGGCGGCGGGGTGAACGTGTCCGGCGCGCACACCAGGTACTCGTGTACCGCCTCCGTCGTGAACCCGGCCTCGCGCAGGGCGGGTTCCACGGCGGGCGCGGTGTCCGGCGCGAACTCCAGCCGGGGCGTGAGCCCGCGCTCCCGGAACGCCGCGACGAGCGCGGCGACGTCCCGCGCGGCGGGGCGCGCACCGGGCAGGGGCGTGGCGTAGTTGAGGTACGGGCTGGTCGTGCCCGGGTCGATGCCGACGACGAAGCCCCCCGTCTCGACCACCACGGGACGGCGGCGGAGGTTGGCGACGGCGAAGCTCTGGACGTTGGTGTCCACGGTGAGATGTCCTCACGGAGAAGTGTCGTTGGACCGGGGCGCGCGGGTGCGCGCCACGGCGACGTGGGGCCGCCGTGAGGAGGGCGCGGTCAGCGCCGACGGCGGCCGCTGGCGGGCGCCGGGATCATGGGCTTCAGTCCCTGAGGTGACGGATGTGGGGTGCCGGACCCGCTCACGGTGGCACGGCGGCGGGCGGTGATCAACCGCTTTTCGCGCGGGTCCGGTCGGCGCGGCCGGCGGCGCCCAGGGAGCTGGTGGCGGCGGCGGCCGGGCGGGGCAGCCACAGCAGCATCAGCGCGGCCGCCCCGACGAGGACGCCCGCGCCGGTGCGGAAGGCGAGGGCGTACCCGGCGGTGAGGGCCTCGGGGGTGACGGACCCGGCCGCGCCGGACGCGGCGACGGTGGACAGGACGGCCAGGCCGACGGCGCCGCCCATGGTGCGGGAGGTGTTGACGAGACCGGAGACGAGGCCCGCGTCACCGGGCGCGGCACCGGACGTGGCCATCGCGGCGAGCGGGGTGAGGATCAGCCCGACACCGGTCATCATCAGGATGCCGGGGCCCAGCACGTCCGCCGCGTACGTGCCGTCCACGTCCATCAGCGACTGCCAGGCGAAGCCGGTCGCGGCGATGAGCGCGCCGCCCACCGCGAGCCTCCGCGCGCCGAGCAGCGGCATCAGGCGGGGCGCCAGCTTGGAGCCGACGACGACCCCGGCGGAGCTGGGCATCAGGGCCAGCCCGGCGGCCAGCGGGCCGTACCCGAGGACGTTCTGCACGTACAGGGTCATGAAGAACCAGGAGGCGAACGTCGCCGAGCCGATGACGAACAGGGTGACGTTCGCCGCCGACACGGCCCGCGCCCGGAACACCTTCAGCGGCATGAGCGGTTCGCGGGTGCGGGACTCGACGGCCACGAACGCGGCCAGCAGCACCAGCCCGCCGAGCAGCGGCACCAGCGTCTCCGGGGCGGCCCAGCCGGACTGCTCGGTCTGCACCACGCCGTACGCGAACGCCGCGAGGCCCGTGGTGACGAGGACCGCGCCGGGCAGGTCCAGGCGGCGCCCGGCGCCGGTACGGGCCTCCCGCACCCACACGGCGCCCGCGATCAGGACGAGCGCGCCGACCGGGACGTTGATCAGCAGCACCCAGCGCCAGTCGAGCAGCTCCGTGAGGAACCCTCCGACGAGACCGCCCGCCGCGCCGCCGCCCGCGCCGACCGCCGCCCAGGTGCTGATGGCCCGCGTCCGGGCGGGGCCCTCCGGTACGGCGCTGGTGACGATGGTCAGCGTCGCCGGGGACAGCACGGCACCGCCCAGGCCCTGCACGGCGCGCGCGGCGAGCAGTTGCCAGCCCTCCTGGGCGAGGCCGCCCGCGACGGACGCGGCGGTGAACACGCTCAGGCCCAGCAGGAACATCCGCTTGCGGCCGAACAGGTCGGCGGCCCGCCCGCCGAGCAGCATGAACCCGGAGAAGGCTATGGAGTACGCGTTCACCACCCACTGCAACGCCAGCGCGGACATGCCGAGGTCGGCGCGCATCGACGGCAGGGCGACGTTCACGACGGACACGTCGAGCACGACGAGGAACGTGCCCGCGCAGGCGGCGAGGATCACCGCCCAGGGACGGGCTGGCAGTTGGGGATCGGCGGCGGGTGCGGTGGCGGCGGTCTCGGTACGGGGCTGGGCCATGACCGTCATGGTCGCAGCTGGGCGGCGCCCCGTACATCCCGATATCGGGGTACGGGGCGTGCGCCTCGGGACCCAGGTCTTCCGGGTTCCCCGTTCTCGCCGGCCATGGCATTCCCTCTCGGCGATGGCCTCCGGCCCTGGGGAGCGGGGTGCCGCGAGCGGGTGCCGGGGGGTGGGGGACGATGGCGTTCCGCTGGCCCGTACGACCTGGAGGACCCCGACCATGAGCGCCGCACCCACGCCGGAGCAGACCCCGGAGCAGACGCAGGAGCAGAGCCCGCAGCCGTCGCCGGAGGTGCTCGCCGCGTTCGAGGCGGCCAAGGGGTTCATGCCCGTGCGGGAGGGGCTCGCGCTGTACGCGGCGGCCGTCGAGGCGGGGCGGCTCGGGCTGCCGCTGCTGGAGGTGGGCACGTACTGCGGGCGTTCCACGATCCTGCTGGCCGACGCGGCGCGGGCGGCCGGGACCGTCGCCGTCACGGTCGACCACCACCGGGGCAGCGAGGAGCAGCAGCCGGGCTGGGAGTACCACGACCCGGCCGTCGTGGACCCGGAGGTGGGCCTGATGGACACGCTGCCGACGTTCCGGCGCACCCTGCACGCGGCCGGCCTGGAGGACCACGTCATCGCGGTCGTCGGGCGGTCGCCGCAGGTGGCGCGGGTGTGGGCCGGGCGGGTCGGGCTGGTGTTCATCGACGGCGGGCACACCGACGAGCACGCGACCAACGACTACGAGGGCTGGGCGCCGTGCGTCGCCGAGGGCGGGCTGCTGGTCGTCCACGACGTGTTCCCCGACCCGGCGGACGGCGGCCAGGCCCCGTACCGGATCTATCTGCGGGCGCTGGAGTCGGGAGCGTTCACGGAGGTGTCCGTCACCGACTCGCTGCGGGTACTGCGCCGAACGGCCCCAGGGATCTGAGCGGAACGCCCCGCGTCCGGGCCGGAAGCCCCCGCACCGCCTAGGCTCGCCCGCGTGCACGACGATGACACGCAGAAGCGCGCCCGTTTCCGGAAGGCCGTCCTCCTGGCCGCCGTACCGCTCGCCGCGGCCGGTCTGCTCGCCGGGGGGTGGGCCGTCGCGGGCGCCGGGCCGGGCGGCGGCGGGGCGGGCTCCGACGGGCGCGGCGGTGGGGGCGCGCCCGCGTCGGCCGGTACGTCGGCGCCCGCGCCGACCGGTACGGCACCGGCACCCGGTACGGCCCCGGGCGCGTCCGACGCGGCGCCCGGCACCGCGCCCGCCGCGCCGCTCGCCGGGAAGGTCGTCGTGATCGACCCAGGTCACAATCCGGGGAATTTTCAGCACCCCTCGGAGATCAACAAGCAGGTCGATATCGGCACCAACCGCAAGGAGTGCGACACGACGGGCACTTCCACGCGGGACGGCTACACGGAGGCCGCCTTCACCCTCGACGTCGCGCACCGCCTCCGTACCGCGCTCGAACGCCTCGGCGCCACCGTGGAGTTGACGCACGACGCCGACCGGCCCTTCGGGCCGTGCATCGACGAGCGCGCCCGCATCGGCAACCGGGCGGGCGGCGGCAAGGGCGCCCACGCCGTGGTCTCCGTCCACGCCGACGGCTCGGCGGTCGGCAACCGGGGCCACCATGTGATCCTTCCGGGCCTGGTCAAGGCGGGTACGGCCGACACGGCGCCGATCGTGGAGCCGTCCCGCAGGCTCGGTGAGCGCATCGCGGCCGAGTTCGCCCGGGCGACCGGTTCCGCCCCGGCCAACTACCTGGGCGGCGGTACGGGGTTGGACGTACGCGAGGACCTCGGCGGGCTGAATCTCTCGACCGTGCCCAAGGTGTTCGTCGAATGCGGCAACATGCGTGACCCGAAGGACGCCGCGCTGCTGTCGGACGCGGCTTGGCGGCAGAAGGCCGCTCAGGGGATCGCGAACGGGGTCAGCACCTACCTGCTCGGGTAGACCGTACGGACGATACATTCGTCCGTACGATGGGGCGCCCCCCGTGCTTCGCGCCACCCCTGACGACGACACGACCGACGAAGGACTTTTCACGTGAACATCCGCTCCCTCACTCGAGGCGATGGCGTGGTGATCGGAGCAGCGGTGGTGCTGTTCATCGCCTCGTTCCTCAGCCTGTACGGCGTCGACTGCCCGACCGGGACGAGCTGCGACCTGCCCAACGCCTGGGACAGCCTGGGCCTGGTGATGAGCGTGTACATCGCCGGCATCATCGGCGCGGCGCTCGTCGTCGTCTCGCGGGCCATGCCCGGGCGCAAGGTGGCCGGTCTGGACCTGGGGCAGTTCGGTCTCGCCTTCACCGTCTTCGCGCTGT